>JAQUXM010000048.1 GCA_028692415.1 Syntrophomonadaceae bacterium | reverse complement strand
TAGAAATATATGTTCATTATCTGAGAAAAAAAATAAGTAAAGCCAATTATGTTATTGCTACGGTGAGAGGAATCGGCTACACCCTGGAAGCGAGGTAATTATGTTTCAGGAACTGCGCAGCATGCGCCTGAGATTAACGCTTTACTATACACTGGTATTAGTGTTGTTTACTTTTCTATTTATCGGCTTTGCTTTTTACAATATTTTTTATGCTGATGGATTTATGCTCGACCGAGAGTTGAAGATAAATGCAGGGCAGGTAAACGATCTCAATATTATACCTGATATTATACCTGAAGTGCATGATGAGCGACCTGCTAAAAAAGTACCTGATGGTGAGAAAAATGCTGACGCCTTGTTTAAGTTTATTTTACGTGATGAGGATATGCAAATTACCAACTCTTCTTTGCAATATCAGGCCATGTTTCAACGCAGTCAGGAATTGGCACAGCAGTCCTGGTTAAGTCGTAAAGGTCGCTGGGATACCATTAATCTGGATGGAATTGAGTACCGAATCTATTCGGTTCCTTTTCACAAAAACAATGAAAATGGAGTTGTACAAACCTACTGTAATCTCACCATGATTCACAAGCTTATCAGCAGGTTCAGCTATGTTCTGATGGGAACTGGTATGATTGCCATTTTATTCGCTGCATTCATTGGCTGGTGGCTGGCCGGGCGAGCTATGATGCCGGTCAGACTTGCCTGGCAGCGGCAGAAAGAATTTATCGCCGATGTTTCACACGAACTTAGAACTCCACTTACGATAATACAAAGCAACCTTGATGTTGTGGTAGCTGACCAGAACGGCAGTATAAAGGATAATATCAATTGGCTGCAAAATGCTTACAGCGAAACCAGTAATATGGGCAAACTGGTTAATGACCTTCTTTTCCTGAGCCGGATTGATGCGCAAGAAATTAAATTTAATCATAATGAATTTAACCTATCGTCTCTATTGAGCGAACTTGTGTTTCAATTTGCGCCTCTGTTTCAGAACAAGAATTTAAAATTCTCTTCGGGTATAGAGCCAGGAGTAAAAATGTATGGTGATGAAGTGCGAATAAGACAGATGGTCAGCATTTTTCTGGATAATGCTTTCAAATATACACCCAATGGCGGGAGTGTTAACTTGAAAATGAGAAAAATACAAAATGCAATGGAAATTGTGATCGAAGATAGCGGAATAGGTTTTGATGAGTCTGAGAGAGAGAAGATTTTTATGAGATTTTACCGGATCGATAAAGCTCGATCACGAAAACAGGGAGGAACAGGGTTGGGCTTGGCAATTGCAGCCTGGATTGCAGATGAACATAAAGGGACTATTAAAGTGTTCAGCAAACCCGGAAAAGGGAGCACCTTTAAGGTGTTTTTTCCCAAATCGTAAAAAACAATTATGTATTATATTTTTTTTCAAGAAAAATGAAACTCAATGTTGGCATCATTTCTTGATCTTTTAAAACCCTGATAACCTAATTTTTCATAGAGACTCGGGGTGTAAGTCCCCGGGTCTACTCGACCAGCCAGGTGCACGCTTAACTCTGGCGAAACCCCCGAAATGCGGGGTCATTTTCAAGGTACAGCTTGTGGAGGGTTTCCTGGGTTTTCTCAATTTGTGCCGCGTAGTAATTTAACAGGAGTTTTTGGTTGGCTTCGTATAATAGCCTATAAACCTCATCATCACTGAGGTTGGTAAAATTTACTGTTAGCAGATCGGAATTCATATGTTTGTGCTCGTAAAAATCTTCACAGTCCCGCAAAAGGCCTTTCTCAATAGCGTAATAATATAAAGGGGAACCGGGATAAGGTGTTACCGGCCTGATCGTTCTCATCTGGGCATGATCATCGTATTTCAAAAGAAATTCAACCCCCAGACGGAGGGACTCGGCTGTTTCTCCAATATTGCCGAATATAATGTTATACCCTGGGCTTATTCCTGCAGCTAAAGTGTTTTCAATGCCGCTGGTGATCTGTTTTACAGTCAGGGCTTTATTCATATTACGCAAAGCCTGTTCATCCATGGATTCGATTCCGTAATTGATAAATACACAGCCAGCCTCCTTCATCAGTTTTAGAACATCAGGTTTGGCATAATTCAGCCGGCCGTTGCAATCCCACCTGATATCCAGCTTATGTTTGATAAAACTCCGGCATAGTTCCAGCGTTCTTTGAGTAGAACTCATTAGCAGTTCATCGGAGAAGGCTATATATGATATGGCGTAGTTTTTCTTCAAGATCTGTATTTCTTCCACAATGCTTTCCGCACTCCGCCCCCTGAAACCCTGATCCATACGGTAGCAAAAGTTGCACTTGAAGGTACATCCCCTTCCCGATAAGACTGGCATGCAGCGTTCACTGTTTTTTATATTGGGCAGCCTGAGCAAAGCATAATGATTCATGGGGAACAAATCCCACGCTGGAAAAGGAATACTGTCTATGTCTTCAATCAATGCCTGCCGCGGCGTCTGGATACATTGCCCATTTTCCAGGAAGGCTATGCCGTTTACCGAATGCAAAGGCTTTTTATGCTCCAGTGCTTCCAAAAGCTTGATAACTGTAATCTCGCCCTCACCAATAACAATGGCATCAGCCAAGGTCTTTTTTAAAAAGTAATCTGGTTCCGGCGCGGACAGATGTCCTCCCAAAACATAAAAAGGCCGGTGTTTTGAATGGTTAATGGCCTCGGAAATTTTCAACACTTTGCGGTACTGGTAATAACCACCGCAGGCACCGACTCCAATGAAGTCATATCGTTCCTTATTTAATAAATCGTTTAAATGGGATTCCGGCCAGTGATAAACATCCTGGTTGTAAATCTCAACTTCATGGCCGGCTGCCCGGCATGCCGCAGCAATATAGGCCAAACCCTGGGGGAACCAGGAAATATAAGCATCATTATCGTAAACCACTAAAAGAATGCGCATTTCTCCACCTCAATCACTTAATCATCGACAATATTCCGGGCTTTATCCTTTATTAGCTTATGAAAGTAGTAGAAGTGTGGTTACCACCTCCCCGTAATGCACTCTTTCCAATAGAAACACATATTATGGAATACCTTATCCGCATTTGTTTTAAGGCAAGTACTCAAGTGATTAACAAACATTAGAAGTAGAAATGAGGAAATATAAGATGTGGCAGGAAGTTCTTTTAAGCCCTGACACACCGATTGTAAAGGCTATTGAGATAATTGACCGGGGAGACCTGCAGATTGCTCTGGTGGTAAATGAAAGAGGGCAATTGCTGGGGACGGTCACCGACGGAGATATACGCCGGGCAATTATGAAACATTTAAGCCTGGAGGAACCTGTAAACAGCATTATGAACATGAACCCGCGCTTTGTTTACAGGGAAGATCCCCCTGAAAAAGCAGTATCACTTATGAAAGCCACCAAAATAAGGCAGATTCCGGTAGTGGATGAAAAGCAACGCCTGGTGGGATTGGAAATTGCTGATGAGCTCTTAAGTCCTCCGCCGCGAGATAATTATGTAATATTAATGGCCGGGGGATTGGGCAAGCGCTTGGAACCCCTCACTGAATCATGTCCCAAGCCTCTTTTAAGAGTTGGTGACAAGCCCGTACTGGAGACAATTTTGGAGAGTTTTGTAGAGCAAGGCTTCAGGCATTTTTATATTTCGGTAAATTACAAGGCGGAGATGATTAAAGAACATTTTGGCGGAGGTTCCCTCTGGGGAGTAGAAATAGATTACCTATATGAAAAAAACAGTCTGGGTACGGCAGGGGCATTGGGGTTACTTCCGTTTATGCCCAATCAACCACTACTTCTCATGAACGGGGATATCCTGACCAAAATAAACTTTGGTCAGGTACTTGATTTTCACCAGAAAAATCTTGGTGACGCAACTATTTGTGTAAAAGAGCAGCACAGTCAGATACCTTATGGAGTAGTTACTATTGATCAAAATAGACTCAAAAAAATTGAGGAAAAACCGGTTCAAAGCTTTTTTATTAATGCTGGATTATATGTACTGAATCCTGATGTCCTGGATTATATCCAGCCTGATTCCCATCTTGACATTCCTGATTTCTTTAAGGTTCTTTTGAAAAACGGTAAGGAAATAGCGGCCTTTCCCATCCGGGAATATTGGATAGACATTGGGCGCTTTGATGATTACGAAAGAGCCAATAATGAATTTACGGAGGTGTTTGGATGATTAAGCAGCAGAAGGTTCTGGGAATAATCCCCGCGCGGGGCGGTTCCAAAACACTTCCCCGGAAAAACGTAAAGGTATTGGCTGGCAAACCTCTTATTGCCTGGACCATAGAAGAAGCCCGGAAATCTAAATATATTGATCGCTTAATTGTTTCCTCCGATGATGCGGAGATTATCCAAGTGGCCAAAGAATGGGGGGGAGAAGTTCCCTTCGTGCGGCCGGCGGCACTGGCCGGAGATGAAACCCCGGGAATCGAACCTGTAATTCATGCTCTGAATACCATCGGGGAGAAGTATGATTATATGATATTATTGCAGCCAACATCTCCCCTGCGGACCGTGGCCGATATTGATGGATGTATCCATTACTGTATCCGGAAGGATGCTCCGGTCTGTGTATCCGTATCAGCAGCTGATGAAAGCCCTTACTGGATGTACACATTAAGCGAGCAGCGGAAAATGTATCCGCTTATGCCGGCTGCAAAGCTAATTGACCGCAGACAGAACCTCCCTCCGGTATATGTACTCAATGGAGCAGTCTATGTAGCCCAAACCGATTATCTATTAAAAACCAAGAGCTTTATCAGTGAAGAAACTGTTGCATATATTATGCCCGGAGACAGATCGTGGGATATCGATGATGAAATGGATTTTCTTATCTGTGACCTTATCAAAGCAGCCGGCCAATGAGAACATTATTGATGCATGAGCAATACTTACCTCTATCCTCTAGAATTCATATGTAACTTAGGAAATTCTTCGAAATTCTATGTCAGGATGACTGGTGTTTTTGGAGGCACCCCATTGTACCCCCGCCAAACCGCTATAGTGGTTAAAGTTCCCAAAGGGGCTTTTTAAGCTGCCATTGCCCATTAGCATTTTTAATAAATAGCTCCTGATTATAGAATCTGTCAACAATTGACCAGAACTCTGCAACTGAGTATCCTAAAAAATCACAGAAATCCCTTATTACCAATGGATCAAGTCGGTGATCATGATTCCTTACCAGTTCAATTCCTTGCTCACGGGTAATCAAGCCATAGCGAATAAACTTCGAAGCGTAGTCTGTTGCTGAAGCATGCCCAAACTTGGGGTATTTCATCCAGGGATGCATCATATAGGCTCGACTGTCAACCTGATCAAAATCCTCTACATGATGCTGCCGGCGCCATTCGTGAGTCAGATCCCGAAATCCTCTTTTGCACGCAAACAGATAGTTGTTGTAGCTGCTCCACCTTACAAAATAGCTCAAATAAATGGGTTCCAGCTGGCTGCTGTCAATTTGGGAACTATCGGGATACACACATAGGCCTAAATCCTTCATTGTGATTTGATCATCAAGCAATTCCTCCCAGGGGATTTCGGAAGCCGCTCCATTATTAATCTGGTCTCGGGCTGAATAGGTTTCTTCTCTTTGCTCTCCTCCATACTCATAACTAATATTTTCTCCGTATACTACCAGGGGAATTTGAAATTTTAGGGCCATGTGAATAGGATAGGAATAAATAAGTCTATCGGTATACCAGGTAGGTTTCCCGTCTTTTTCAAAGGTTTTTCGCATTACCTTCTTTTGAACTTTGATATTGGGCTTTAAACTAATGATGTCGCAGCCAAATTCTTCCGATATATTTTTAATATTATGCAATCCGGCATCAGTCATGGGAAAGTTGTCTTCAACGGATACCAGCAGTGGATTCATTCCCATGACTTCTTTCATTATATGGGTTTGAAAGTGACTATCCTTACCCCCGCTTACGGCAATAATGCAATCATAACTATCACCATTACTCCCGCGATACTTGGCACAAAGTCTCTCTAATTCTTCAAAACGCGCCTTCCAATCGGTTCGGTCCTTTTGTTCTTCGGCCCGGCAAGCCTGACAGATACCTTCTTCATCAAAGCGAATTCCCGGGCGGGTATCCGGCATTACACAACGCTTGCAAAATTTCACTTTTCACGTCTCCTTCCTGTTGATCATTCCTTAACGATTGGTCAAAATGCTAATCCATGGAATTATCCGTCTAAAATGTAGGTTGCTTACTTCATCATTAATCACCTCCTTTGAAGTCATTGGTAATCTTAATATTGGACAGCAATGCTTAATAAGCTTCTGATATTAAAATATATTACAGTGGAACTCATTTAGTTCTGCATACATCTCCGATCTAGATAAGAAATGGTTACGTTTGACATACAAAACCCCAACACATTAAATACAATAAACCCATAGAATGAAACAGCATGTTCTTGATTTTGAGGGGGAACAATTATGGCATTTCCAGATAATATGGAGATTTTGAAGAATTCTTTTCCTGACCTATGGCAAACAATGTCAGAAATAGAGGGTAAGTTAGACAGGAAGCTGGTCCGGGCGGTAAGCAGTAAAAATGCTATTACAAATTTCAAAGTGAGAAAACAGTTTATACATGGTAAAGAAAACCCCCAGCAGGAAGCAAAAGACCTTATTGGGCAATTTCAGAATATGGAAGAGCATTCGGATATTCTTTTTTACGGTCTGGGTATGGGCTACCAGATAAAGGCCTTTGTAGAAAAATATCCGGACACTCCTTTTTCCATATATGAACCGGTTCCCGAGGTGTTTTACCAATTCCTCTGCCATAGCGATTTAAACGAACTACCTTTTCATTTATTGCAAAATATCTACCTGGAAAGCAAGCCGGAAGACCTGGATATGTATTCCTCTAGTATTGTCAGACAGATCCGCAGTTCAATTCTGATTATAGAACTGCCATCGTACCAGACCATATTCCCGGAAAAACGGCAGGCCTTTTTTAACACCTTCGCCAAATTGATCGAAGAGCACCGTCATTCGGTTGCTACCTATACCGCTTTTCAAAAGCGCTGGGGTATCAACAGCCTGAGAAATTTTATCCAGGTCCTAAATACTCCCGATATAGTACTGGAGAAAAAAGGCTGCTTCTTAAACAAACCAGCCCTCCTGGTAGCTTCCGGACCATCCCTTCAAGAAGAAATAGAAAACCTCAGAACCATAAAGGAAAAAGGCCTGGCCTATATATTTTCGGTGGGAACAGCTGTCAACACCCTCGTTCAAAACGGCATTTACCCTGATGCCGCTTGTACCTATGACCCCAGCAAGGAAAATCAAATTGTCTTTCAAGGCTTTCAAGGCAACGATATAAAATCCATTCCCCTTATTTTTGGCAGTACGGTGGGATATGAAACACTAAAATACCCCGGTCCCCAGATGCACATGTTGATTAACCAGGATGTCCTGGCCGCTTTTTATCTAAAACCGAAAGGCGGGGGAGAACTGGATTTTATTGCTGATGCAGCTACTATTGCGGTTATCACTTTGCAGCTGCTAAATAAACTAGGCTTTAATCCCGTTATATTGGTAGGGCTTAATCTGGCTTATAGAGATGGGATGAATTATGCGGCTGGCTCCACATTTTTCCCTCTGGAGGCCAGTAAAGAGGAACTCGAAAATGCACTTAGGGTTAAGGATGTAAACGATAATGAGGTGGCCTGCAGTTACAGCTTCAACGGTATGAGGCGTCAGATAGAGGCGTATCTGGAACAGAATAAGAATTTAGAGGTGATAAATACCACCCAATATGGTGCCCACATAGCAGGAAGCCGCTTTCAAAGCCTTAATGAACTTATAGGAGATATTCTGCGTGATCGTTCGGTTGAGGACAACTGGCTGGAGTGCAGGAAGCTCAGTTATGATATTGACTATCTCATGAAGCAGCATCGTATAATGAATAATGCTTTTGCTGGAGTATTTCGTTTGTTGGAACAATGCAAAATCAACTTGGATGGTATCAGCTCGACGGCAGAGAGCCAGGATGCACGGCTGATAGGCCAGAGCTATGAGCAGTTCAATCGCAGTATGGCGGAATTGCGAGAGAACCGGTTTTTTGCCACGATTATCGAGCCTATGAACCGGGTTGAGATGCAGTTCTTGATGCTTGCGGTTCCGCAAATCTCACGAGAGCTTAATCCCGTTTCAAAAGCCCAAATGATGGAGAAGGAGTTCCGGCCCCTGCTGCAGGGCTGTGAAAAAGACATTCAGGGGATGGCACCCCTCTTTCAGGAAATTGATCATTACATTCAAGATTGCTACAAGGTATACAAAATTCGAGAAAAGGCGGCCCGGATTAAGATCCTGCTTATAGATGGTGACGGTGTGCTTACCGATGGAGCGATCTATTTTTCATCTTCCGGTGATGAAGTAAAGAAGTTTTATTTCCAGGATCGCAACGGCATAGCTTACTTGCAGGATAAAGGTATTCAATGTGTCTTAATAATGGAGGAAGATGATCCGGTATTGGAAAAAGCCGCCCGGGGATTAGGCATCAATAGCATTTATTCCGGGAACAAAGAACAAATATTAACATTGCTCGGCGAGCAATACCGTTCTGATGAGGTGGCCTGTGTTTGGAGCAATGTGAGGAATCTGAAATTATTCAAGCGTGTGGGATTAAGCTTTACAGTGCAAAGTGCTTCTCAGGATTTAAAAAATGAGGTTGATTATGTGCTTAAAGCCAGTGGGGGAGAAGGTGCCGTTATGGAAATTGTAGATCTGTTGCAAACAGATCTTATTCTAACATAGAAATACTATAATCATCGGATTAGCCAAATAGAATGACCACCCCTTCAGTGGGTGGTCATCATTTTGCCTCGAACTATTCATGATTTTTAGTTTAGTATTCTGCCTGGAAATACAGGGCCATGGCGCCGCTGGCTCCAGAATCATTAACATAGTATGCACGTGCATATCTAAGCTGGTAAGTTGTAGTGAACAAGTTCCAAAGAGTTGTTCCACTGTAATAAGCAGGTGAAGGATCGACATTTACCCAGTCACTTCCACTGGCGGTTGGACTGATCTGCAACCGGGCACTTACAAAATCACCGGAATCACCGCTATATTTAACTGCAAAGGTCCAACTGCGATAACCAAGTACATCCCAATATGCTTCGCCGAAAACGCCGGAGTCCTGCCCTGATATGCCACTGCTTACCGGTCCGGAGTCGACAATGGCTCCTCGGACATATAATGCGTTTCCGCTGGTATTAACAATTCCACTGACTTCAACGCCTGAAGACACTGTAACGGTACCGCTGACTTCACCGCTGACGGTAACGGTACCGCTGACCTGGCCGCTGACCTCAATAGTTCCCCCGCTGACTTCAATGCCTGACGATACTTTAACGGTACCGCTGACTTCACCGCTGACGGTAACGGTACCGCTGACTTGGCCGCTGACCTCAATAGTTCCCCCACTGACTTCGATGCCTGACGATACTTTAACGGTACCGCTGACTTCGCCGCTGACTGTAACAGTACCACTGACCTGGCCGCTGACCTCAATAGTTCCCCCGCTGACTTCAACACCGGAGGATACTGTAACAGCCCCGCTGACTCCGACAGTTCCGCCGCTAACCGCAACGGTGCCGCTGACTTCGATGCCTGAAGATACTTTAACGGTACCGCTGACTTCGCCGCTGACGGTAACGGTACCGCTGACTTGACCGCTGACGGTAACGGTACCGCTGACTTGACCGCTAAACTCAACGTTTCCTACAACATCTAGCTTACCACTGGCATTAGTTAAAAGCGGAGTAGTGGAGCCAGATTCATCAATACCATAAATTTTGGTCCGCAGGGAATCGGCATAATCCTGAAAAATTTTATAGTTAGGCATTAGTTTCTCTCCTTTCTTGGCGAATTGGCACAGGATATCTCTAATTTGGAACCTGCTTTAGTTTATGAAAGAGAAATACTAATTGTTACCTAAAAATGGTATTAACAATCCGGGCCGAAATATTTACAAAAATATAAGTTAAATTGGATTTGGCTATTATATTTAACCTTGGCAAAGCGCATGGAAATATATCAATTAGTGTTTTTAAGAAAGCTTGACGGACTAAGTATATAGTCTGTCAAATCTATTACTTACATATTGTCTGAAAGGCTTGATGGTAAGCGATTGGAGATGAAGGGTTTTTGATAATACTTACTGATTCTATGAAAGCCGGCCTCCTGTTTATTGGGAAAAAATTTTATGGTATAAAGTATGATTGGTCAAAAGATGTTTATTGCTGACTGAAGTGAATGGAAGGGTAAATATTCAGTCAATAAGTATGAAGTATTTCATCTAATTTAGATTTGTATGGACTACCGGAGAATTCTTCAGCAAGTATATCAAGAATAATATCATCATATTTGTTTCCCTTTATTATCTTAGCCTGTCTGAAGCATCCTGCAGTTTTAAACCCGCACTTGGCATAGCTCTTGAGGGCGCGACGATTATAAGCACAGCATAAGACTGAGATGTTGTTTAGATTCAAAATATTAAAACCGTAATCAAGCAAGAGGAGAATTGCTTCAGAGCCAAAGCCTTTATTCACATAAGCGGTTTCCCCGATGAAGACCCGGCTTAATTCTGCTTTGCGATTAATATGATCGATTTTTATAAGCCCGCAGCTGCCAATCATGCTGTTATCAGCTATTAATCTAATGGCAAAATACTGGTCGCCGTTTTCTTTTGCATTATTAAGAAAATGCCTTTCAGTTTCCAAGTTAATTACCTGTACAGAAGCATCAAGGTAAATGTAAGTTTCCACATCATTGAGCCATTTTGCGTAAATGTCAATATCTGAAATGTCCAGCGGCGAAAGATAAACGCGTTGGCCGGCAATTTTCCTTGCAACTATCATAGTTACCCTGCTCCCATCTTAACTTTCTAGTTATTATTGTGTTCAAGATTAGATTACAACTCAACCAATAATAATTCAAAGTAAAATTTACCAATTTCTAAATATATAAGAAATAAACAACGTCGAATTTGAAAAAAAATAGATAAACTAAGCATAAACATTTTATATTTGTCGATATTTACAATAATTTGCGGTTGAGGTATTGCAGGATATAATAGAAAGTGAACGAAAATTAAGAATAAGCAATAAACAAACGAATTTTTATGATTTTAATGGATGATTAGGAGAATCGCTGGTGAGGGATATTGATAAAAGTAAGGAACAACTCATAGGAGAATTGGCTCTGCTGCGCCAAAAAATTATGGAGTACGAGAATCCGGATACAGAGTGCAGGTCGAAAAGCACTAATGAGCAGCATCATACAAATCCCTCAAAAATGCTTCGCAATTTCAAGAGTTATACCGAAATTGAAAATGATTTAAAGCAATTTCAAGCAATTCTTGAAGAAATTGTTGAATTTCGCATTGGAGAAATAAGCAAGGTAAATCAAGATTTACAGGAGCAAATAGCCAGCCGTCAGCAAGTGGAAGAAGAATTAAAGATGGAGCGCAGCCGCCTTTTTTCAGTTCTTGATGGTTTGCCGGCTCTGGTATACTTGATAGCACCTGATTATTCCTTCCAATTTGCCAATCGATTATTTCGGGAACATTTTGGTGATACCGATGGAAAACCTTGTTATGAGGTTTTCCGTGGCCAAACGGTTCCTTGCGAGGGCTGTTCCACTTTTAAACCCAATCAGAAAATTGAAACTCACATAGGCGAATGGTTTTATCCCAACGGTCATACCTACGAATTCTTTGATTATCCTTTTACCGATGTTGATGGTTCGGAGTTGTTGCTTTGTATTGGCCTCGATGTCTCCGAGCGTAAGTTAGCCGAAGACGCATTACGTTTGTCTGAGGAGCGATTTTCCATAGCCTTTAATGCCAGCCCGATTTGTATGTCCATTACCAGCTTGGAAGATGGTAGATTTATCGATATAAATGAAAGCTTTTGCCATACCATTGGTTACAAGCAAGATGAGATCATAGGGCAAAGCTCCATAGACATAGGTTTTTGGATGAATATTGATCAACGGGAGCAAATCAAACAGAGAATTGCGAATGAGGAGTCGATTCACGAAATTGAAGTACAGTTTTGCAGAAGCAACGGGGAGCAGAGAATTGGGTTATTATCGGCCGAAATCATAAATATAAACAGCGAACTGCAACCCTGCCTGCTTTGCATACTCAGTGATATAACTGAACGCAGGCAAATGGAAATTCAAATGCTACGCCTGGACAGGTTAAATCTGGTCGGCGAAATGGCCGCTAGTATTGGGCATGAGATAAGGAATCCGATGACTACGGTTCGTGGTTTTTTACAATTATTGAGTGAAAAAGGAGAATATAAAAATGACGAAGCCTTTTTTGAATTAATGATTGAAGAACTCGACCAGGCTAATGCCATATTAACTGAATTCCTTTCTTTGGCCAGGAACAAGATGCTGGAACTAAAACCCGTGAATTTTAAACCACTGATGAACAGTATTCTTCCTTTAATCCAGGCTAAGGCTAGGATTCAGGATAAAGAGATTATATGGGAGACAATGAATGAGATACCGGATCTTGTGCTTGATGAAAAGGAGATAAGGCAACTTATCCATAACCTGGTTCATAACGCTTTGGATGCAACAGTACCTGGGGGGAAGGTAAGATTAAGATTGTTTCAGGAGGATGAATATGTGGTTCTGTCAATACAGGATCAAGGAACGGGAATTGATTCCAAAACTATGGAAAAAATAGGAACCCCCTTCTTTTCGACCAAGGATGAAGGCACTGGTCTTGGCCTTGCGGTTTGTTATGGTATAGCCGCTCGCCATCATGCAACCATAGATATTGAGACCAGTTCGGAAGGCTCGACGTTTATGGTTATCTTTCCTATATCAAATCATTAATTACCTCCAATATCTGCAAATCATGCTTTCCACCTATTTCCTGCCTTCTCTTACTTACATTGCGGTTTGTACCTGACCAATTATTATAGGATTTATAAATGGCATTATAGATTTCAAAAATGCTGACTCGGGGTAAGATATGCTATACTTATGGGAAAAATCACTGAAAGGGGGGAATCTATTGAAGTTTGCTGTAGTTGATGGACAAGGAGGAGGGATTGGAAGGCTAATTGTTGAAAAACTTCGCCAAGAGTTTGGTCAATCCTGTCATATAATTGCTTTGGGAACCAATGCGGTGGCTAGTTCGATAATGCTGCGAGCCGGTGCCAATGAAGGTGCCAGTGGGGAGAATGCAGTGGTCCAGTCCGTTAAGAAAGTTGATTTAATAGTGGGGTCAGTGGCAATAATTGCCGCCAACTCATATTCCGGAGAGCTTACTCCGCTGATGGCTGAGGCTATTGCTTCAGCAGATGCCTTAAAGCTACTTATTCCGCTTAACAGATACGGCCTGGAGATTACAGGAATTAATGATGATCCTTTGCCTATACAGGTAGATAATCTGCTTGGCAAAATCAGGAGATTGAATAAGGAAAAAAATTAATGCTAACATGGGATAATGCGAAGAAAGGGGGACAGCTTGAATGTGCAAGAATATGCCGCCTATAGAATTGGCTATACAATTTCATGGACATATATGTCCGGGCCTTTTAATGGGCGTTCGCGCTGCTGAATTTGCGCAAAAATACCTGGGTGTGGGACAAGACTATGATGAAGAACTATTAGCGGTCGTTGAGACTGATGCCTGTGCGGTCGATGCCATACAGGCAATTTTGAGCTGCACATTTGGCAAGGGAAATCTTATTTTCAAAGATTATGGCAAGCATGTTTATACTATAGCCAGCCGGGAACAAAATAAGGCGGTGCGTATAGCTCAGAAATATGGAGCACTTAATGGCAGTGAATTTGAACGTTACCGCCAACTGGCTGCCAAAGACCATCTGACTGATGATGAAATCAGCGAAAAGGAGCAATTGATCGGGGTATTGTTTGAGAAGATTATGACCGCATCTTTTGAAGAACTATTTGATTGGCGGGAAATTCCCTTTGAGATGCCCGAACGGGCCAGGATACATGGAAGTATCCGTTGTGATGGCTGCGGCGAAGGCGTTATGGAAGCTCGGGCAGTTCATACTGACAAAGGAATATTTTGTTCTCCTTGCGCAACGGAATAGGAGGTAAAGGAAATGTGTGAAGCTAATGTTTATATTAACCGCAGTGGGCATGAGGAATTGCTCATGGAAAAAGTTGATCGCATAATACCTGGAGAAGATAATAATATTTTCATGGAAAATATTTTTGGTGAACGCAGGGTAGTTCAAGCTCGTATTAGAGAGATGGAACTGGTTCATCACCGCGTTATATTGGAGGAAATTAGCGCGGAAATCAAGACCCCCCATGCTGAAATTTGGTTAGAGCCCAGCACAGATCACGGCCATTTTCATGAAGGTGAAGAAGTCAAGTTAAAGCTTTATAAAGGCTATAATATGAGTTCTGATGCAGAGCTTGGATTGAATAATCCTGGGGCATATACAGTCAGTGAAGGGGTAGCAAAAGAGCTGGATATTCATGACCATCATGGAACCGCGGAAATCAACCTGGGTCCAGAACTTGATGGACTAATTCAGGTTTACGTTCATGAGCAAGGCGAGCAGGAAAGATATGCCAAGACCGTGATAGAAGTAGGCCATCACCATCACCATGGGTTGACTTCGATTGGCCTGCCACTGGAAATTACCCCTTGTGATTACAGCCATGCTCGCATGGGTGAAAGCTACGAAATTCAGGTTTTAAAGGAAGGTAACCCGCTCCCGAATGCTGAAGTCCGGGCAACCTATTCCAGCACCAACAGCCGGGACTACCCGCACCGACTCACCACTAACGAAGAGGGGCGGGCCAAGATATTTCTGACTGCCCGGGGCAACTACCTGTTTTCAGTTCAGGATGGGAGTATTATCAGCACGTTTACCTTGATGAAAAGTTTCTAAAGTTTCAAAAAAATAAATATTTTGCAGGGAAAAGCTTTTTTATTTAGAATAATCAAAATAACGGCATTATGAAAATGCTATAAAAAAGCTACTCGCTGAAAAACTTTATCATCAAACTGAATAAAATAATTAGTACCATGAAGGTATACGCTGGACTGCAGCCCGGTTTACTTTGTCGTGGTTTTTTTATTTGTATTATTTATGAATACTGAGGCGTTAGGAGTAAGAGGTGAATCTTTTACTAATTACACCTCGTGCCTTCCCCCTTACGAAAACAACTATAGTTGTATCTGTATCCGCCCATAGGGTATAGGATACCGCTGGGCATGGGGGATGGTAAAATGAGATCATATGATGCAAATAAAGAAACAGGTTTAACAAAATTGGGGGTAAAAAAATGCATATACCAGATGGTTATTTAAGTCCTCAAACCGCGGTGCCCTTTTTGGCCTTAATGGTGCCAGTATGGGGAGTAGCCGTAAAAAAGGTCAAAGAAAATCTGAAGAAAAGAGAGGTGCCGGTTTTAGCAATAGGTGCAGCTTTTTCCTTCACCATAATGATGTTTAACCTGCCTATTCCCGGGGGAAGTTCAGCTCATGCGGTAGGAGCGGTTTTACTTGCTATATTGCTGGGACCCTGGTCAGCCTGTATAGGAGTTTCTATTGCCCTCATCATTCAGGCCCTGGTATTTAATGATGGGGGTATAATGGCGATTGGGGCCAATTGCTTCAATATGGGTGTAATAATGCCCTTTGTAGGTTATTATTGCTAC
This sequence comes from Syntrophomonadaceae bacterium, assembly GCA_028692415.1. Lineage (GTDB taxonomy): Bacteria > Bacillota > Syntrophomonadia > Syntrophomonadales > Syntrophomonadaceae > JAQUBU01. Next base: position 1,669 of record JAQUXM010000048.1, on the reverse strand, counting down.
CGCCTGGTGAAAGGTAATGCTGATGTTACATCAGGCCGGGCACTAGTCGCTGCTGCTATAGCAGGCTATGTAGGACTTAATTTCGCAGCTCTTTTCACCGGATTGGAATTTGGGTCCCAATATCACCTTTTCCAGGCTGCCGATGGCACCCCTCTCTATTTTCCCTTTCCCATAAAAGTTGCAGTAGCCGCGATGATGAGTGAACACATGCTTCTGGCTGGCCCGGTGGAAGCTCTGGTTACGGCTCTGGGCTTAGGCTTTGTAAGTAAAAATTATCCCGAACTGATATCTAAAAAATATATGAAAATAGGAAATGGTAAATGGGGGGTGGAAAGCCATGTTTAAAGCTTACAAAAAATTATGGTTGGGTTTAGGTTTGTTCATGATTTTATCCCCACTGGGATTATTGGCTACCGGCACTGCTTTTGGAGAGTGGGGAACCGACCAGTTGCCTGAAGAAGTTGGATTTGTACCGACCGGACTAGCGAAACTTGCTGATTTATGGCAGCATGCTCCTATGCCGGATTATGGGATACCAGGTCTCGATGCCAGCTTTATGCAGTCGGCGGTGGGATATATCTTATCAGCGGTAGTTGGGGTAGCCTTGATTGTAGCGATTATGGCTCTTTTTACAAAAATGGTAAAAGAATAATTAAGGAAGAAAAATTAGTGAATAGAGAAAACAATCGAGTAATGATTCCGGAATGGATGCTGGCAGAAAGGCTGGGGGCTAAAATACATACCCAGTCGAGCCGTGGAAGTTCTAAATTTCTGCTCAAGACTATTGTTCAAATGAGAAAGACTTTGTCGGAAGAAATAAGTACCGAGCGCTTGGCCAATCGGCCAGGTCTTTTGCAGGGCATTGACCCGCGCGTGAAGTTGATTGGGACGATAGCATTGATACTCCTGGTTGGTATGACTAGGAGTATCTACCTGTTATTAGGGCTATGGCTTTTAACTGTGGTTTTGATGTATTTATCAAGACTCCCAATCTACAGCCTGGAAAAACGCATATGGGGAATTATTCCCTTGTGGACCCTTCTGGCTGCAAGTCCGGCACTGTTTAATATTATTAATGATGGGACTCCGCTGCTCATGCTTCATCAATGGTCTGAGGCACCGGTCTGGCTGGGGATGCAAATCCCTGCCACCTTGTTTATAAGCAAGCAGGGAGCAATGGCTGTGTTGTTTCTCTTTTTACGAGTAGGGATTTCCGTGTCGCTGGGGGTCTTACTTACAATTACCACCCCGGTAGCCCGTTTACTGAGATCCCTGCAAACTTTAAAAGTACCTGCCTTATTTATAATGATAATTGAAATGACCTATCGTTACCTGATGCTTTTATTGAGCATTTCCATAGAAATGTTTGAAGCCCGCAGCCAAAGAACAGTAGGGAGCTTATCCTTAAGGAAGCGGCAGGCCATGGTTGGTTCTTCTCTGGCGGCCCTTTTTGTTAGGAGTATGTCGCTTTCCGATGAAGTGTACCAGGCGATGACAGCTCGTTGCTACACCGGGGAGGCAGTATATGCTGGGGATATGAGATGGCGAAGATTGGACATTATCAGCCTTTTTGTTATAATAGCACTAGTTTCTATGGTAGTGATTGGAGAGTTTGTACTTGGCTGAGCAGATATTTATGATGGACAAGGTAGCATTTTATTATGGTGTT
>JAQUXM010000200.1:1333-3680 GCA_028692415.1 Syntrophomonadaceae bacterium | reverse complement strand
GAGGGGTGTGTCCCCGTACATTAGGAGGGCGAGGAGAATGGCAGAACATTCACTGAAATTGAGCAACCGAAGAAATATGGAACTGAACGGAGTTAACAATGTAATTAATTTCGATGAAGAAAAAATCATCCTTCAAACTGCTGAGGGCTATCTCTATATATTAGGCCAGGAACTTCATATTACAGCTCTAAACCTGGACGAAGGCAAAGTTGCATTGGAGGGGAATGTAGATAGCATGGAATATAAGGCGCTGGGTGCGGATATCAAAGCCCGGAGCAAAAATATCTTAAACCGGCTGTTAAAATAACGAGGCGAAAAGATGTCCTCCGCTTCTTTAAGCGGTCGGGTTCCTATTAACAAAACAGGCAGCGGGTTATAACGAGGCGTTGCCTCGTTGCAGCGGTGCGAAAGAAACTGCTCCCCAGTTTCTTTCGATGCTGAAAAGGGGTGAGGTCGGGAAATAGGGGGGGTCTATTTGTCCGGACTATTAATGCAGCTTAAATCATTCGGCTTAACCCTGATATTGGGAGTGCTGGCCGGTGGAATATTTCATTACTACCAGTTAACCATTAGAAAAGCTCGGATAGGACGCTACCTTCTCTATATCATGGATTTGATCTTGTGGATATTTATGCTTTCACTGGTTTTTCTCTCTATGTTGTTGATTAACCAGGGGGAAATGCGGCTTTATGTATTAATTGCCCTGCTGGGCGGAATAATTATTTATTATCACTATTTTTCTTCCTCCTTTTATCAAATCCAGTCTCGATTGGCTGAATTAACAGTTAGCTTAATGAGCTCGCTGGTAAGGAAGATCAAGAGAACTATAAAACGGTTTGCCGGGTTTGTAAAAATAAGCCTGCAAAAATGCCGCAGGCCCAAGCCTCCTTCCGATGAGGAATAACGAGGCGAAAAGATGTCCCCCGCCTCTTTAAACGATCGGGTTCCTATTAAGCAAACAGGCGGCAGTTTTTGCCGATGCTTAAAAAAAGTTTTAGATTAAGCAGGAATTCCTTATAGCTTTCCCGAATAAGAATATCTACCTAATTTGTCCACAGTTTGTGGAAAAGATGTGGATATACTGTAATGAAGATTGAGATTCGGGGAGCGGAAAAACTTAGTTTTCGCGAAAAACAAGTGGTGGTGCTTAAGGAAATGGGCAGAAGTACCGAGGAAATTGCCCGTACACTCAAAATAAGTGCCAGCACCATTGCTACTTTATACAACCGGGCTCGTTCCAAGGGGTATGAAGTGGTGATTGTCCTCCCCGGTGACACGCTAGCTTTGTTCAATGGGGAGGGAGATAAAAATGAAGAGCCGGGGTAAACTGCAGGCCGCTCTAAAATTGATGGTTTTCAGTATTATATTTATCCTTATATCCTTAACCGTAATTCCAAAAGTAAAAACGATATGGGAATTATCCGAGCGCCGGGACAAACTGGAACAGCAAAAGGCCAACCTGGCCAAAGAGAACAGAGAACTTGAGCAGGAGTTAAAAAGACTGGATTCCCGCGTTGCAGTGGAGAAGCTGGCCCGCGAACAATTAGGCATGGTAAAAAATGGGGAGCAATTTGTGCTGCCGCTTACCAGCGACAAATCATAATAATTCTCTTTATAGTTGACTAGTGCCCGGGCATTTTATACAATTATTGTAGTATATTTTGAGGGGGATCTTAACTTTTATGCCTATCGAACAAACAAATATTGTACCGGGTACCATAGTTGAGGGTAGGGTTCAGGGTATTACCAAATTTGGGGCGTTTATTGAGTTGCCGGGTGGAACGGTAGGATTGGTTCACATCTCTGAAATCGCTGACACCTATGTAAAGGATGTCAAGGATTTTATAAAGGAAGGAGATAGTGTCAAGGTCAAGGTCCTCAATGTTGCAGGAAAGAAGATCGGGCTTTCCATAAAACAGGCAGTGCCTCCCAAAAAGATTGAAGAAAAGCCTTTCCCTGAGCGAAGTCCCAGGAATCCCGGTGCATTTTCAGGCCGGCCAGCTGGAAATTATTCCCCCAGATACAATAACAGCCCGGCAGGTAAAGGCGGCGGAATGCCAGCTACGCTTGATGATAAGATTGCCAAATTTTTAAAGGAAAGCGATGAGCGGATGCAGCCCCTGAAAAATAAACTGGAACCTCGCAAACGCAACCGTTTCAGCTAAGATCTCAACACTCCTGATCAGGGAGTGTTTTTTATTGTGCGTAAGGGGTAAGACGTAAGGGGTAAGGAGAAAACTAAGAAGTAATTGCCTATATCTGCAGGTGACGATCTGAACTTTAGCCATCAAAAGAGCAATAGGGAACCCCAAGGAAGTGGTTCGGCTATGTTCCGCTCTTTGTTTTG
>JAQUXM010000200.1:0-1233 GCA_028692415.1 Syntrophomonadaceae bacterium | reverse complement strand
TGTACAATCGAAAAATGCAGACAAATACTTGGGAGAGCAAATTAGGGGTGTGTCCCCTTACCTTAAAGGAGCAAATTTATGAACTATGCTGCCATTGATATTGGAACCAACTCCTGCCGCTTGCTGATTTCTTCTCTGCAAAACGACCGTTTGGCAGCGGTTTTTAGGAAATTGGAAACGACTCGCTTGGGCGAAGGGCTCAATCACAGCGGGAGAATCAATCCAGATGCGCTGGCGCGTACCATAAAATGTCTGGAAGCGTTTAGGAAAATTATGCAGGAATACCGGGTCCAAGCTTTTCGGGTAGTGGCTACCAGTGCTGTTCGTGAAGCGGAAAACCGCCAGGAATTTTTAGACCAGGTCAGGGGAAAAATAAATATCGACATTGAAGTAATCAGCGGCAACGAGGAAGCGGAGTTAAGCTACCAGGGAGTTATACACAGTCTGAAACTTGACCCCTTGCCGTTGGTGGTGGACCTCGGTGGGGGTAGCACTGAATTTATTATTAAAGGTGATCCTGGCTTCCCGCTGTCGCTTCCGGTTGGGGCGGTGCGGGCCACCGAAAGTGATATGAAGGCCGTAGAAATTGCGGATGTGCTCGCACCGTTGCGTGAATATAAGAACCTGCTGGCAGCTTACCCCCTGGTTTTGGTCGGAGGCACCGGCAGCACCCTGGTGGCGATTAAACATTCGCTGGCGGTTTATGATCCGGAGTTTGTTCACGGGCAGGTTTTGCGCCGGGAAGAAATTGCGGATATCTATGATATGCTGGAACGAATGTCTCTGCGCTTAAGGCAAAGACTGCCGGGTTTACAGCCCGAAAGGGCGGATATCATTCCCAAAGGGACCATGATTGTTTTGCTGATTATGGACACGCTTGATAAAAATCAAATAGTGGTGAGTGAAAGCGATTTATTGGAGGGCTTGATTTGGGGAATGGTCTCGACTAAACATAACAAATGATAATACATATTATAATATTATAGAATACTTAACTGCCTTTCGCAGGGTTTTTAATTCTTTTGTGGAAAGTAACATGTTGTGGAAAAATTTTTTGCATAAGGTTGTTTTAACTTTTTATTGGGAAGCCATACAAAAAGCAAACAAACTCAGGCATTTCGCTTCTGACCAAGGGATGCCCGGGTTTTAAAAAGCGGCCGTTGTGGGATTGGACGGAAGCTTTTAAAAAAACGGAAGGAGGGGAGGAAAGCAATAAATGTCTCGTTTCTTGCT
>JAQUXM010000047.1 GCA_028692415.1 Syntrophomonadaceae bacterium | reverse complement strand
AAGCCTCGGTTCCACCTTCATCGTTAATGACCCTCCAGGTACTCTCCAGCCAAACATAATCACCACTGTTGTTTTTAAAGCGGTAGGGACCACTGTTGCCCCCACCGGTTTCCAGTCCTTTTTGAAGGGCAACAAGTATCCCCGGCTGGTCTTCGGGGTGAATGAAATCATGGGCACTTTTGCCTAAGAGCTCGTCAGGGAGATAACCAAGGCATATTTGAACGGTTGGATTAACATAGAGATAGCTAAGATCATCAGGTTTATGCAGGGATATGATGTCGAAGGAGTTTTCGGCCATATAACGGTATTTTTGCCCATATTGGAGCAGTGCTTCATCACTCGATTGCAATAAACGAAAAACATTTTCAATTGGTTTTTCCAGGTTTGGTTTATCGGTCATTCATTTTTCCTCCTGAATCCAATAGTCCTGGGACAAGGACTATTGGCTGATTCCTGGTTTCGCTATGTTCGGTCTCAATTCCTCCTTTTGCATACGAAAATTACCTTAAATTCTCTATTTCTTCCTGCTCTGTTATAATAATAACGAGGAGAATGTTCCCTGCTTTTTAAGTGGTCGGGTTCCCATTAACAAAACAGTTGCGAGATCTAATCCCCCGCCTCGTTGCAGCGGTGCGAAAGATACTGCTCCGTAGTTTCATCCGATGCTTAAACGAAACTTAACAGTGAGGTATGCATATGCGAAAGACTTCTGCCCTGGCTCGTTTTTGGACGGTAATATTTCTATTTATCAAAATATTCTGGGCTTTTTATTCTCTCAAGTTCAAAAAAATGTGGCATCGTAAATCCTGGGTAGAAGCCAAAAAACTTGAGCTATACGTTATAGAAGCCAGGCGATTTCGAAATACCGCTGTGAATCTGGGTGGACTGCTAATAAAGCTGGGCCAGTTTTTCAGTACCAGAGTGGATATCCTGCCCCAGCTCAGTATTGCTGAACTTCAAGATCTGCAGGACGAAGTGCCTGCCGTAACTTATGAGCAGATTAGCCAGGTAATTGAGAAGGAATTTGGGCGCAGACCGGAAATCATTTTTGCCCGGATAGACGAAAATCCGCTGGCTTCTGCCTCTTTAGGACAAGTTCATAAAGGACGTTTACCCGATGGGCAAATCGTCGCTATTAAGATTTTACGTCCCGGTATCGATGAATTAATTAACATCGATCTCCATGCAATCAGAAGAGTAATAGATTTGATTAAAATCTTTACTGATTGGGAGCACTTTGCTGACCTGGATGCGATTTATGAGGAATTCCACGTTACATTACAAGCGGAGCTTGATTATATTCAGGAAGGAGGCAATGCCGAAAGAATTGCTTCTAATAATAAGGATAACGAACTGTTGATTCCTAATATAATTTGGGATTATACCAGACCGAGAGTCTTGACCATGGAGTTCATGGAAGGGATAAAGATTAATGACCATAAAGCTTTAAAAGAGGCGGGGATTGATTTCCCGGGGATAGCTCTAAAGCTTTTGCAGACCTATGTCAGTCAGGTTTTGGTAGATGGATTTTTCCATGCCGATCCCCATCCGGGTAATCTGTTTGTTACTGCTCAGGGGCAGCTGGTTATGGTGGACTTTGGCATGGTTGGTGCCATTCCTGCTGAGCTTCGCCAGCAACTGGTGGAAATGGCTTTTGCCATGGTAAGGCGTGATTATTCTGAGGTAGTCGATTACCTCAAAGAGGTGGGATTTTTACGTTATGATGCAGATAACGCAGTGGTTACGAGGGCGGTAACCTTGTTTATCGAACACACTTTGGGCCGTGAAAATAAGCCATCCAGTTTTGATTTAAGCATTTTCCTTGATGATTTGGAGATTCTGCTTTATGAACAACCCTTTCAGATACCGGCCAACTTTACTTTTTTAGGAAGGGCGCTGGGTACTCTGTATGGTCTTTGTATATCTTTGGATCCCCAGATCAATTTCCTGGAAGTTGCCAAACCATATCTTGATGAGATTGGTCCCAATAAAACTGGGATATGGGAAATCATTAAGGATAAAACTTCACTATGGGGGACTTCACTTCTGGAATTACCCCCCTTAATGCTTAGGGTTTTATCCCGTGCCGAGCGGGGGGAACTGAATATAAGGATGCCGTTGCAAGGCATAAACCAGGCGATTAGTGATAATACCAGGGCAATTAGAATCCAGGCCTGGGCTATTTGTTTAGGTTGCTCAGTTTTTAGCTCAGCCTATTTGTATAGCAAACAATTATGGGATGCAACTAGATATTCCCTTATATTAGCAGGAGTATTTTTCCTGTTGATGCTTTTTAGTGGGCGGAAAACCAGAACCAGGCGGGCTCCTCACCCTCCAGTGCTGGTTAAAAAGGAGAGGAGGTAAAGCTATAGGATTAATCTGAAATTAGGACCAAAAATATTAAGAATATTTGAATTTTATGTTGAATTGTATGATAAAATGTAATTGCTATGGTAAATATAGGACTTATAGCTAATATTATTCCAGAGGCCCAAAAAGCAATGTAATTGCAGTTTAACGCCTTTTTCTCTTAAAAAGTTAAGATATGGGAGTTGCTTACTAACTGGGTATATTGAGCAATGGGGGGATAAAATGTCGAATATTGACGATTTAATTAATGAGTTAAAATCGGAAGATGAAAGAGACCGGGCTTTTGCGGTTGAGGATATTGTTTATGAGGGAGTTCCCGGTTGTATCGACCTGCTGGTTGAACAGTTAAAGATTGAAAAATCCCATTATGTACGGGAAGTAATAGTCAGGAATTTAAAAACTTTGCCCGGAACCGAACTGGTGGAAAAAATAATCCCGCTGTTACGCAGTGATGATGCCTTCATTCGCAACGCTATAATAGATATTATTTCCGAACAGGAAGAAGAAGCAGTATCTTTGCTGCGTCCATTATTAAAAGATGCAGACAAAGATATCAGAAAATTTGCTTTGGATATTTTGTTCTTGCTTAATAACCCCTATTCAGCCAGCTTGATTGCCGAAGCGCTTGATGACAGTGATATAAATATGGTGATTACCGCCGTGGAATATCTGGGACGGATGGAAGCACAAGGAGTTGCTCCCCAGGTAAATGATTTATTTGCCAAAACTCAAAATATTTTATTGCGTTGTACTTGTCTGGAAGCGATGGCCGTGCTTGGCGATGACAACTCGCTGGCAATTGTCTCTCAACTTTACGCTGATCCTCAAACCATAGCCGACTTGGAATTATATTCATATTTAAAATTTCTGGCTAAAAAGGGCCAGGAGGATTATTTGCCATGGGTTGTTTCCTTGATCAAGACTAAAGGCCAGCTAATGGCCAAGGAGATTATTAATACGATTGAAGGAATCTTAGAGCGGGCTAATCTGAATATTATTCCTGAAGGAATGGTTCAGGCACTGTCTGAATATATCGCCAGTAATATCAATGCCATCAATAAATATGAACTTTTAATTTTCCTGGGTCAGTTTAAAAACCCGGAAATAATGCCGCTGCTAATTGAGTATACAAAGTCTTCCGACAAACTGCTTTGCCTGGGTGCGGTTGAAGCTCTGGGCTTATATGGTCAACAGGAAGGGCTTGATATTCTGAAGGACCTGGCTAAGCAGGCGGAAGATGAGGAGATTCTGGAAGCCCTTGAAAAATCAATAATTCAAATAGGCAGATGAGGTGAGATAGTTGGAATTATTAATAGAAGATTTTGTCATCGTTAGAAACCTGATTTACGAACGCACCGGGATGAATTTCGGGGACAATAAAATCTACTATTTTAAAAAGCGCTTGCAAAAACGCATGGAAGAAAATGATTTAAGCAAAGTTACTGATTACATAAGATTGTTAAAGTTCGGAGATCGTGATGAAAGGGAATTTCAGGAACTGATAAACCTGATAACCGTCAATGAGACCTATTTCTTTAGGGAATTCAACCAACTCGAAATATTTGCTGAAGTATGCCTGCCGGAGCTTCTCGAAAAAAAGGCCGCCAAAGGTGATCGCAATCTGCGTATTTTTTCCGCAGCTTGTTCTACTGGCGAAGAACCTTATACACTAGCTATAATTGTCAAAGAAATGCTGGAGGAATATGGCAATTGGAATGTGCTTATTAAAGGCGTGGATATCGATGAGAATGTACTTAAAACAGGCAAGCGCGCTATTTATGACAGCCGGTCAATTAAGGATGTACCACCGGCTTACCTGGAAGAGTATTTTACTCGCCCAGCACCGGGCCAATTTATGGTCAAGCCGCAGATCAAGGATATGGTAGTTCTGGAGCACTTAAACCTTATGGATCGTCGTGCTTTGCGCAGTGAAAGACATTACGATTTTATTTTTTGCCGCAATATGCTGATCTACTTTGATGATCAATCACGCAAACAACTGGTGGAAAAGTTTTATGCGATGCTTAATCCCGGAGGCTTTATCTTCCTGGGTCATGCTGAGTCCTTAAGTCGTATTAGTACCGCCTTCAAGGTAAGAAGAATGAATGGCTATATGGTTTATCAAGCATAAGGAGGTTTAAGCAATGAAGATATTGATCATAGACGATTCGGAAATGATACGGAATTTCCACTGCTATATCCTGAAAACGGCGGGCTTTGAGGTAATGACAGCAATTGACGGTGCGGATGCGCTGGAAAAAATCTATGGCAGTGATCAAAACATCAATTTGATTGTTACCGACATCAATATGCCCAACATGGATGGATACACCTTTATTGAACGGCTGCGCGAAGATGAACAGTATGAAGATTTACCGATAATTATAGTCTCTACGGAAGATGAATTAAAAGATATGGAAAGAGGCTATCAGGCGGGAGCTAATATCTATATTGTTAAACCTACTGAACCGGATGTTTTGGTGGAGAATATACGCATGTTGTTAATGACCTAGATAGAAGGGAAAGGCAGGCCGGGATGCAATGAAATTTACCTTTGAGCCCGATGATTTAGAGATTTTACAGGGAATTGTAGAAGAATCAAGCGAGCACCTCAATGGCATCGAAGAAGGCATTCTGAAAATGGAGGCCGAGTTTGACAGCAAGGAACTTGATTCCGTTTTTCGCGCTATGCATTCAGTAAAAGGGGTTGCCAGCTTTGTTGACTTTATTCCTATTAAAGATACTGCTCATTCCCTGGAGTCCTTTCTTACCGATATGAAAAAAGGGACATATGTTGCTAATTCGGAGATTACTGATTTATTACTGCGGGGGGTGGATATCCTTAACCTGCTGGTCGGGCAGTTGGGAGTATGTCTGAAGGAACTGGAAGCTAATCCTCCCCGCGAAGCATTTGAACTAGAGATAAATGATTTTAGCTTTGGCGAATTTGTTGAGGAAGCAGAAGGAGTAAGAGAGAGGGTTGTCTACGAACTGGAGAACGGTTCGGAAAACGCTTCGGTTGAGGTAGTGCCAGAAAGCCCGCAACCGGCAGCAACGATGATTAAGGTTGAGATATCCTCTTTTTTGAGCCAGGCACTGGACGACTTTATCGAGGAATGCAACGAACACCTCGACACGATAGAAAAAAACTGTGTGGAAATAGAAAGAAACCCGAATAACAGTGAACTGTTAAACGCCATTTTGCGAGGTTTTCATAGTATTAAGGGTGGGGCCGGGGTAATTATCAGCATGCAAGACCATGATAAACCTGGGGATCCCTTTATGAACATTAAGAACTTAACACATGCGGTAGAGACTCTTTTGCAGGTGCATCGCAACCAGGAAACACCTTTATCTGCTCAGGAGGTTGACCTCATATTAGCCACCGTTGACCGGACGGCCGCTTTATCCAAGCTGGTTATGGAGGAAAATGAGGAAGTACCGGAGATTGATGATTTATTAAAGCGAATTGAGGCATTGAGCCAGGGTGATAAAGAGAAGGCAGCTGCAGCGGGTACAAACGCAGTTGTTGATAATCTGCCCAAGCAATTGGCGGCTTTTGTGAATATAACCAATCAAGGTTTGGAGTCCATGGAAAGCATTATTAACAGTGCTCAGGTAGATATGCCGGTTAACCATAGAAGAATTAAACAATATGCCCGGGCCTTGAATAGTATCTCATCCTCCTGCCGTTATCTGGATTTTGATGATGTGGTGGATTTAGTCGCAACTCATTTGCAATATGTGGATTCTTTGCGCCCGGATAGGGATCTGGTAGCTAGTGAAGTAATTGAGTCTTTGCGAAACGGGCATCTTGCTATCAAGCAACTGCTGGCAGGCAAGATCGATCAGATAAAATTGACCCTCAATCAGGTGCCGGTGGAATATGCGGAAAAGAAAGTCGGGGAAATCCTGGTCGAGCAGAATAAAATCAGCCAGTGTGATTTGGACCGGGCCCTGGCCCAACAGAAAAGGATCGGAGAGATTCTGGTTGATTCAGGCGCTGCAAAACCTCGTGATATTGAAATGGCATTAATGGAGCAAGAGGCAGCCAAGGAAAAAGTGAAATCAGCACCTGCCGAAGCAGCTCGTGCTTCCACTGATATCAGCGGTCAGTCAATCCGGGTCAGCCAGGAGAAAATGAACCGCCTGATGAATATGATCGGTGAGTTGCTGATATCGAAGAATCGTATATTCCACCTGTCAAGTAAAATTGGGACCGAATATGAAATACCACCTCTGGCTCGAGAGGTTAAGGATGTTGCATCCGAGGTTTCTCGTATTGCGGATGAGCTTCAAGATGCGATTATGTCAGCCCGGATGCTGCCTTTACGTGTTCTATTTCAACGCTATCCTCGTACCATCCGGGATATTTCCCGCAAGGCAGGGAAGGATGTGGATTTAATCATCGAAGGAGAAGAAACCGAACTTGATAAAACGGTAGTCGAGGCGATTAATGATCCTCTGGTGCATATGTTGCGTAATGCGGTTGATCATGGTATCGAATCACCTGAAACTAGAAAGGCGCTTGGGAAAAATCCCAAGGGCAGTATTTATCTTAAAGCCCGTTACCAGGGCAACCATGTGCTTATAGAGATAGTTGATGACGGCAAAGGTCTTAATCCTGAAGAAATTAAAGCCAAGGCCTTGAAAAAGGGTTTAATAAGGCCGGAGCAGATTGAAACCATGAGCAATGAGGATGCTTACCATCTGGTATTTTTACCTGGCTTCAGCACCAAGGATGAAGTCAGTGAACTCTCAGGGCGCGGTGTAGGAATGGATGTGGTTAAAAGCAATATTACCCAGGTAGGCGGCTCGGTAAACATGTCCAGTAAAATAAATGAAGGCACCACCTTTACCTTGAAAATTCCACTCTCCATGTCAATAATCAGAGGACTTATGGTGAAAACTGCAGAGCAGACTTATATAATTCCCCTGGATGCTATTGAGGAAACCGTTAAACTCCCGGCAACGCAAATTCGCAGGTATAAAAACCTGTTGCTGGCTGATGTTAGGGAAGAAATCCTGCATTTAATTAGGCTGCAGGATATACTAAACCCGGACAATGAGATCGACCTGGATTATACAACCCAAGATCAAAGGGTATCGATAGTGGTTATGGAGGTTGATGGCTACCGCTTTGGCCTTATTGTCGATTCTTTCCAACACGAACAGGAATTTGTGGTAAAAGCGTTGGTTGAAGAATTAGCCAGCCTTAAGATATATACCGGTGCTACCATCATGGGGGATGGCAGTGTGGTCTTGATTCTGAATTCACCCCAGTTATATCAAGCTTTCCTGATGATGAATGTGGGAGGGTAGACTGATGGCAACCACCATTGTACTGGCTAATCGCAAAGGAGGCAGCGGCAAGACTACGACGGCTTTGAATCTGGCTGATGGTTTGGCCCGGACTGGACAAAGAGTGCTGCTGGTGGATGCTGATTCCCAGGCTCAAGCTACCAGTGGTTGTGGAATCCTTCCATACAATCTGGATATGAGCATATATGAACTGCTGCATCTGGTGGTGCAGCATAGGCTGTCCGCAGATGCAGTGCATCAGACCCTGATAAGGACCAAGCAATTCGATCTTCTGCCATCAAAACCTGACCTTTCTGCCTTGGAACTCGAAGCCAGTCAAATTAGCAACCGTGAATCTTTATTGCACATGCTGCTGATGGATTTAGATGCAGAGTACGATTACATTGTAATTGATTTGCCGCCATCGCTCGGTTTGATAACTATAAACGGATTAGTGACTGCACAATGGCTCCTTGTTCCGATTGAATTAACCTTTTTCTCTATGGATGGACTGGCCCAAATGATGGGGATTTTATACCGGATTAATGCGGAGCTTAATACGAGTTTGCGACTAATGGGCATCCTGCCGGTTAAATGTGACCTGCGCACCAATTTAGCTCGCAACGTAATTGAAGAAGTTCGTCAGAACTTTGGCGAAAGCCGCATTCTTCCCGCGGTGAGGAATGATATTAAGCTGGCCGAAGCTCCCAGCTTTGGCAAAAGCATATTTGAATATGCTCCCCATTGCCGAGGCGCCCTGGATTACCAACAGGTAACTAAAGCAATTCTTGCCAGGAGTGAGCAATAAATATGGCAACTAAAAAAAACCTTGGAACCGGACTAGATCTGCTGCTAAGTGCAAATGCCCCCAATCGGCTTGGTAATCCTGAAGGCACCGAGATAAACCGTGCCCAGTCACTATTTGAACAAGCAATTACCCAAGAAGAAGAAGGCCAGATGTTTGAAGCTTATTATCTTTACCGGAGGGTTATTGATTCCCTGGAACTTGCGCAGAGTCTCTCCGGAGCTGCAAAACTATATTCACAGGCCTGTAATAACCTGGCAATTATATTACATGAAGGTGGAGAAATCCAAAGTGCCATTACGTATCTTGAGAAGGCACTAAGAAGCTATCCTGATAATAGCATTGCTCGAGAAAATCTATTGGCAATATGTTAATGACAAGGGGGGAGTAAATGTGATAGTAGGAATTGATCTGGGGACCACTAATTCACTGGTAGCCTGGGTCAACCGGGAAGGTAAACCGGAAATAGTAATAAACGAAAGAGGCAGTCGCCTTACTCCTTCGGTCGTACAATTTAAAAATGACCAGGAAGTAATAGTCGGTGAAATGGCCCGCAACCAGGCACTTTTGCAAGCAGACCGCACGGTCAGCTCTATCAAGCGCTATATGGGCTCGGATTTTGAGGTGGATATTTCGGGTCGCCAGTATTCGCCGGTGGAGATATCTGCACTTATAATACGCAAACTAATCCAGTATGCCGAAAAAGTATTGAACGAAAAGGTAGAAGCAGCAGTGGTTACAGTTCCTGCATACTTCAATGACAACCAGCGCCAGGCTACTTTTATGGCTGGAGAACTGGCGGGAATCAAAATAGTAAAATTATTAAATGAGCCTACCGCTGCCGCTCTGGCTTATGCTTCAGAACTTGCCAACCGGGAGCACATACTGGTGTTGGATATTGGCGGCGGAACCTTTGATATTACGCTTATGGAATATGAAGGCGGTGTATGCCGGGTGCTTTGTACCGGCGGTTCCAGCAGTCTGGGAGGTTTGGATTTTGATCAAAGGTTGGGCGAGCATATTTGTACAACTTTTGAAGAGAATAATGGCGTCAATCTGCAGCTTGATTTGGTAGCTATGCAGCAAGTCCAGATCAATGCCGAGAAATCAAAACTGGATCTTTCCACGGTAAAAGAAAGCTCCATACTAATACCCTATATCAGCATCTCCAGCAATGGCCCATTGCATCTCAAACAAGTGATCCAACGCGAACAATTTAACTATCTTTGCAGCCATCTTCTTCAAGAGATCGAAGATCTGATTCGGCATACCCTGGTCAGGGCGGAAGTGGATCGGGAATGGGTAGATGTAGTGGTTTTTGCTGGTGGTTCTTCAAGAATGCCGGGTTTTCGGGAAAAAGTGGAGCAGATATTTCCCGGGGTAGAGATACGGACTGAAATCAATCCGGATGAGGTGGTGGCACTGGGTGCTGCATTGGAGGCAGCGATGCTGGCGGGACAAGTCAACTATGTCGAGCTGCATGATGTAACCAGCCATACCCTGGGAATCGAAGACAACCAGGGGGAATTTGTACCTTTAATTGCAGCCAACACCACCTATCCAGTACTGGATTCAAAATTATTCACTACGGTTGAAGATCAACAGGAGGAGGTGATCATTCATATATTGCAGCGCGATGAAATGGGTGACTCGGAGGGAGATGATCATACTATTTCACTGGGGAAGTTTCACCTCTCCGGTATTCGTAAAGCGGGGGTAGGTGAAGCCAATATCGATGTTAGTTTTGAAATTGATAAGAATGGCATATTGCATGTATCAGCAATGGACATTGATACCGGTATTCAGAATCAAGTGGAAATTGATGATTTGGCATATTTAAGTGGTAGCCATGTTCTTGCTCGCCGGGGCAGGAATTTGACAGTACTATAACAATAATAATTATTAGTTTAGGAGGGGTTAGTAATGGCAAAAAAATTGCAGAGACCAGTTGCAAGTAGTAGTGAACGGACAGGTATTGCTGTTAAGCAGGAAAGCAACGATGATATTACCAAGAAAAGAGAAGTAGCCAGAAAAATGGCCCAAGAAAAAGCCCGGGCGCGTACCATGGCCAAACAGCAGGCGATGGCGGAGCGAATTGCTTCCGCATCCGAACAGTTATTAGCGGGCATAGAAGAATCCAATGCTGCTGCCCAGGAATTTTCCCGCCTGATGGATCAAGTTTCAAGAAATGGTGAACAGGTTGGCAGCAGTGCTGAGCAGATGCGCGTAGCAAGCGTTCAGCTCAATAGATCATCCGTAGGAATGGGTAAAACGTTTTCGGTATTGGGACAAATTGCCGTTAAGGCTAATAATGCTTCGCAGGAATCGAACACTGAAATGAAAAACATGAAAGTTCAAGCCAAAGAAGCAATAACCAAAAATGTGCAATCAGCCAAAAGAATTGAGGAACTGGAGAGACAATCCAGTCAGATTGGCGATATAGTACAGGCAGTGGTGATGATAGCCGATCAGACCAACCTGTTGGCTTTGAATGCGGCGATCGAAGCAGCCCGGGCCGGCGAACACGGCCGGGGTTTTGCGGTGGTGGCAGATGAGGTAAGAAACCTGGCCGAGATTTCTGAAAGATCGGCTCGGGATATCCGTGGCGTGGTGGAAGAAATTCGCGGCGGGGTTGATGAAGTAGTCAAAGATATCAACGGAACGGTTGAAAGCTTTAATGAAATTGAACAAGCGGTTGAAGAGAGTGTTCAAGGTTTTGAACAAATGGGCATAATGTTTGGCAAATATAACGACGGTATTAAGCAATTGGTGGATTGGTCAGGTGTTATAGGCAACAAGGCCAATGAATTTTTGGCACTATGTGAGAGTATAGCTACCGCAGCCGAGGAGACCGGAAGCGGAACCGTCGAAATCGCCAAAGCGGTGGTGGAGCAGAGCAAAGCCCTGGCGGAAGTTAATGTGGCCAGCCAGGAATTGAGTGAAATGGCCGATGAATTAAAAACCTCAACCAACATAAACAAGTCAGCCGAGGAAGTGGCGGCTACTGCTGAGCAACTCTCAGCTAATATTGAAGAACTCAGCACTTCGGCCGCCCAGATTGCCAGTGGTCTGGTGCAGATGGCCCAGGCAGCGCGCTTGGCGGAAGCGGAAACTATTAAAGGTTATCAAATCATTGAAGATTCTCAAGCTGTAATGGTGGACTTTTTAAAAGTTGCCGGTGAAGCAGGCGGTGTATACAAGGAAGTAGGCGAGATGCTGGTAGTTAACCGCGGTATAGCACGTGATCGGGTATGGATGCCCTTGAAGGAATGTATCAAATCTTATGCAAATACCAATTCAGCGGTTGAAGAACTGGAGAATAAGATTCGGCGGATTGAAAAAATAGTTGATACCATAGAGAACGTATCCATACAAACCAATATGCTGGCGGTAAACGGTTTCGTGGAAGCTGCCACCGCCGGCGAGCATGGACGGGGCTTTTCCGTGGTAGCTGGCGACATCAGAAATCTGGCTGCGGAGTCGGCTGAGAATGCTGATAAAATCAAGGATCTGGTCCGGGATGTACAGGTGCAGATCGGCAAGGTCATGGCTGAGATAGCGCAGTCCGAAGTTGCATCATTGAAAGCTGATGAGATTGCTACTCTAGTGGCACAAAAAAATGCTATGTTGACCAAGGAGCTGGAGAACATTGGAACCCAGAGACAAGAGGGTCTGACCTATATTGACGAAATAAAGAGAGCCCTGGCTGAAGATGAACGTGAAGCCAAGATGGTTGCTGAACTGACCGATAAAGTTAAAGAACAAGTGGAACAGGCCTCCCAGGTCGGCGATGAGCAGGCCAAGGCGATTGATGAACTAGCCAATGCCATCGAGGAAATTGCCTCCATTGCCGATGAGATGCAGGTCAACTAATAAGAGGAGAAATATTTTAGACAGGAGGGATTGGAATGAGTGTTGAAGGTGTTTTCTCCTCAGGTGAAATGCAGCTGGTGACTTTTGCGCTGGGACAGGAAATATTCGGCATAGATATTATGAATGTTCAGGAGATAATCCGCATCCCCTCCATAACCATGGTGCCTCAGGCCGCTCATTATGTGCAGGGTGTAACCAACCTGAGGGGGCAGATATTGCCGGTGATCGATACCCGTATTCGTTTCGGTATGGATAAAATCGCCAGTGATGTTTCCAACCGGGTTATTGTGGTTGATGTAAATGGCAAAAACATTGGTCTAAGCGTAGATTCCGTCTCCGAAGTGCTGCGGATTGAAGGCGATCATATTGAACCTGCTCCGGCGGCGGTTTCCGGGGTTGATGCCAGTTCTATAGCCGGGGTGGTTAAATTAAGTGGTGAACAGAAATTAGCGATGATTCTAGATGTAGCTAAAATATGCAGTATTGAGCAAGCATCAGTCAAAAGCGGAGTTGCTGCAGCCAAATCTGGTCAGGACCTGGATAATCGCAAAGAAGCTCGCAAGCTGGAAGAAGTGCAGCTGGTTTCCTTCCAGTTGGGCAATGAAGAATTCGGCCTGGAGATAGAAAGTGTAAGGGAAATCATCCGTTATCCGGATATCGTTAAAGTACCCAATGTATCTCCATATATTAAAGGCATAATTTCTTTACGTGATACCCTGATGCCTATAGTTGATATGCGCGTTAAGTTGAATATGGGTAATGAAGAGGTTACTCCCAGTACCAGGGTTGTTGTGGTCGATCTGGGTGGCATACTGGTTGGGCTTATTGTGGACAAGGTCTATGAGGTAACCCGGGTTCCCAAAGACACTATATTCGCACCTCCCCAGGCCATAGGCGAGGGGGGGGAACGCTTGAAAGGGATTGCCCGCCTGGATGGCGGCAAACGCATCATTATGCTGATGGACTTGCAAGATATTATAAGCAGTGAAGACCTCAATAACCTTGAACAACAAGATAATTCTAATGCAATTGACGAAAACGATAATAATTATGATGAGGAAATAGATGAGGAACAGATGGTGGTATTCCGGCTGGCAGGGGAACAGTTTGGGGTTCGGATTACCCAGGTTCAGGAAATAAACCGCCTTTCCAAGATAACCAAAGTACCTCGGGCTCCCGGCTATGTTGAGGGGGTTGTTAATCTGCGCGGTGATGTGATTCCGGTTATTGACCTCCGCAAAAGATTTGAATTGGAAAGGAAGGAATATACAGAGTTTACTCGAATAATTGTAAGTGACATAAACAAGAAAAAAGTTGGTCTGATTGTTGATGAAGTTTTAGAGGTTCTACGTGTTCCCAGAAAACTCTTAGAGGATACTCCGGATATTCTCCAGGACAAACAGGTACAAAAATTTATGGATGGGATAGCCAATCTTGAAAAGCGTATGATTATGATGCTTAATCTGGAAAATGTGCTGCTGGAAAAGGAATGGCAAAAGATCGCTCAGATCTCCAATCCCGGACCGGAACCTGCCAAGAGCAGTCCTCCCAAGCTAAAAAAACAAGGCAAGGGTACGAAGCATGATTAAGGTATTGATAGCCGATGATTCCGCAATGATGCGCAAGATGCTCAAAAAAATACTCGAGAGCGATCCTGATATCCAAGTAATAGGGGCAGCTCGCGATGGCGAAGATGTAGTAAACAAAGCTCGCGAAATAAAACCTGATGTCATTACCATGGATATTAATATGCCGAAGCTGGATGGAATTACGGCTCTGCAATACATAGTAGATGAGAAGATCTGCCCGGTGATTATGGTTTCCTCCCTTACCCAGGAGGGAGCCATGACTACCTTTGAAGCACTGGAATTGGGAGCTTTTGATTATGTAGGTAAACCCGGGGGTACTGTTTCAAGTGATATGGAAAAGGTAGCTGCCGAGCTTATCGAGAAGGTTAAAGCGGCGGTTGATAATCGGAGCCGGGGCAGAAACCGGCAAAAAGCGGTTAGGGTGGAACCGGCTGCAAAAATTAAAACCAGCACGGGATCCAAGATAGGGAAACCTATGAAAGCTGTTGCAATGGGGATTTCGACCGGCGGACCCAAGGTTATCTATGAGGTGCTGCCCTTGATACCACCTGATATCAATGCAGCTTTATTTTTGGTGCAGCATATGCCGCCGAATTTCACGCCGCCTTATGTCAAACGGCTCAATGACAACAGCCCCATTGAAGTGCTTGAGGCACGGGCCGGAGCCAAGGTTGAGGCTGGCAAGGTTTATGTTGGCAGTGGCGGACGTCATCTTAATCTGGTCAAGAATGCGGCCGGTGATGTAATTATCAGGTTGACTTCCAAACCGGATCATCTTTTTATTCCCTCCGTCAGTATAATGATGGATTCAGTTTTGAAGGCTTATGGGGCGTGCACGGTAGGGGTTATTATGACCGGAATGGGCAATGACGGTGCCGATGCCATGCTTAAGATTCGCCAGGCTGGCGGTATTACTATTGCAGAATCCGAAGAAAGCGCCATTGTTTTCGGTATGCCCGGAGAGACCATAAAACGCGGTGGAGCTGAGATCGTTGTTCCTATCTGGGATATCGCGCGCGAGATTGTCCGCGCGGTTAATCGCTAACGAGGAGGTGACAAAATGAAAGGTATAAAGGCAGACGGCACTGCAATACAGGTCATGGCTGTAGACGATTCCGCCATTTCCCGCAAAATGATCAAAAAGGCTTTGGAACCGGAAGGCTTTGTGGTTTGTGCGGAAGCAGGCAATGGCAAGGAAGCGGTAGAATTATATCCCAAGATCAAAGTCGATGTCATTACCATGGATGTCACTATGCCGGTAATGGATGGTTTGGATGCGGCCAGTGCCATCAAAAAGATTAACCCCAAGCAAAAAATTATTATGTTAAGTGCCATGGGCGACGATGATATTATAAATGATGCCAAATCTCGGGGTATTGATGATGTTTATTGCAAGCCATTTAAAGCACCGGATTTGATCGAACGCATATTAAAACTAATGTAAGAATGAGGTGAATTTCTTGAGTACATCCCACATAGCACCATTTATCAAGTGCAGTGTCAATATACTCAAAGATATGCTGGGCTTGGAGGTAAAAAGCGGTGCTACTGAAAACGAAGGCGATGCTTTTACCTCGCGGGGATTTTCCGTTATTGTAGGATTCACCGGGGGCTGGAAAGGACGCTTCTTTCTGGATATGTCCGGCGAAACCGCAATGCAGATAGCCAGTATTCTTACCGGTGAAGACTATTCGTCAGTAGCTGACGAAGAGGTGCTCCTGTCTGGAGCTGAGATAGGAAATATAATCAGCGGCAACGCCATTACCGATATTAATAATTCCCAGCCCGGCTTAAATCTCCGTCTTACCCCACCCAGCGTGTTTGCCGGTGATAGTTTGAGCATGTTCAATGTACGCCTGAATTCCAGTTCGGTGCTCATCGATACCAGTGCAGGGGCTATTAAAATTAATGTTGCGGTGGAGGAGGGGAAAAAGTAGATGGATATTAAATACATAAACCCCTTTATCGGTGGTTTGCTGCATGTTTCGAATATGCTGGGATTTGGCGGTATGCAGAGAACGGGTATAAGCAAGCGGGATAAACTGCAGACCGACCACGATGTCAATATAATTATTGGATTGGTAGGCGGTCTCCGAGGCAACATCGTTTTTTCGATGCATGAAGCTACAGCCTGTAATATAGCTTCCACTATGATGGGCGGGATGCCGGTCAGCCAGTTCGACATGCTTCCTCGCAGCGCTTTATGCGAAATGGCCAATATGATTGCCGGAAACAGTGTCAGCAACCTTGAACAAATGGGCAGCCTGGTGGATATTACTCCTCCTACATTGGTCAGCGGCAAGAACATGGTCTCCTTAATAAGCCAGGTGGAAACCCTGGTGGTTCAGTTCAATGCTAAAGAAGGTGCTGTAGAGCTTAATATAGCCATTGAGGACTAGAGGGAACCCCCCGCTGACAAGGGGACGGTTCTGCTGTCAGGAAATTTTTCCTGACAGCAGAACCGTCCCCTTGTCAGCGGAACCGCCCCATTTGCTCATATCACGCTTTGTATTAATTTAAAAAGCTTATCATGGTATAGCTGATAAAGAACTATTAATAAAAGAATAATAGTTCCAATCCACCAGACCTTCCAGACCTTTTTAACCACTCCGTCATATTTGCCCATATACCCTCCCCATTTCTGATTTGAATACCTATATCATAACAAATTGCTTTATGAGTTGAATCTACCAAGGGCATGGAAAAATGCAGCTTTAAGCATCGGAAGAGACTGCGGAGCAGTTTCTTCCGCACCGTTGCAACGAGGCGGGGTTAGAACCCGCCGCCTGTTTTGTTAATTGGAACCCGACCGCTTAATTAAAGAAGCGGGGGGACATCTTTTCGCCTCGTTATATAAGTAATATTGTTATAACGAGACGAAAAAATGTCGCCCGCCTCATTGCAACGGTGGGTTGAAGTTTTACTATAAATTTGCCATATTTATATTGGAGAATATCTATGAGAATTTTTGCTTTATTTTATTCCACAGTCCGCTGCCCAGCATCTGATCGGCGGAAGCCAGGATGCGCTGAATAATTTCCAGCACTTCTCCTTCGCCTGCCCAGTGTTTTTTTACGATTTCGGGATCACTATGGTTAATGATCTGATTTAAGACATAGGCGGCTACCGCAATATCGTCCGCAAAACCCAACGGTCCAATCAACATTTCCGGAATAATGTCCAGAGGCGACAGATAATAGACAATAGCTCCTGCCAGTTTGGCCTTGTCGGCTATCATTACATCTTTGTCCACCGCCAGTTTACAAAGCAGGTGAAACAGATCGGGGGCAAACATCATGTATTCAGCCCATTGATTGGTTTTGCCTTCATCGCTCTGCAGCCATTCTTTCATTTTGGTTCTGAGTTTCTGGTAATAATCCATTTCCGCTTCCCGCATCGATCTACCTCCAAAATAGTTTTCCAGATGATCATATTTTGGTCAAAAACATTATTGTAAATACCTTTCATTAAAATATAACCTATTGTTGGAAGAAAAACATCAAAGTATTCGATTAGGATAGAGTTGTGGGGGAGATATAATTATGTTGTAGTACTCTATAATTTAGGAACTCAACTTTCTGACCAAAAGAATAGGCTGAAAACCCGAAAAAGCAATAAAATAAACTGTTTAAAATCCCCTATTGACGAACATCGCGAGCTATCATATATGTCATTGC
>JAQUXM010000199.1 GCA_028692415.1 Syntrophomonadaceae bacterium | reverse complement strand
TGTTGCCGCAATGTACGCAGTAAATATTTCGGGTTTCCCATTCGGTAAAACAGTGGTCACAAAACATAAATCTGCGCCCGTCCTTTGCTCTCAAACGGCTAAAGTGCGACTTGCTGCCACAGAAGGGGCATATGTTAGCAAAGTTCCAGGATTTATACTCATCTTCCGCAATCTCGGAATAACAAGGCTCAGCCCAAAGCCGGAGAAACGGACGCAGGGAATGATCAACAGTAAAAATCAACAGTTCAATCGGAACATCTATACGAGCAGATAGTAGAGAGAAATACTGCTGATCCGCTTCTAACAATTTGACTGGCAGAAGGTTGAAGTCTAACTGTTCGAGCTTTTCTAATATCTTATCCATTACTCCCGCTATCTCCGGGCGGTAATCCTTTAAGAGCAGCAGCAGCTCCTGATAGAGACTTTTGTATTGATTTACATCCAAAGGAAAGTCAACAGATTGTATTACTGGCTTATTCGTGTTAACCAGGACTTTCGAAACACCGATTTCGGCTGGTGAATAGCTTTTCTTTAATTTTATCTGCTGTTCATTCTGCCAGGTCTCCAGGTTTTTAAAGAAATCCACATAGCCCTCGGGTAGACTTACCGGGAACTGTCTTTTCATAGTATTAGCACCCCTTTTAATTAAAGAAGGGGAGTGAAACTCCCCTTCTTTTATGATTATGCATTTGTATGGAAATTATTCAGCCTTAGCCTTAGCCTTATCACCATAAGTCTCATCGTACCAGGTAGCATGATGGTGCTTCGCCCAATCTGCTCTAACGGTACCTTTCCACATGCCCCAGAAGGATTCTCCCGAACCAGGATGGAAAGAGCCCAGATAACCATGCATACATACCATGACGGTAGAAAAGATCATGGCTAAATCGTGAGTAGGATAGGCAAAACGTACCAGTCCCGCAGGGAATATGGACGGGAACCACATGATATAACCACTCAAAACCAGCAGTATAACCATGGTTGGGGTTACCATGGAGTTGCCTTTTTCACCCCCATTGAATCTGGTCTGAGGAGGTATCTTTACCTTGAAACCTAAGAATTCAAAAGGGAACATGCAAACAAATATAAGGTCATTTACACCAAAGCGTAGCAAGTCCTTTATCCAGGCTATTAGGCCTTTGAAACCGAAAACTGTACCAAAAACCAACATGATGGTCATACCAACAGCTGCAATCCGATGAACCAGACCTGCGCCACGGTATCCTCCGAAAATGGCTGCCAGCCAGTCAACGCCGCCCAAGAACAGGATTAAGCCGGTAAAGAGGCAGAGCAAAAAGGTCACGGTATGACCCCAGTGGGTAATCCGAGCTACGGCATTAAATCTTTCTACGCGTTCAACGTCATCACGATATTCAGGAATCCATTGCATTACTCATGACCTCCTTCCGCATGATCGCCACTTTTATCGGCTAATAGTCTGGTAGTCACAAAGCTGACTGCTGATCCTGCCAGGGCCAAGGGTATAAGCCACCCAGCATAAGGTCTAACCCAATCCTGCCATACCCAGGTATTAGCGGATACTTTGGGATCAACTGGTAGATTAAATTTATCAGGGGTGTCAGTTAAAACATAAATTTTATTGGTTCCGCCTAGTTCCAGCTTACCATAAATAGTAGCCCGGGGGAATCCATTGGCTCTGAGGAATTTTACTCTTTCTTCAGCTTGTTGCAATAATTCATCCCGGTAGCCAAAACTCAAGGCGCCGCTGGGACAGGTTCTGGCACAGGCCGGTTTTAAACCTTCTTCTACCCGCTCTACACAGAGGGTACACTTGGTGACCGTATCGGTATGCTTCCGATATTTGGGTATTCCAAAGGGACAAGCATAAGTGCAATACTGACAGCCAATACACTTAGCTTCATCGTGTAAAGTGGCACCCCACTCGGTCTTAGTGTAAGCGTTTTTGGGACAAACTTTCATACATTCGGGGTCAAGACAATGCATACATTGATATTTCAAGAAATTCCAGCGAACACCATCAACGGGATCCTCATGCTCAATAAAGCGGATTAGGGTATAGGTGTTGCCATTGGTGTCTTCATGAGTGGCATAATTGCCTTTAAAAGGCTCCATTACTGCCGGGAGTTGATTGGAGTCTTTGCAGGCTACCAAGCAACCGCGACAGGCAGTACATTTACTAACATCATATAAATTTGTTTTTAATCTTGCCATACTTAAGCCCTCCTTATATCGCAAAGCCAGGCTTTGTATTCGGGAATCATGGTGTTAGCATCGCCGACATGCGGGGTCAGGCGATTTGCCGGGTCTCCAGTGGCATAGCCTTTGAATCCATACTGCCATAATGCTCCAACCATGTGGGTTTCTTTGCCGTCCACAATTAATGGCTTGATACGCTTGGTCACGCAGGCAACAGCTTCAATATCGCCTCTGGTAGTTGATACGATAACATTGTCGCCGTTCTCAATACCTCTAAGCTTGCCTAACTGTTCACTAATCTCTACAAACATGTTGGGCATAAGTTCTGCCAACCAAGGCAGGTTACGGGTAAGTGCACCGGTCTGCCAGTGTTCAACCACCCGATAAGTTGTGCCGATAAACGGATATTGCTCAATTTTACCCTGCTTATCAGGTTCCCACACCTTGACGGCCGGATTGAATTCCTGACTATTCATCAAGTTCTTTTGTGGACTTTCCCAGGGCTCATAATGCTCGGGGAAGGGGCCTTCCTTAAAAGAGGCTTTGGCAGCAAAGAAACAACCTGTACCCTCTGGTCTCATAAG
Organism: Syntrophomonadaceae bacterium; assembly: GCA_028692415.1. GTDB lineage: Bacteria > Bacillota > Syntrophomonadia > Syntrophomonadales > Syntrophomonadaceae > JAQUBU01. Next base: position 966 of record JAQUXM010000199.1, on the reverse strand, counting down.
GAATGGTACTGCTTTTTCTGGAGGTGATGTCTTGGCGCAGTCACAAACATCGTCACCTACCCAGCTACCTACTACCTCTGGTTTCAAAGGATCAGATACTTTAGTTGCATCCCAGCGAATTAAGACACGGTTATCATCGCCTGCCCAAGGTGTCACTCCGTCTGGCTGGATTGAACAACGATTGTAAACGATGCGGCGATTAACTGGCCAACACCAACCCCAGTTGGAATAGAGCCCCAAGCCAGTCTTGGAATTATCTTTATTATCGCGATGCATGGGCTTGTAATCAAGAGAGCCATCGGCCTTACTGGTCATTTGTCCGCAGTAGACCCAATTTCCGCAAGCAGTGCTGCCGTCATCTTTTAGAGAGGCAAAACCGGAGCCAATGGGTTTTTTATCAGCTACCGTATAGCCGCTGAGTTCCAGGCCGACTGCAACAGGTTCAGGCTCTTCGCCATGTCCATAACCCCATGTCATGTTCTTAATGGGTTCATCCTGGGGCAGAGTGCTGTTTGTATAAAGCTTCTTAATACCCTTGGCCATCTCGTCAATAATCCATAGGTCGGATTTTGATTCGCCAACTGGTTCAGCACCCTTCCAGCGGTACTGTACCCAGCGTCCGGTTTGAGCAGCAGTACCTTCTTTTTCATATACTGCACAAGCCGGCAGGAAAAAGACTTCGGTCTGAATATCCCTAGGAGTTATTTTTTCCATATGGTGGGTGCCGCCATGCGGTCTTTCCCAGGCCTGATAGGTCCAGAAATCGGCGGTCTCATTCAACCACAAGTCGCAGCTGACCATCCACTTCAGGTTGCACAGCGCAGTCTGCTCCTTGTTAGCATTAGGACCACCTACTACCGGGTTGGTACCCATCACAAACAAACCTTCGATTTCCTTTTTATACATAGCCTCAAACAATGCAATGTGAGAATAGTTCTTCGCTGCATCGCGTTTGGGCAGGTAATG
>JAQUXM010000198.1 GCA_028692415.1 Syntrophomonadaceae bacterium | reverse complement strand
GTACTCTATAATTTAGGAACTCAACTTTCTGACCAAAAGAATAGGCTGAAAACCCGAAAAAGCAATAAAATAAACTGTTTAAAATCCCCTATTGACGAACATCGCGAGCTATCATATATGTCATTGCGAGTGCAGCGAAGCAATCTATCCATCGCCAGGTTATTTTAGATTGCTTCGCTACCGCTCGTAATCTTCATGGATATTTAACCCGCCACGATAAACGAAAACGGAATATTACGCGGCATTGAACGGGCGAGGTACTATTGTACCTGCGGGGGAAGAAGATTGCCGCGCTGCGCTCGCAATGACAGGCTTGAAGGTCGCTTGCCGATATTGTTTTCATAGCAACGACAAGCACACTAGTTTCATAGCAATTACAAATACGCGAGTTTTCATAGCAATCACAAAGGAGAAGCGTTGCCTCAGCAATGACAATTTAGTTGTGTCGCATAATAAGTCAACTACGAAAGTTGAGTTAGGAATTTTAAATAAAATTCGTTAACGATCAATATCCAGGCATCGCTGCTGGTGAAGAGTGGGTATTTATTTGGATATCGTACTTAAAGTGGTATTATTATAAAATATGCTGAGGTCAATAAACCTTGAAATATAACGAGGCGAGAAGATGCCCGCCGCTTTTTTAAGTGGTAGGGTATCTATTAATAAAACAGGTAGTGGGTTCTGATCTCCCGCCTCGTTGCAGCGGTGTGCAGTCCCCTACGGGGACCACTTATATTGATTCCCTTCGGGAATGATTAAATTGTGTAGAAACTGCTCCGCAGTTTCTTCCGACGCTTAATGATTTGATATTATTTTTTAGAAGGAAGCGGAGATGATACGAAATGAAGTTTGCGGTAGTGATGCAACGGGAACTACAGGAGAATCTGCGTAACTATAAGATGATATTCCTACTAATGTTCATATTCGGTGGGATACTTATGGCTCTATATACAGAGGTGGGACCAACCGCCAACTCTGCGCGCGTGGTTGATCCTTTCTTTGAACTATTTGCCGTACTCTGTCCCATGATTGGTATTCTTGCCGCCATGGATGCCGTAGTTGGAGAAAAAGAAAAAGGAACTCTGGAACTCGTGCTATCCAAGCCGCTGCCGCGACGTTCCCTGCTTTTGGGAAAATTCTGGGCTTATGTATTGATGATTGTACCCTTGTTGGTTGTAGAATTGGTAGCTGCCTATTTCTGGGCCCAAGCATCCGGCATATCACAGTATCGCTGGCAGCTCCCCATGCCGCCGTTGGGGCAATGGCTTACCATGGTGGCCATTGTGACTTGTGTGGCCATGTTTTTTGTAGCGATAACCACTTTGATTTCCATATTTGCCCCCACTACTGCAACTACCGCCCTGTGTGCGCTGGTATTTATGGCTCCGGCCCACCCGCTGGGCGGCGAGTTTTTGAGGCGGTTGGGGCTTATTCTGCACATCGAGAGTTTTGCCGGATTACCGGTATCAGTTAAGTTCTTCCTCAGTGTCTTTTCCAAGTTTCAAAAGTTTGCCCTGGACAGTCCGAATGATGCCTTGATTTGCTGTTTATCACTGTTGACGATGACGGTGGCGGTTCTGTTAATAAGCAGTTGGGTATTTGAACGGCAGAATGTTGCCTTTAAGAACTAAGGGGGGGAAGCAATATGAACAATATAGCGGTTGATGTTAAAAATCTTAGTAAAAGCTATGGCCGTTTAAAGGCGGTTGATGATGTTAGCTTCCAGGTAGAGAAAGGTCGTTCATTTGGCTTGTTGGGCTTAAATGGAGCTGGCAAGACTACAACCTTTAAAATGATGGTAAGTTTGATTAGACCAGATAAAGGTACGGCGGTGGTAGCTGGTTATGATGTGTGCCAGGAACCTATGAAAGTGCGGTCGAGTATCGGTTATGTGGCTGAAAATCCGGCTTTCTATACGAGAATGACTACTTATGAGACATTGTGTTATATCTGTAAGCTTCTCGATGTTTCGCTTAGCGAGCAGGAGAGGCGCATTGATTATAGTCTGGAGTTGGTAGGCTTAATTGACAAGAAAAATGCCTATGTTGGTGGTTTTTCACGGGGTATGAGGCACCGCCTGGGATTAGCGCAGGCATTGCTATCTGAACCAGCGGTGCTGTTCTTAGATGAACCTACTCTGGGACTGGACCCTTTAGGAGCCAGGAATATGCGGGAATTGATAATTCGCCTGCGTCAGGAACAAGAGCTTACGGTATTGATGTCTTCCCATGTACTGCCTGAAGTGGAAAGCATCTGTGACGAGGTTGGCATATTCGATCATGGCCAGCTAATAGCAAGAGATACTATTGTTAATCTGCGCAGCACCGCCAGCGATAGCATGAACATCGAAATCGTATTGGCGGAGCCGAATGAGCAGGTAGTTGGAGTCCTTCAATCCATCCCCGGGGTTAACCGGGTAAAAACGATAGGTACGCGGTTAGAGATTAATACGATAAAAAGCGATGATTTACGCCCCATAATGTTGCAAGAAGCACTAGACAATGGGGCCAGGGTTCTTTCCTTTGGTCTGCAGGAAAGCAGTCTGGAGGATATACTGTTGCGTCTGGTAAATATGGATACAAAACACAAGCTTGATTAGGGTTAAATAAGAACATTATAATTGGAATGCAGAGATAAAAACACAGTTTCGGTTGGTAGTCCGAACGCATCTTTATAGATGTCAGTAACCTTCCCCCTCTCGGGTTGTCCGTTCTCTGTTTATAATGTAATTAAGGGAGGGAAAGAGTTGAATATCAAGTTAACCGTCTTTTTTGAGGAACCCTTCTGGGTTGGGGTATTTGAGAGAATTATCGAAGGAGAGTATTCAACATCCAAGTATGTATTTGGTGCAGAGCCCAAGAACCAGGAGATTCTGGATCTGGTTATTAGTATTCATAAACTTCCGTTTAGCAAACCCATATCTATGGGTAAGGCAAGACCTGTGAAGCTCAACAACCCTAAAAGAATGCAAAGAGCTATCAGCAGGGAAATGAGCCGAAGGGGAATTAGCACCAAAGCCCAGGAATCCATCAAGGCTCACTACCTATCCACCAAACAGCAGAATAAGGAACTGGTCAAAATTAAAAATGAAGCAATGGAAAACCGGAAATTTGAACTAAAGCAGCAAAAGAAGCGGGAAAAACATAGAGGGCATTAGGTCAAACTGAAGACCAGCTTCAATCCACGCACCCGCGCGGGGTGCGATATATTATTCACATTAAAGGCATCTAACTTTACATCAATAAGAAAATTAACAGGAATTATCCTCTGGACCGGGAATGTTGAGAAAAGTTCAGAATACTGAAAGGGGAGTGGTTATGACTAAATCTAAAACTAATTTTATAATTGACGGGTTCTTGCTGCTAGGCATGATGTTCTTAATTGGAACCGGTTATGTTCGCAAGTATATCCTACTGGGCGGGAGTGCCAGCCGGGAGGTTTACGGAAGAAAGATGAATATGTTCATGATGGGCTATAGCCGGGATGACTGGAGCATGATTCATCTGTATACCGGTTATTTTATGCTGTTTCTATTATCCCTGCATATAGTTTTGCATTGGAAGCAGATAGGCGTCATGTACAAGCAACTCATTGCCAACAGTGTTTGGCGAACGGTAATAGCGGTTATTTTTATTGTGCTCAGCGTTCTGCTGGTGGTATTCCCTTTTATTATAGAACCTTCCATGATAGCGGGCTAAACACTTTCCCGGCTGCTTGGACGGGAATACTTTTCCTTCAAAT
>JAQUXM010000003.1:62161-73786 GCA_028692415.1 Syntrophomonadaceae bacterium | reverse complement strand
TATTAATCCTGTCCATGGCGGCACGGGCTTCTGCAAATGAGGTATTGGGAAACAGGATAATAAACTCATCACCACCCAGACGCCCTACTGCATCAATATTGCGAATATTGGCAGCTATGGTACTGGCAATCATTTTGAGGATTATATCGCCGATACTATGTCCATAATTATCATTGATCGGTTTGAGGTTGCCAAGGTCAATAATAGCTATACAGGCTTCGCCATTATAGCGATTTAACTTCTCGTCTTCTTCATAGATTCTTTTCATTATATAGCGGCGGTTCCAGACCATGGTTAATGAATCCACCAGTGCTTCCTGTTCGGTTATGGCAATCAAATGATTCAATTCCCAAAAAATAGCCAGGTAATTTATAATAATCAACACAATGTCTATATCTTGCTCAGTGAAAATATGTTCTTTGCTGGCAAAAAAGACTCCGTGGGATTCATTTTGAATAACGATGGGAGCTAATAAGAGTTGGTAGTTATCAAGATTAAAATATTCCAGTTCCATGGTTTTACTTTTGGCTACCCGGTTTATTTCTTCCAGGAATAAACTGATAAATTCCTGGCTATTGCCGCTTTCGCCCAACAATTTAAGCTTGTCGGGAGCGGTTGCTTGCTGCCTTTGATATATAGCAACTGCCTCAAAGCCCATATCATGAAACCATTTGGCAGCCAAGTGAGATATGATTTGGTCATTCCTTTCCAGCGCGATATGGCTGACCAGTTCATGGAGACTGCGCAGCCGCTGAGCGTCTTGACGATTTTTTATTAGGGTGCTGAGACTATCCATATATTCACCTGTAGATATCTAAGTTCTAAGATAAACTTCGACTATAACGAGACGAAAAGATGTCCCCCGCTTCCATAAACGGTCGGGTTCCTATTAACAAAACAGGCGGCGGGTTCTAATCCCCCGTATCGTTGCTATGTTGCCCCCTACGGGGACCCCCTATATTAGTTCTATTCGGGAATGATCAAATTGTGTTAAAACTGCTTCGCAGTTTCTTCTGATCCTTAAATACTAGTATTAGAAAAAATCAGGACCCTATATATATTACCATAAATTTTATAATTATCCTCCAATTTACTAAAATTAAAATAATTTATTTCGCCCGAAATGTCATAGGATGATTTATCAAGGTAAAAATATCAGGCGATATACTTGTTTATCGGCTAATAATAGGCTAGTTTAAATGTAATCGGATAAAGTCCAGGAGGGTTAGACCAGGGGGATAATTGTCAAATATATGTATAATCTCTTTAACCTTACCGGTAAATACCAATCCATGGTTTTGAAATAGCAGATTCATTAATATCACCTCGTTGGTAGTTTATGAGCCTGAGTGAAAATATATGCTAGGAGGAAGCAATTATGGAGCTTAACGAGAAAACCTTGAATTCAACAGAAATTTTTAATGGACGTATTTTGAAGCTTAGAGTGGATAGTGTATCTTTACCGGATGGAAGTGTCAGCACCCGGGAAATTGTTGAACATTCAGGGGCAGTAGCGATTGTAGCCCTGGATGATGAAAATATGCTTTGGATGGTTCGTCAGTATCGCAAACCTCTTGAAAAAGTCCTGCTGGAAATTCCTGCCGGTACCCTGGAAACAGATGAAGATCCATTGGGCTGTGCGCAGCGGGAACTGGCCGAGGAGACTGGTTTACGAGCGAAAAAATGGGAAAAGATTCTTGATTACTTTAGCGCACCAGGTTTTTGTGATGAAAAGCTCCATCTTTTTTTGGCTCGCGGGCTTACGGAAGGCCCAAAGAACCTGGACCATGATGAATTCCTGGAGGTAGAGAGGATTCCATTGCAGCAGGCTTATGATGCAATTTTCTCGGGTCAAATTGTTGATGGAAAGAGTATTATAGGAATACAGTACGCCTTGCGGCATATGGTGGGGGAGAAATAGTGCGGGAAGTTTATGGGGATCTGCATATCCATATAGGCAGATCGGCGGGGCGGCCGGTAAAAATAACCGCTTCCAAGAATCTTGATTTGGGTTCCATTATATTTCATGATGCCCCTCGTAAAGGTTTGGATATGGTGGGTATTGTAGATGCCGGGACTACCCTGGTGGCCCGGGAAATCGATGATATGCTGATGGCTGCAGAGTTGACCGAACACCCCAAGGGTGGTTTTTTAGCTTCCAACGGAATTTTTGTCATTGCTGCTGCTGAAGTAGAGAGCCGGGAAGGAATACATTTAATAATTTATCTTCCCTACATGCATAGCATAAGGAAATTTCAGCAGTTTATTAAGAGCCGGGTAAGCAACATGACGCTTTCCACCCAGAGGGTAGATGCCAGTGTTAAGGAACTACTTAATTTGAGTTTTCTGCTGGAAGGAATTTTTTGTCCCGCCCATGCTTTTACACCACATCGGGGAGCATATGGGATGTGGACTGATCGTTTGGCCAGTCAGTTAGGCCGGGACCTGAACCAGATCAAGGTTCTGGAACTGGGTTTAAGCGCTGATACAGCAATGGCGGATACGATTGGCGAATGCCGGGATTTTACCTTTCTATCCAACTCAGATGCTCATTCCTCAGCCAATGTCGGGAGGGAATACAATCTTTTCCGCATGGCCCGGATGAATTTTGAAGAATTGCGTTACTGCCTGGAAAACAGAGAAGGAAGGAAGGTTTTGGGCAATTATGGTATGGACCCCTTGCTGGGCAAATATCACCGCAGCTTTTGCCTGGAATGTCAAAGTATGGCCAGTGGACCAACACCTGTCCTAAGCTGTAAAACTTGCGGCTCCAGGAAACTGGTCCTGGGTGTGTATGATAGAATAGTTAGCATTAGGGATTTTGAAGAAGCCCACCATCCGGTAGGCCGGCCTCAATACCACTACCGGGTGCCATTACAGCAGCTGCCCGGAGTTGGTCCAAAGACCTTGGATAAACTGGTTCGGGCTTTTAAAAACGAGATTAACCTGATCGAAAAAGCCGGCATAATAGATATTCAAAATCTGGCGGGCCAGGAGATAGCCGCTATGATTTACAAAATGAGATCGGGACGATTGGAAATAAGCCCGGGAGGTGGCGGCTATTATGGTAAGGTCAAAAAGAATAATTGTCAGCAGTGATGCCAGCGGAGCCTGGCAGGCAGCCCGCGAGGGCATGCTGGTCATGATCGTGGACGTTATTGATATGTCCACCACTCTGGAGAGTGCTCTGGATGCAGGGGCTTATGCGGTTTTGGGTAGCAGTCCTGACTTTAGCAATGCCCCGGTTAAGCTGGCTCCGGAGCGAATTGGGCAGGAAGCCAGTAAATTAGCACGAGAATATGGTACAAGCATAGTACTGGTGGCCGAGCCGCGTATTGGCAGTGATCAGGAACGGCTGGCGCGCTGCTCGAAGCTTATTCGAGGAATAGAACAGGGAAATGGGGTCATCGAAGCGGTAGTACCTAATATAGGTGCGGAAACCCCCAAGCTGGCAAATATGAAGCAAAAGGTAGTGGTTGCAGTCACAGATACCGGCGGGGTTGCTTTTGATGCGGCTTTTCAAGAAAGCCCGCTGGTGATAACCGGAACGATAGCCAGGACTTTGGGCCAGAAGGGGATGCAGCCCGCTTTGACTGCGGCCCGGCGGGCCCGGGAGCGGCTTGGCGAAGCGGAGGGGATAGCGCTTATTGCGGCCAGTCGCAATTCCCTGGAAGACATTCTGGCTGCTCAATTCATTGCCAACCTGCTGCTCAATGATAATTAAGCAGCTCCTCACCCCTCACCCCTCACGATACTTTTCAAAGGAGTTGATTAATTGAAACCGGTTTATGTAATTGGACATAAAAATCCTGATGTGGATTGCGTGGCTGCTGCCATTGCCTATAGAACATACAAAGAGCTTAATAATCAGGGACTATACATAGCTGCGGCCGCCGGGGAACTAAATGATGAGCTGCGATACGTACTTGATTACTTGAATTTTGCCGAGCCTCTGGTGGTGAAAAGCGTGGGGACTACCGTGGAAGACCTGCTGGAAGAGAAGGAGACAGTTAATATTAACGGTGATATGAGATTGCTGGAACTCAGTAATCTCATGCGCCGTGAAAAACTGAAAACAGTTCCCGTACTGGATGAAAACCAAAGATTTTTAGGGTTGTTGACCATTGGGGACATGGCTATGATTTTTATGGACAACCTTGGTGACGGACAGGAAATCGAGAAAAGCCCGGAACGCCTGCGCCGGATTCTGGAAACTAAAGTAGCCAGTATCATGAAAACCCGGGATTTGATGCTTTTTGAAAAAGATGAAGCTCTGGAGGAAGTTCGCAAGCAGATGCTGGCTACCCGTTTCCGAAATTATCCGGTGGTCGATGGCCAAAATCATTTTTTGGGCTTGATATCCCGCTATAATCTCCTGGATATGAAAAGGAAGAAAGTAATACTGGTGGATCATAATGAGAAGAAACAGGCGGTTGACGGTATTGAAGAAGCTGAGATTCTGGAGATTGTAGATCATCACCGGGTGGGCGACCTGCAAACCATTTCACCTATCTATTTTCATAATGAACCGGTGGGTTCCACATCAACCCTGGTAGCTGAGTTGTACCTGAATAATCGCCTGGCTATGAGCAGGCAGTTGGCCGGTCTGCTCCTGTCGGGACTATTGACGGATACCATGTTGTTTAAATCTCCCACGACTACGGCCAAGGATCAGCGGATCGCGGCCACGCTGCAAGAACTCTCCGGATTGGCAGCGCTTGATTGGGGTAAGAAGATTTTTGAATTCAGCAGCCGCATTGACCAACAAAGCGATGAAGAATTAATTTGTCAGGACCTTAAGGAATATTTAAGTGGTAGTACCATATTCGCAGTATCCCAGGTGGAAACTGTAGACCTGGCCAGCTTTACCCGTCGTAAAGCAAACATAGTCAAGACTATGCAAGAAATCTGCCAGCGCCAGGCTTATGCCTTTATGTGCCTGATGGCAACGGATATCCTTGAGGAAGGCACCGAATTGCTGGTGGCAGGAGAGAAGAGTTTTCTGGCGGAACAGGCTTTTGGGCAGAATATTATTAATAACAGCATATTCCTGCAGGGTGTTATGTCCCGTAAGAAGCAAGTGATACCGGTAATCTATGAGGTTTTGCGAAAAGAGCATATGATTTAGCGAGGAAAGTTTAGAGTAAGGCGCCAAGCTTGGGGAGTAATTTTCTCGTATTACTGATCGGATTAAAGCTTTGACATTTGCCTGACACAATAGTTTGCTATCTTTTAAGGTAATTAGAAATATATAGCAAGATATCTGAGAAGGGGGCTGCGGCTGTGCCAAACATCTTAATCGTTGAAGATGAACCGGCAATTTCCCGGGTGTTGAAAGTATACCTGAGCAAAGCCGGCTACCAAGTTGAGCAGGCTTTCGATGGAGAAGAAGCACTGCGGAAATTTGATTCATTAAAACCTTCTCTGCTTATCTTGGATATAATGCTTCCCGGTATAGATGGCTGGGGTATCTTGAAATATATCCGGGAAAGAAGCTCATGTCCCATCATTATGCTTACCGCTTTAGGGAAAATTAATCATAAGCTGGATGGACTCAATCAGGGTGCTGATGATTATATTACTAAGCCATTTATAGCCGATGAAGTGGTAGCCCGGGTCAATGCCGTCTTAAGGCGGCCCTTGCAGCTTGGGGACGTGCAGGAAAGCATGAACTACGGCACACTTAAGATCAACTTCAAAGCACACGCCGTTTATCTTCATGGGGTTGAGCTGTCCCTGATACCCCGTGATTTGGCTCTGCTTCTTTTTATGGCCCGCCATCCCAACCAGACCTTCACCCGAGAGCAGCTTATTGAACAGGTTTGGGGCATCGATTACGAGGGGAGCGACCGGGCCGTAGACCTGGCTATAAAGCGAATCAGAAAAGTTATGGAGAACTGGCCGTTGTCGGAGGGTGAAGTAAAAACCTTAAGAGGATTGGGGTATCAATTCTGTGTTTACCATAAAAAATAGACGAATTCCGCTTTTGCGATACTGGACGGCCCGGTATCTGATTACCTTGTGTATCGGCATAATAATTATCGGGCTTATTTCCTCGCTTTGGATCAGGTACAATACCGCCCAAAAACGCCTGGACAGCATCAAATCCCTGGCCGCCGAGGTTGCCGAAAGCTCAGTAGATGCTTATGGTTCCCTATTTATTGATCCTGGTTTAGCGCGAGATATCGAAAGAAGCCAGAGGTTTCTGAACCTGGGCCCGGACCTTTTACTATTTATAGTCGATAATAAAGAAGCAATAGTATACAGCAGACCGGGAATGCCGCCTCCTGAACTGCTTCGCAACATTACTATTCCGGCGGCGCTGGATGAAGGAACTCAGCAATTAGGCAACAATCCGGCAGCAAAGTTGTATATTTTTAAGAAGGCTATAAAAACCGGCCAAAACATCATCGGTAATATTTATATTATATATCCGGTTCGCGAAGTTAACCGGAACCCGGAAGAAATTCAATTGCTGGTGCTGATGCTGAGCGGCATAGCTTTGTTGGGCTGGATTATCATTTATACCCTTACCCGGAAACTAGTTAAGCCCGTAAAAGATGTGGCCGAAGCGGCGAAAAAAATCGTGGCCGGCAACTATGACCTGGGCTTGGATGCTAATGTCAAGGAACAGGAAATATATGAATTGATTGAATCCTTTAAAGATATGGCTGAAAAGCTCCGGCAGTTGGAAGTTTTACGAACAGAACTGCTGGCGGGGGTAACCCATGAGTTAAAAACACCGGTAACCTCGATTAGTGGGTTGATTCAAGCCGTTAAAGACGGGGTAGTGAGCGGCGAGGAAGCCCATGAATTTCTAGAAATCTGCAGCAGCGAGACCGCCCGCTTGCAGAAGATGGTGGAGGATTTGCTGGACTTTAATTCTTTTATAACCGGCGATATTAAAGTTGAGAAGAATCCCTACAACATGAATAAGCTGGTAGAGGAAATTTCGCATCAATGGCTGCTTACCCAGGAAGATAATCGCATCAGGCTTAAGACCCGGGTGCCGGAGCAGGACCTGGTAATTGTTACGGATGCCATGCGCCTGCAGCAAATTTTATATAATCTTTTAAACAACGCCAAACAGGCCCTGGCTTCTCATGGAAATATTGAAGTATTACTTTATGAGCAGGATGAAGGCATGAGAATTGATATAAAGGATGACGGACCCGGTATTCCTAAAGATGAACAGGAATTTGTTTTTGAGCGCTTCTTCCGGGGCAGGGATAAAAAGCTTAAGCTGCATGGACTGGGTTTGGGGCTTTCATTCAGTAAAATGATTGCCCGGGCCTTAGGGGGCGATCTTACGCTTAAGCATAGTTCGCCCGAGGGAACAACTTTTATGCTGCTGTTAAAGAAAGAATAAGAGTTTAAATTATTAAAAACCATAAAAACGGTATTGCTATGGTTGGCATACCGCTTTTTTTTGCGCAATTAACCGATTAAAAATTGCTTGACATATCCCCGACATTTTAAACTGCTATTATGGATCAGTACCAGACAGCATGGAATCTATTATACCGGCGAGGAGGTGAATATAGTGGGCAAATACCGACACGAAATAAAGATGAGCATTAATAATTTTGATAAAACCATGCTTTCCAGTCGTTTATCCCATGTTCTGCAAAGGGATAAGTATGCCGGGCCAAGCGGAGCTTATTTAGTGCGCAGCATTTATTTTGATGATTGTAACGACACCGCTCTTAAGGAAAAGTTGATAGGGGTAAAATACCGGGAAAAGCTCCGGATAAGAACCTATGACAGTAAGGCTTCGCTTATCAAGCTGGAAAAAAAAGTGAAGAACAACGATCTGGGGTACAAAGAGGGAGCGGCATTAAGCCGGGAAGAGTGCCAAAATATCCTGCATGGCAGCTATGACTTTTTAAAAGATCGGCCGGAAATGGTATGCCGGCAGCTTTACACCAGAATGAAAACCCGTTTATTTAAAGCCAAGACAATTGTACAGTACGAACGCGAAGCTTATGTATGGGAACCCGGACGGGTGCGTATAACCATTGACAGCAAGCTGCAAACGGGTTTGAATTCGATGGAATTCTTGAATTTTGCTATACCCCTGACCCCGGTTATAGATAATGATGTCTCCATACTGGAGATAAAATATGATGACTTTCTCCCCGCCCATATCAGTAATTTGCTGCAGATGGACAGCCGTCAAAGGGCAGCTCTTTCCAAATATGTCTTGTGCAGGCGTTATTGCTAAAAATAAATTTTAATTTGGAGGATACGCAAAATGAATCCTAATCAAGGTAATACTTTCAATTTCACGGATATTTTCAAGAATAACTTCCTGGAACAGGCCGTGACCAATTTTTCTTTGGTAGATGTGGCATTAACCCTGCTAGTATCGTTCCTCTTGGGCGTGTTCATTTATGCCATATACAAAAAAACCTTCAACGGGGTGATGTACTCCAAGAACTTCAATATTTCCCTGGTGGCGATGTCCATGATTACCACCCTGATTATTATGGGGGTAACCTCCAACATAGTCTTATCCCTGGGTATGGTCGGAGCGCTTAGTATAGTTAGATTTCGGACCGCGGTGAAGGACCCGATTGATATTGTGTATTTGTTCTGGGCCATAGCAGCCGGTATTGTGACCGGTGCCGGCCAGTATCTGCTGGGGATTACTGGTTCGTTGGTGTTGGGGTTAATGCTTTTTATGTTTGCCAAGCAAACGGTGAGAGAAATTCCCTATATGTTCGTGGTTAACTGCAGTAATTCCACTGCGGAAAAATTAATCCTGGAAAGATTAAAAGCTTATGTCAAACGGATGAATATTAAGTCCAAGGCAGTTAGGGCTGGGCAGGATATCGAACTGACTGTCGAAGTACGGCTGAAGAGCGAAGACACGGATTTTGTCAACCAGTTGTGCACGATTGAAGGGGTAAATGATATTGTGCTGGTGAGTTACAATGGCGAACTGGCGATATAGAACAACGGTTGAGCTATCGGGTTATATGACTGCAACACAGCCCGGCGATGGATCAAACAGTAGAAATTTTGGACAGGAGGTGTGGATATGGATAAAAAATTCATGGGGATTATAGCCGGGATGCTGGTGCTGTGTATTATCATCATGGCTTGGGCAGGGATTGTATTTAAATCTGGAGAATCCAGCTCCACAACCTCAACCAACAACTATAGTGCAGCTTATATAAAGAGTATTTTTGATAAAAATAAAGTTCAAGAAATCAGGTTAACCCTGGCGGCAACAGATTTTAATAATATGATGCAAAATCCTCAAAAAGAGGAATATAAAGAGGCGGCGGTAACTGTAAACGGCGTGAAGGTAGAGAATGTGGGATTTCGAGTCAAGGGCAATTCCAGTTTGAGTTCAGTAGCTAACAGCAACTCCAAGCGTTTCAGCTTCAAATTGGATTTTGACCACTATATAGACGGGCAGAACCTGGATGGTTTGAGCAAGCTCAACCTGAACAACTCTTTCAGTGATCCTTCCTATATGCGGGAATACCTTTCCTATTCCTTGCTGGACGAAATGGGTGTTCCTACTCCGGCCTACAGCTATGCCAATATCTATGTAAACGGGGAATTGCTGGGCCTGTACCTGGCAGTGGAAGGGATTGAGGAATCATTTTTAACACGATATTATGGCAGCAATTACGGAAATCTTTATAAACCGGAAGGCACAGGGAGCGACCTGGTTTATAAAGATGACAATATGCAATCATACAGTGGCGTAGCCCCGGTGTGCGATCTTAAAAATGGTGCAGATGCAGCACTTTTGAGCATGTTAAAGGCACTTGACCAGGGTAAGGATCTGGAAAAATATCTTAATGTGGATGAGATATTGCGCTATTTTGCGGTAAATACAGTTTTGGTGAATATGGACAGTTACCAGGGAAACTTTAAGCACAACTATTACCTCTATGAGAAAAATGGAATTTTTTCAATCCTGCCCTGGGATTATAATATGTCTTTCGGAGGTTTTGGCATGGGCGGCGGAAACAGCCAGAATGCCACATCGTTATATATTGACCAGCCGGTTTCGGGGACCACTCTGGAGCAGCGTCCGCTGCTGGGTAAACTGCTGGAAGTACCGGAATATAAAGAATTATACCACCAGTATATTAATGAGTTTATCAACGGTCCCTTTGCCGTTGCAAAGATGAATGCGGAAATCACCAGGCTTGCCTCGATGATCCGGCCTCATTTGGAGAAGGACCCGACCAAATTCAGTACGATGGAACAGTTTGAGCAAGCTATAGCTGAAGGTGCCGAGGCACAGAATGCGGAGGTCCAACCATCCGCAGTAAAACAGGCACCGGACGATGAACAAATACCGGTAAATAAGAATCAAAATCAAGTCGAGCCTGACGGAAAGGACGCGGTCATGGGCGGCAGGCAGCGAGGTGATGGAATGATGCAAGGAAATACCAATATAGGTTTGGCTAAGTTTGTGCGCGAACGTATAGAAAGTGTTAAAAACCAGTTAAGCGGTAAGGCCCCGGCAGTGGGAAACACTGCTGAACAATCCAGCAGCAGTATGATGCGTGGTCAGCCTGGTGACGGGCAAAACCGGCAGATGCCGCCCGGCGGCGTACAATTATCTGACGGCATACAGCCACCTAATGGTGCAAGGCTGCCTGCTGCCAATATAGAGGGGCAAGGTCGGCCCGATTTTAATGGGGGACCAGTCGACAGGCCGGATGGGGCTGTGGATAAGGCCCAGGGGACTAGGCTGCAAAACAGCTCAATCCAGCAGCTATACCTGCTCGGAGGCTCGTTAGTATTATTGCTGTGTGTACTGTTGCTGGCTCTTAAAGGGAAAAACAAATACTCTGTGTAAAATATTGCGCAAAAACCATAAGCGGGTATCATATTACTCGTTATTAATAACTCAACTTCCGTAGTTGACATATGATGCGACACAACTAAATTGTCATTGCTGAGGCAACGCTTCTCCTTTGTCATTGCTATAAAAACTCGCGTATTTGTCATTGTTATGAAACTCGCGTATTTGTCATTGCGAGGAGCGTAAGCGACGCGGCAATCTTCCCCGGTCATTGCCGCATAAATGAAAAATGCTCTAACGCTATTCGTTTATCGTGGCGGGTTAAATACCCGTGAAGATTTCGAGCGGTAGCGAAGCAATCTAAAATGACTTGGCGATGGATAGATTGCTTCGCTGCACTCGCAATTAGTCATGCAGCAAAGCTGCACCACGATAAATGAAAACGGAATATTAGATTTTTTTACGTGGCACTGAACGGGCGAGGTACTGCTGTACCTGCGGGGGAAGAAGATTGCCGCGCTGCGCTCGCAATGACAGGATTGAAGGTCGCTTGCCGATATTGTTTTAATAGCAATGACATATAAGATAGCTCGTGGTGTTCGTCAATATGGGATTTTAAACAGTTTATTTTAATGCTTTTTCAGCCTATTCTTTTGGTCAGAAAGTTGAGTTAATAATTCTCATAGGGACAGGTTGTTTAAGGCGTGTGCATACCTTATAAGCAAAGCTCGAGATTAAGACATTGAAATTATGGATAAATTAAGTTAGAGGTGAAAATATGGAAGATATTGATATCATTCCGATGGATGAAAACGAGAACAAATCCCATACTGGGGATTATGTAAAAA
>JAQUXM010000003.1:0-62061 GCA_028692415.1 Syntrophomonadaceae bacterium | reverse complement strand
GCAAAGCTCGAGATTAAGACATTGAAATTATGGATAAATTAAGTTAGAGGTGAAAATATGGAAGATATTGATATCATTCCGATGGATGAAAACGAGAACAAATCCCATACTGGGGATTATGTAAAAAGCAAGAACGGCAAATCCAAGACTAAAACCATTACTGTTATAGCGTTTTTAATGTTTGCAGTTTTGGTGACTGGATTCCAACTAGGGTTAAATAATACAGATGGCTTGATGAGCAATACAAACACCGCAAATTTATTCGAGCAAAAAGTAAACCTGGTTTCAGATTCGACTACAGTTGCACAGCTAAATAAACAAAATTCGGTGACTGGAATTGTGGAAAAAACGGGATCTGCGGTAGTTACTATTGAAACAGAATCACAGCAGGCGATTTGGCCAGGTAGAAATGAAGTTTACGGGAGGTTATTTGGAACCACCAATCCCCGGCAACAAACTGTACAGGGTTTGGGTTCAGGATTTATTATTACTGCCAACGGCTATCTTTTGACCAATTATCATGTGGTGGAGGATGCCGATTCTATAAAAGTTAAACTGCTGGGGATGGAAGAAGGCTATACTGCGGAATTGGTTGGAGCAGATGCCGAACAGGACCTGGCGGTGCTTAAAATTGACGCAGGACAGGAGCTGCCGGTAGTAAATTTAGGCAATTCCGACAGCACTTCAACTGGAGATTGGGCCATAGCCATCGGTAATCCCTATGGCTTGGAACATACTGTTACGTTAGGGGTCATAAGTGCCAAGGGCCGACCCATGACCATAGAAGACCATAATTTTGAAAGCCTTTTGCAGACCGATGCATCCATCAATCCAGGCAACAGCGGCGGCCCTTTGCTAAACATAAATGGTGAAGTAATCGGCATAAATACCGCAGTTAATTCTGAAGGGCAGGGGTTGGGCTTTGCCATTCCTATTAACACGGCCAAGTCAGTCCTGCAAGATCTGATTGCGCAGGGCAAAATGTCTACATTGGAGTAGGTTTTAAACTGAGATGCTAATATATATAAAGCGCTGCAATACTGGCTTTTTGTAGCGCTTTATAGAATTAGATTTATTTAAGTGCTTTTGGCGTTTCCATTGTTGATTTTATAAAAATTATATATACCTGTTAAGTTGCTCTGGAAATTTTTTCAGGGCTATTTCTATTTTCTGCATAAAGTTAAGCATAAACAAATATCTATTCTTAAGGCAGATGAAAATACTTTTTAAAATTCATAACCAAGATCAGATATTTCCCGATAAGGAGAATGCATATGAACCCTAAACTGCGTATCAGACAACACATTCACGAAAATCGGGGTCAATATTTCCTGATTAGCATTATATTTCTGCTGGGAGTTGTCATCGGCAATTATAAGGTTACGGGTCTGGAAGGAGAGGTAACGAACTATCTCTTAAGCTTGATAGATAATTATTTGCAAGGAGGAGTTGCGGGGAATCTTGATGGCAATAGTATTTTACTGGGTGCCTTTTTTAACCAGGCCAGGATTGTTGCGGCTATATGGTTTTTAGGCCTGACCGTTATAGGATTGCCTCTGATTCTGGCCGTAGTCTTTCTGCGTGGTTTTTCCCTGGGTTTTACCGTGGGGTTTCTTTATCAGGAAAAGGCAATGACCGGTATCCTTATCAGTCTAATATCTGTATTGCCGCAAAATCTGGTTTACATACCTTTTCTAATAATGTGGGCGGTTATTGCTCTGAACTTCTCAATCTTTATAGTGAAGGGGAGAAATACAAATGTAATGCTGCTTGGAACTGGTCTCATGAGCTACAGCATATTGATGCTGGTCTTTTTACTGCTATTCCTATTGGGAGCATTTATTGAGGCTTACCTGTCACCCTGGCTTTTAACCTTATTCATATAACGAGAAAAGATGTCCCCAGCTTTTTTAAATGGCGATTCCTTATTAACAAAAGAGGCATTGCGGGTTCTAATTCCCCACTCGTGCAGCGGTGCGAAAGAAGCTGCTCCGCAGTTTCTTCTGATACCTAAAATTTAGGAGGTGTAAATGAAAATGATTGTGGTAATCAATAATTGGAAGAAGAAGCTTCTCAAGTTACTGACGGTATGTACCCTAATACTGGCATTTGCCTTGGCGGTTCCTATTTTAACCGGTTTATTCTACCAGCAGGTGCCGGCCATGAGCGGTTGGTTAAAGGAGGAGCATCCCAGTGGTAATCCATTGCGGGTGGAAAAAACCAATGATGGCAGTAAATTCGAGCAAGTCTTGGACCAGTTTGTAATTAAGCTGCAAAATTTTTATTTTGAAGAAAAGAATTAGGCAGGAGAATGGCTTAAACTTGTCTAAAGTCTAAGAAAATGTGGGAGGAAAGCAGTGGAAACCTATATAACAGCGTTTATAGACTACCTCAATTTTGAAAAAGGTCTATCTGCCAATACTCAGGGTGCCTACCGGCAGGATTTAATAAAGTTTTCTAACTACCTGCATCAGAAATCAGCCAGTGGGCATCCCCAAGATATAAAGAAGCAAGACATAATGGCTTTTTTATCCTGGCAATTGGAGGAAGGTGCTGCCTATTCCACGATAGCCAGAAGTCTTTCCAGCATCAAGACGCTGTACAAGTTTCTCATCCTGGAAGGATATATGGAAAATAATCCCAGCAGTGATTTGGAAACTCCCAAAATCAAGCGCAAGCTCCCGCAGGTCCTGTCGCTGGAAGAAGTGGACAAGTTAATGGAACAACCCAATGTGGTCTTGCCTTTAGGCATTAGGGATCGTGCTATGCTGGAGTTGATGTATGGCACCGGGATACGGGTGTCGGAAATGCTTGATCTGCAGATTGAAGATATAAATATAACTGCCGGCTTTATGCGTTGTATGGGAAAAGGTCGCAAAGAACGGATCATTCCGGTAAACCAGACATCCATAGATTGGATCCAGAGATATCTGGCTCGAGGGCGCAATCACCTGGTAAAAACGCATTTAGAGCGGGTGCTTTTTGTTAATAATAATGGCAGGCGGCTTAGCCGCCAGGGCTTTTTTAAGATCCTGGGTCAGTATGTAGCCAAGGCCGAACTCAAGAAGGAAGTGACTCCGCATACCCTGCGTCACTCATTTGCCACTCATTTGCTGGAAAATGGGGCGGATTTGCGAGCGGTGCAGGAAATGCTGGGACATGCTGATATATCAACCACGCAAATTTATACTCATCTAACCAAAAGCCGCTTGCGCGAAGTATTCCAGCAATACCACCCGCGGGCTTAAGTGTAGAAATTAAGGAGGAATGATTTTGGCCAAAAGGGCGATCTTAATAATACTGGACAGCGTAGGCATTGGAGAGATGGAGGACAGCTATCTTTATGGTGATAAAGGCAGCAATACATTAAAAAATTTGGCCAAAGCAGTGGGCGGTCTTAAACTGCCCAATTTGCAGGCACTGGGTCTGGGGAATATTCATGAAATCGAAGGGGTGGCAAAAATCGAGGAGGCCGGTGGGGCTTTTGGCAAGATGAGGGAGCGCTCCAAAGGCAAGGACAGTACTACCGGACATTGGGAGATGATGGGGCTGATGCTGGAGGAGGCTTTTCCTACCTACCCACAGGGCTTTCCAGCACAACTTATCGAGGGATTTGAAAAGCGGATTGGCCGCAAAACGATAGGCAATATAGTAGCTTCCGGGACCGAGATCATTGAAGAAATGGGCCAGGAACACATGGTGAGCGGCTGTCCGATAGTCTACACTTCAGCGGACAGCGTATTTCAGATAGCTGCCCACGAGGAAGTCATCCCCCTGGAGGAGCTTTATAGAATCTGCACCATAGCCAGGGAAATGCTGGCCGGAGAACATGGAGTAGGGCGGGTCATCGCCCGTCCTTTTACCGGAGCCGCCGGTAATTTTCGCCGTACGGCCAACCGCCATGATTACTCGCTGGAACCGCCAAAAAATGTCCTGAACTTCATCATCGAATCAGGACATAAGGTGGTGGGAGTTGGGAAAATAAATGATTTATTTGCCGCCCGGGGGATAAGCGAGAGCCACCCTACGAAAAGCAATGAAGAAGGGATAAACGAAATAATTGAACTCATTGGGCAGGGATCAGGAGGACTGATATTTGCCAATCTCCTGGATTTCGACCAGGTTTATGGGCACCGTAATGATATAAAAGGTTATGCCCAAGCCCTGGAGGATTTTGACCGGGAATTGGCGGCCATAATGGTAGCTATGGGGCCGGAGGATTTATTGTTTATCAGTGCCGATCATGGCTGTGATCCGACTACCCCCAGCACCGATCATTCCCGGGAATATGTACCGGTGCTGGTATATGGACAAAACATCAGACCTGGTATTAACCTGGGAGTTAGAAGCTGTTTTGCTGATTTGGGACAGACCATTGCCGAATATCTGGATGTTAAAACTGATGGACTGGCCGGCGCAAGTTTTTACCCGCTGTTAAGGAGAGAAGGCAGATGAACATTCAGCGTATTATCGAAAAAAAACGCGACGGTCTGGAAATGAGCCGGGCCGAAATAGAATATTTAGTCAAAGGAATCAGCGACGGCAGTATTCCTGATTATCAAATTGCCGCCTGGGCGATGGCGGTCTATTTCCAGGGCATGAATGAGCGGGAAACTGCGGAATTGGCTTTGGCTATGGCCTATTCCGGGGAAGTCATGGACCTTTCGCCGATTGCTGGAATAAAAGTTGATAAACACAGTACCGGAGGAGTAGGTGACAAAACTACTATGGTGGTTATTCCACTGGTAGCAGCCGCCGGGGTGCCGGTAGCCAAAATGTCAGGCCGGGGGTTGAGCCATACCGGGGGAACCATAGATAAATTCGAAGCCATACCCGGTTTTCAGGTGGAAAGAACTTACCAGGAATTCATGGCCCAGGTTAACCGGGTAAAAGCAGCAGTAATTGCCCAAAGCGGGCATCTGGTGCCCGCAGATAAAAGGCTTTATGCTATTCGTGATGTGACTGCTACGGTGGAAAGCATACCCTTGATCGCTTCCAGTATTATGAGCAAAAAGATTGCCTCGGGGGCTCAGGGGATAGTTCTGGATGTAAAGGTAGGCAGTGGAGCTTTCATGAAGGACCGGATGGAAGCAGGAAAATTAGCCCGGGCTATGTTGACCATTGGCCGCAGTGCCGGACGGGAAATAATCGTCGTATTGACCGATATGAACCAGCCGCTGGGGAAAATGGTGGGTAATGCGCTGGAGGTGAAAGAGGCGATAGATACCCTTAAAGGTAAGGGCCCTGCGGATTTGGAAGAGCTTTCCTTGCATCTGGCAGCCCATATGCTGGTGCTGGGAAAGAACTGCACTTCATTTGCCATAGCTCTGGAAAAGGCCCGCGAGCTATTGTTATCAGGCCAGGGCTTAGCTAAATTCCAGGAACTGGTGCAGGAACAGGGAGGAAGGCTCGATTATAGCCGGGCTGATTACGGACTCCCGCAAGCCAACTGGCGGGAGAAGATTATAGCCGAAAAAACCGGTTATATAAGCCAACTGGATGCCCTGGAGGTAGGTCGAGCAGCTATGGCTTTGGGGGCCGGAAGAGGTAAAATCGGGGATCTTATTGATTATACAGTAGGGATAAAACTGCTGAAAAAAATAGGAGATCGGGTAGAGGCGGGAGATTGCCTGGCAGTCATCTATGCCAATGGTAAAAAGTCCCTGCTAAATGGGTACAAATTGTTGAAAAACGCTTTTAAAATTACTGACGAGCCGGTTAAGTGCGGAGAACTCATTATAGAAGTCCTGTGAAAAGCGGATTCCAATACAAGCATAAAAGACAACAAAAAACCAACCTATCTTTTTAGCAAATTCTCCAGCTAATAAGATTGGTTAGCTGATGGATAAAAGAGCCTTGCTTTAAGCGACCAGATCTACTATTTGCCCGACATTAGGGTTAAAGGATTTGCTCAAAGCTGCTACATCCTTGATCTTAAATAAATTGGCGGCATCATTGCCAAAAACCTTGACCGCATTATTCTGGCGTTGACCAATGAAAGATACCGCCTGGCTGGCCTGCTGCTGGGCCTTGATCAACATTACCAAGCCGGCCCCGGTTGAACCGGAACTGGGCATGAGATTAGCGAGGCTAACTCCCATGTTTACTCCTCCCTATCACTAACTTTCAAGATTCAATTATGGGAATTTTATGTCAGACTATGCTAATATATTACCATAATTGAGAGCGATTAAAAAGCTAAATTATTCCTTATGCAAAGTAGATAAAAGTACAGCGGGGTAAGAAAGGAATATCGAGCAAAAGTGTATCTGGACGGGCCGGATGCTTCCCGCCGATTTCTTTAGCAAGGGTCTGAGTTTGGCATGAACTGGGATTACGAGACTCGTTTACTTATTGATTTTTAAGCTATATGCCTATCCAAGTTTTATAAGCAGGATGAAACTCCATGGGTTTTTATCCTGCTTTCTTTTATTTTGCTGCCAATGTGCTGGCATAATAGCCTGTATAAGAAAATATAATCTAGAAACGATTTGATTTAAGGGGGAGGTACATAGAATTATGATGGAAAAGAAGCGTATTACCTGGGTGCTGGTTTTGGCCCTGGCGGTGGCTTTGCTGGTTACGGCTCAAGCGGGAGCGGATATGGTGGATGCCAAGGCGGAAGCATATGTATTGATGGATTCGGACTCTGGAAAAGTGTTGCTGGCGAAAAATGAACACAAGAAACTGGCTCCGGCCAGTATGACCAAATTAATGACCCTTATCCTTGCGGTCAAGGACTTGCAGGCAGGAAAAGTGCAGCTTAAGGATCAGGTGATTACAAGTGAGAACGCCTGGAAAATGGGAGGCTCCCAGGTATATCTGGAGCCCGGCGAAAAAATGAGCTTTGAGGATATGCTCATTGCCATAGCGGTAGGTTCCGCAAATGATGCTTGTGTGGCGGTAGCCGAACATCTGGACGGTACGCATCAAAACTTTGTGGACCGGATGAACCAGGAAGCCAAGCTTATGGGCCTGAAAGATACGCATTTTGTTAACGCTTATGGTCTGCCCGCTGCCGGGCACCTTACCACTGCTTATGATATGGCGGTAATTGCGCGAAATGCTTTAGCATACCCTAAGATATTGGAGTATGTTTCCATCAAGGAATACAATCTTCGCCAGGGAGAGTTTAAGCTGTATAATACCAATAAATTACTCTGGTGGTACCAGGGGGCCGACGGCTTCAAAACCGGGTGGACCGAAGAGGCTAAATACTGTCTGACCGCTTCCGCCAAAAGAGACGGGCTGCGGCTGGTGTCAGTGGTTATGGCAACGCCGGAAAAACAGGGACATTTTCGGGATTCCATGCAATTATTAAATTACGGGTTTGCCCGCTATAGCTTCAAATCATTTTTTAGCAAGGGCAGTACTTGTGGAGCCGTCAGGGTAGGAAAAGGAATCAGCGAAAACGTACCGGTAATTGCTGAAGATGACGTGGGAGTTATATCGATAAAGGGAGAGGAAAAGAAAGTAAGCAATAAAAAGGAAATGCTGGCTTATGTCAATGCTCCGGTTGTGAAGGGACAGAAACTTGGAGAAGTCCAGATATACAAGGATGGAGAGCTGATCAAACAAGTCAATCTGGTGGCATCTGCCGAAGTGGCCAGGGGCGGATTGTGGAAGGAAATAAAAAAGATATTTGCCGAAACCTATCTATTATAGATGGAATTTTGTGGAAGGTATTTACTCCTCCCTGTTGAAGTAGATAATATTCGGAAGTGCAGGGAGGAGATAATTACGTGAATCTGGATTATAAACTGGTGAGAAATACACTGGTAGTTAAAGTAAAAGGTGAATTGGACATGGTAATAGCGGAAAGAGTAAGGGATGAGATTGATAATCGAATCACAGAAAATCAGATCAAGAACCTGATCTTAAACCTGGAGAAGGTTACGTTTATAGACAGCTCGGGTTTGGGATTAATTATCGGGCGCTACAAGAAAATAAATTCTCTTAACGGCAAGATGTATATAGTGGGGGCGCGTCCCACTGTAGAAAAAATCTTGTTTTTTTCAGGAATCAACAAACTGGTTCCCATCTACCGGACTGAACAGGATATAATCAATATTTAAAGGGAGGTGAGTCCCAGCCTTGGGCTGGACTATTATGAATATAAAAAACTATGTGCGCTTTGAGTTCTCAAGCATAGCCGAAAATGTTGGACTGGCCAGGTCCTGTGTAGCAGCTTTTGCCAGCCAACTGGATTGCACCCTGGATGAGATTGAGGAAATTAAGCTGGTTGTCTCGGAAGCGGTATCCAACTGCATCATTCATGCTTATGACAATCGCGCCAATCAAAAGGTTGAAATTATGGTCTCCATTCAGGATGACCGGACTCTGGATTTGATAATAAAGGATTACGGCAAAGGGATAGTGGATATAGAAAAAGCACTGGAACCGGCCTACTCAACCGATGGTTCCCGGATGGGCATGGGTTTTACTTTTATGAAATCTTTTATGGATGAAATGGAGGTTATTAGCAAGCCCGGCGAGGGGACAAGCGTACAGATGAGAAGAAGCTTTCTTGTTCGGGATCAGGAAGCATATGCTTGAAGGGGGTAAAATAATGTCCTCTTCAGATATTTATCAAGATAATGAAAATTTACTGCTCAAAGCAAGGGAAGGCGATAGTGAAGCCAAATCACGCATTTATGAGGTCAACATCGGCTTGATTCATATGGTTTTGGAAAGGTTTAAAAACACTGTCTATGATTATGATGATCTTTTTCAAGTTGGAGCCATAGGGCTTTTAAAAGCGATTGAACGATTTGATTTTGCCTATAATGTCCGTTTTTCAACTTATGCAGTTCCCATGATTATCGGGGAGATAAAAAAATTTTTACGCGATGATGGCATGGTAAAAGTTCAACGGGGGATTAAGGAAAAATATTCACGGATTCGCTGGGCTCAAGACAAGCTCCGGGGGGACCTGGGGCGGGAACCCGGCGTAAATGAAATCGCCAGTCTTTTAGAGATTGAACGGGAGGATATCGTTTTAGCTATGGAAGCCTGCCAGCTTCCAGCTTATATTGATGATGTAATGCCCGGTGAAGAGAGAGAACATTTATCGCTTATTGATAGACTGGTCAACGATGACGGTAATGTGGTGATGCTGGAAAAACTCGCTTTGCGGGAAGCTCTGGCTAAGCTGGACAGCCGGGAACGGGAGGTGATCATAAGGAGATTCTTTAAGGATGAAACCCAGACCAATATAGCAGTTGATCTTGGCGTTTCCCAGGTTCAAGTCTCGCGGATCGAGAAGAGCGCGATCAACAAACTCAAGGATATGCTGGAGTACTAAATTGAAGTGAGGGGAGCTGACAAGGGGATGGTTCTTCTGTCAGGAAATATTTCCTGACAGAAGAACCGTCCCCTTGTCAGCTCGTCCCCTTGTGTTTAAGATAGCCGATTAGGATGAGTGGAATCGTTCTGACCGGCTTTTGTTTTGGGAATATATTTTTTTTTACCCACTATCTACTTGACAGGGAATGGTTACATGCCGTGTAAAATTGTTGCTATAATATATGTCAAGCCTATAGTAACTATAAGTTTGGAGGTGTATTTCGATGAAATACCGTATCGGTGATATGGCAAGCATTATGGGAATGACACCTGGAGCGCTGCATTTTTTTGAACGTGAGAACATTATTAAAACTAAAAAAGATGAGAACGGATATCGTTATTACGACGAGGATGATGTTTTTAGGATGCTTTCTTATTATAAATATCATTCAATGGGTATACCGGTTAAGGAAATCGGCAAACATTTCAGCGGAATGGAAAAGGATCGAAACAAGGTTATAGATCGCGTCCGCCAAATCAAGGATAAATATATTGAGAAAATCACTGAATATCAACAATTGATCAACCAGATTGATGAGCATATTAAAGGGTGTGAGAAGATATCGGAGCTTGTGGGCAATTATGAATTTGCCCAAAGCCCGGAAGCGTTATTTATGCGTTTTGGGCAGGATGGCTGGATATCTCCAGATAAAGAAGTTCAAGGTAAGATTCATAAATGGGTCGAAGCCATGCCTGCGACACGCCTTTCTGTTCTGTGCTCGGGCTGGGAAAAGCAGAATGGTGAAATGACAGCGTCATTCGGGTATTCACTGAAGGTGGAATTAATGACTAAACTCTGCCTGCCGCAGGATGCGGGAGAAATAATTAAACTCCCCTCAGTATCGTGCCTTCATACCGTTGCTGTTGCAAATCCAGATTTCACGTATTCTCCGGGTCGAATTTTCAAGGAAACGCTGAATTATATACATGATCGCCATCTCATTCCTACTGGACCGCCTTGGGGGACTATCCTGCTGGTAGATGTGCATGAGTCTATAATCAACCCGGTTGTAGAATTATGGTTTCCAATACGATAATGCTATATAAAACGAGGGCACTTTCCTGTTTCGAGTGCGGAACCAGGAAGGTGCTTTTTTTTGCAGTTTTTATAGCAATAGATGTTGACTCGATAGTAACTATGGCAATTAACATCAGTATAGATAATGTAAAAACAGTTTTAAACATCGGAAGAAACCATTAATTGTCTATATTTCACACTTCAGGGAGGGAAAGCAATGAAGAAATTGGACTCAAAGAAGGTGCTTTTCTTAAATCTTTTGATCGTTTTATTTGTTTTATTGGCATCTTCAGGATTATATGCATCATTAAACAGCCAGGAGGAAGCTAAAAATACATATCAAGAGTTGATACAGCAGGAAGATACTTTATTAAACCATAATGGTTCAGACAATGGATTGGAATGCTTTCAATGTCATATCAGTATTGGTTCAAACGAGCCCCAAAAGGAAGTAGCTACTGATCAGTGTTTGGCTTGCCATTCTCAAAATTATGAAGGTCTCGCAACTTTAACTCAGAATCTGGAACCAAATCCTCATGAATCTCCTCACTATGAAGATATGGACTGCACAATGTGTCATCAGGTTCATCAAGAATCGAAACTTATGTGTGCTGAGTGTCACACTTTTGATTGGATGGAAGATTTAGGTCCAAGTTGGCTTAAATAAGGTAATTCAAGGTTTCAAAAAATCTTATATTAAAAAGGGAGGGTCAGAATATGTACAAAATTGTTGGAAGAAGAGACTTTATTAAAACAGTTGGTATTGCCGGTGTTGCTATAGCAGGTGGAAGTGTACTTGCAGGCTGCTCAACAGAAACTTCTGAAAACGGTAATATCAAATGGACCGAAGAAACCGACGTATTAGTGATTGGTACAGGTTTTGCAGGTCTGGCGGCAGCGATTGAGGCAAAAGCTGCCGGCGCAAAAGTTTTGGTTGTTGATAAAATGCCAACAACTGGCGGCAATTCCGCGATCAATGGCGGAGACATGGCTGCGGTTGGCACCAAGCTTCAAAAAGAAGCCGGGGTTGAGGATAGTGTCGATCTTATGGTAGCGGATATGTTGAAGGCCGGGTTAAATTACAATCATGTCGATAAGGTCAAAATGCTTGCTGAAAAATCATTAGAAGCCGTAGAATGGTGTACTGGTCTCGGAGTCCAGTTTACAAAATTAAACTTCCATGGTGGTCATTCGGTGCCAAGAACTAATACTACAGCTAATGCCACAGGGGCAGATATTATTAAGGCTCAGGTTGCCAAGCTCAAAGAACTCGGTGTAGAAATCAAGACCGGCGTAAAACTGGTAGAATTTATTGAAAACGAAGCAGGCAGAGTAACCGGTATTGAAGCGCGGGATGGATATAAAATTGGTGATGAAGCCAGCGGAACGGCGGTATTCTTGAAGGCCAATAAAGCCGTTGTCCTGGCATCGGGTGGTTTTTCCAATGATGTAAAAATGAGAACCATTCACGAACCTCGCCTGACGGATGAATTGACCAGTACAAACCATCAAGGAGCAACCGGTGAAGCACTGCGTGAAGCCCTTAAACTAGACGCAATGGATGTCCATATGGATTGGATCCAACTAGGCCCGTGGACCAGCCCTGACGAAAAGGGCTTTGGTTATACACCGCAATTCTGTGAACGTCTGGTTGGACATGGCCTAATGATCGACCCCAAGACTGGAAAGCGTTTTGTCAATGAGACCGGAAACCGTAAGGTAAGAGCTGATTCTATGCTGGCTCTAAACCGGGTTACAATTGTTATCGGTGATGCAGATGCGGTAGCACGTCAGATTGTGCCTAAAACATTGAATGGCGGGCTGAAGAGCGGTGTTATTAAAGAATATAATACTCTTGAAGAAATTGCGACAGCCTATGAGATTCCTGTCGAGCCTTTCCTTGCTGAGATTAAGCGCTGGAACTCCTTCGTAACTAATGGGAAGGATGAAGATTTTGACTGCCTCATTCAGAAAGGCGCCGGCCCCACACAAAAAGCTCCATTCTACGTCGCAAGGCTATGGCCAAAAGTTCATCACACTATGGGTGGTTTAGTAACTAACTTAAAGAGCCAGGTAACCAACCAGGACTATGAACCCATTAAAGGTTTTTATGCTGCCGGTGAAGTTACCGGCGGAACTCATGGGGCTGTTCGTTTAGGTAGTTGTGCAATTACAGATTGTATCGTTTTCGGACGAATTGCCGGGCAAGAAGCGGCTAAAGAACAAGCATAAGCGTACCCCTTTCTGTAAATGCCCCTCTCATGCAGAGAGGGGCATTTAACTTAAGTAGTTAAACCATCTGGAGATAAACAACTAGACGGTTAGTTTATAGCATCGGAAACAAGCAAAACACCGCTGCAACGAGGCGGGGGACATCTTTTTGCCTCGTTATAATATTACGTTACTAAACCGGAAAGGAGTTGTATTGATATGGATAGCCCAGAGCGTAAAAGCATCAGCCGTCGTAAGCTGTTAAAAATTGGAGCTTTGGCAACGGCTACGATAGCCACTGGACTACACCCCATCCTAATGGCAGGAGCAGATAACGGACAGGATATTCCTCAAAACCCAAACCAAATAGGCTTTGTGTTCAATCAAGAATTGTGTATTGGCTGTCGTTCTTGTATGGCTGCATGCAAGAAAACCAACAATTGGGAAGAAGGCACGATGTGGCGCCGGGTGCTGCAATTTGAGAAAGACCGAATACATCTTTCTATCAGCTGTAATCATTGTGAGGAACCGGCTTGCGTAACAGCCTGTCCTGTAAAAGCGTATACGAAGCGTGAAAAAGATGGAATAGTTATTCACGACCCGGATAAATGTGTAGGATGCAAGTATTGCCTATACGTATGTCCCTATCACGCTCCCCAATTCAGTGAGCATACAGGCAGAATCTCAAAATGCAGTTTTTGCTATGAAAGACTGGAGAATGGAGAACAGCCGGCCTGTATATCAGCATGTCCGACCGGTGCTCTATCCTATGGAAAACTTATCGAATTGAGGACAGCCGCTGCTTACACTGAACAACCCAAGGGGTTACCCGATCCCAAGATAACAAAACCTTCATGGGTTATCATACCCAAAGCCTAGTTATTATGCCAAAGAGGAGGTTTATTCAATATGGAAATACATTGGCATTGGCTCATAGTTATATATTTGTTTTTAGGCGGACTCGGATCGGGGGCATATTTGACTTCCTTTGCAGCAGAAAAAGGTTGGCTCGGTAAGAATTCAAGTCTTGCCCGCGCCGGTTATTATCTTTCCGGTCCCCTCGTAGCAATTGGTACATCACTTTTGGTGCTTGACCTCGGGCAAGGTTTTCACCAGCCCTGGCTTCTCATCAGACTTATTTTAAATGTGCAGTCGGTTATGACCTGGGGTGTATATATCCTTTCAGCCTTTATCATAGTTGGAGTGATTAAAGGGTACGCAGTTTTTAAACATATTAAAATACCGGCAGCTTTGACCTGGGCAGGTACAGTGTTAGCTCTGGCTACAGGAACTTACTCCGGACTTTTGCTATCCGTGGTAGATGCGGTTCCTTTCTGGAATAGCCCGGTTATGCCCTTTTTATTTGTTGTTTCAGGATTATCGACTGGATTATCTGCTACCTGCTTGCTCGCTCCTCTGGTTGAAAAGGGAAGTATTAATGAAGGCCGGGAAGGGCAAGTTCATTTAGGCGTTGTTGGCTTGGAACTTATTATTGCCACCATCTTCTTTGGCACCATGCTGATGGGAATAAACGGGCCTATTGGAGTAGAATCAGCCAAAATAGTTTTAATCGGTCGCTATGCTATCGTTTTCTGGGGATACTTTGTTGGTTTAGGACTGATCATTCCATTAATTGTGTATCTGCTACAGTTCATTAAAGCCAGAAAAGAAAGCAAATTGCATTTGACTCAAATAGATTTTTCCAATACTGAACAAGCTGCGGCTTCAGAAAATGGACATCATTCTTATCTCAATAAATTTACCGATGTGGCTGTCCTAATCGCTGGGTTGGCCCTTAGAGCGTTAATACTCTTCTCTGCACTCCCGTTGTGGGACGGGGTAAGCATTTTATAACGAGGCGAAAAGATGTCCTCCGCTTCTTTAAGCGGTCGGGTTCCTATTAATAAAACAGGCGCGGGTTCTAAGCTCCCGCCTCACTGCAGCGGTGCGGAAGATACTGCTCTGCAGCTTCTGCCGATGCTTAAAAAGACTTTCTATAGAATTGAGGGGAATCAGGCCTATGCGAAAGATTTATGCTTATATTTCCTCGATGAAAATGGGTTTATATATATTAATCATTATTGGTGTTACTTCAGCCATGGGATCTACTTTTTTCCCTGATACTTTTTTTCAATCATATATATTTCAAGCCGGTTTGCTTCTCTTACTCCTGAATATGTCTTTATGCACTATCCGTCAAGCCAAGACATTTTGGCAGACTGTTTCACTTGGGAAAGAAAAGGGGGGTGTTAAACGAATAGGCGTTATCATCCTTCATGCAGGTATTGTGCTCATTCTTATTGGTGGGACGGTTAATTCTTTAATCGGCCAAAAAGCAGACATTAGCATGACTAATGGTGAAGTTATTAATCTATCTGATGTATTGTCCGATAATGATCCGTTGAAGATTAAGCTTAATGAGTTTTATATTGAATTTAATCCGGATGGCTCTCCTTGTCAATATTTCTCTAAGGTCAGTCTGATCAAAGAATTAGGGGATTCACAAGAGTTCACGATTAGTGTAAACAATCCTTTGGCTTATAACGGAGTAAAAGTTTATCAACAGACATTTGGCTATTTGCTGAAGGTTCAAACTGAATCCGATTCGCGGGCAGTTACCAAGAAGACATTAAGAGAAGGCGATGTCCTCCAATTTGAGGGTTCAGATAAGAGTCTCAAGTTTGTCAGGTACATCCCCAATTACGATCCTCGCTATGGGATGATATCACGTACTACCAGGCCCGATAACCCGAAGGTAATATATGCAATTTATCAAAACAATTCATTAATCAAAGCCGGGATTGGATCTATTGCGGATAAGATTGAAATTGATACTGTAAGCTTCGTTACCCTAAGTGGAATAGAGTATTATACGGGTTTGGGGTTAAAACAAGACCCCGGGCTGCCTATAGCAGCTGCGGGCGGTATTTTGCTGATGGTTGGTTCGTGTTGCCCCCTGCTTATGAGGAGGAAAAGTAAATGATTTTATTCATTCAATTATTTCTTTACTTGTCATTGTTGTTATACACTTTAGCCGCTATTAGTTATTTTGTTGGGCAACAAAATGTGATATTTTCCAACGCTGCTTTTAAAATTTCTGCTATTGGGTTTGTCGTTAATTTATTGGCACTAATAATGCGAATACTATACACTGGACGATTACCTCTAGTAAATGGATCTGAATTTATATTGTCTTTCGCCGGTTTCACTGTACTAATTTATCTTTGGTACGAAGTGAAAAGTAAAGTCAATAGCGCCGGTGGCGTAGTAATGGGAATAGCCGTCATTCTCATTGCTTCGATTATCATCCTGATGCCAAACCAATTGCTCGAAACACACCCACTTATGCCTGCATTAAAGAGTCCCTGGCTTACCAGCCACGTACTAACAGCTGTTTTTGCATATGCTGGTTTTGCCGTGGCTGCAGGATTAGCTGCTATTGAATTATTAAAAAACAAAGAAACGAAAGGTAACTCTTGGATATATAAAATTAATTCGTTTAGTTTTGCTATGTTAACGCTGACCATTGTGCTTGGAGCAATTTGGGCCGAACAAGCTTGGGGCAGGTACTGGAGTTGGGACCCCAAGGAAACCTGGGCTGGGGTTACCTGGATAATCTATGCGTTATACTTTCACTTGCATAAAAGTCGGAAATGGCAGGGGAAGAGAGCCAATATTATGGTGTTGGCTGGCTTTATCCTGGTGCTTTTTACTTTCTTCGGGGTCAATTATCTGATATTGGGTCTGCATAGTTATGCATAAATGAAAGGAATATGACAATGCGCAGAAGGGCGAAGACCATATGTCTATATAGCACTGCGGAAAGCTCCCTGGGCTCGTTTATTTTTGTGCGTTTTTGCTGACACCCTTAAATCATATCGGGGGTTTTAGTTTTCAAAGTTCATTTCACGTTTTAATGGAATGCTTGTGTCCCTAACCTCTATTTTTGGAGATTCAATAAATTCAAGTATCCGTTATTTTGTTTGTATAAAAGATCCCCTTGCAATCCAGAATAATATTATTAATAAAAAAGGGGGTTTTAGTTTGCAGGTAAAAGTTGCAGAATTCGTAGGGGAATCAAGAAGAAGCTGGCAGGATGCGATTGAAAACGCGGTCAGCGAAGCTTCCCGGGACTTGACTAATATTACCGGTGTTGAGGTATACAACTGGACGGCTGATTGTGCCGACAACAAGATTGTCGAGTACAAGGCTAATATTAAAATAGCTTATCTGGGTTAAGCTTGAAATTTTATTTGAGCACCCTGTATTCACGCAAGCATCAAAAGCTGGTGAACACAGGGTGCTTTTATTTCTTCGAATCCTAGCAGGCTGTCGTTACTGCTCTTAGTGCAGATGCTGGACAATAGGAAAAGGATAAGCATAAATATCGCCATAACGAGGAGAGAAAGGTCTTGCTTGGAAAGTTTCACGTGAAACAAAACCTCCTAAATTTTACTGTTAAAGCCATATTAACAAAGAAACATTAAATTATCCTTAAGCGGAAGTAATATTAAGTAAAATATTAGCAATTGAAATGTAAAGGTTTAAGGTATTGTTTATCATTTATGCGAGCAGGTTTAAAGATAGGGGACGTGAATCAATTTTCAATAGACATAAGGATTCTTGGGAGGCTCAATAAGCTGTAGGGAGGAAACCTCAACTATCGGGACCTCCGAGGACATAAATGATTGAACCTGAAGCACGCCTTTAACCCTTACCCATTGATCCTGGGGGAGTTTTGCCTGCTCCTGAAAATGGCAGAGCAGGCCTGTCACCTGGGCATCGGCTGCACAGCAGGTAATGCCAAAACGCGCTGCCAAAAAGCAATCACTGGGAAAATTGTCCTGGTGGTAAATGAAAGCAGTGAACTCAATATCCCGGTTAAGATAATCAGCGGGGTTGCCGTACAATATCATCATAGCGGCCAAAAATTGATTATCATTGATAACCGGTTCCCAAGAACCGTCTGGGCTAGCGGGGGATGATGATACAGGAATGGTGCGGGCTGGATTGCTGTCTTTCTTATCAATCATATAGGAACCCAGAACGGCTGTGGGGTTAAAAATGCCACAGATAAGGGGAAACGCCAAAATAGCACAGGCCAGTGCTTCCCGTTTAAGATTTGGGTGATGGTGGTGCCCGGTCCTATAGACTTGCCATAGTTGAACCAGACCGAGTATTAAGAATAGCCCGCAGGACAGTTGCAAACCCAGTAAAAAGCGGGGGTGAATATATTTGCTGATATCTCCGCTGCTCAACAACTGGATAATATAATATCCGAAAACAAACAGAATGGCGGCGCGGATTATTTGGATGCTTTTCAAGTTATCACTCCTATATGGTTTATAGCCAGGCCGTAAAGGAAGACCAGGCTGGTTACCAGAATAAACAAGATTATTACATAACGGGCTTTGAAATTAGCGAACAGCATAAAGCTGTTTTTTAAATCAAGCATGGCTCCGTAGATAAGAAATGTTGTTAATGCCCCCATGGAGAATGAAGAACTAAAAGCATTGGCCACAAAAGCATCGGCATTGGAACAGAGTGAAAGGCCAAAAGCCAGCGCCATCATGACCGCGATGGACGAGCAAGAACCACTGCCAATTTCCGTAATTAGATTCCGGGGAACTGCTACTTGGAATAGCGAAGACAGGAAAGCCCCGGCTACAAAAAAGCTGCCCATGGTGAAAAACTCATCACTACAGTGAACAAGCATTGCTTCCAGTTTATGCAGCATACCTTCGCCAGGCTGGTGTTCACAACAGGAACAGGAATGAACCGATTCGATGGATGGCTTAAGCACATTCTGTCGTCCTAAAACCACTTTCACCGAATAACCCACCAGGATTGCCAGCAATAATGAACCGGCAATGCGATAAAAGGTCATGGGGCTGTCGGGGAAAGCCATTCTGGTTGATAAAATAACGATGGGATTGACCAGCGGAACCGCCAGCATAAAAGTCGTCAGCAGGTGGAGAGGAACTTTTTTCCTGGCCAAACGGCTGGCAATTATTACTATGCCGCATTCGCAAAGCGGAAATAGCAAACCCAAACAAGCGGCAACCATTAATCCCGGCAGGGTTTGCCGGGGCAGCAGGCGAGCTATGGTGTCTTCGGAAACCAGAACTTCCAGGATGGCAGAGATCATGGCACCCAGCAGCAAAAAGGGCAGAGACTCCAGAATTATGCTTAGAAATAAGGTGCGCAGGCTATTTACGGCCTGGGAGTCGATGAACTGGGCAGCCGGCTTAAAACTAACGGCTATCAAGCTTAAAATTAAAATAAGAGCAAAGATTTTCAGGTAAGGCCGGGAGTGATTCGGCCGGGAGATTTCTATGGAAGACCGCATCAGTATTAATCCTCCTGCTAATAGAGCTTATCTATCGAGAATATGCATAATCAACTTTGAGAAAATAATTTCAACTAATTTGTTGAGTTTATGGAAAATCCTCACCCATTATTGGAAACGCATTTTACAATTTCTTGCCCTGGCATTCCCGGCAGCAGCCATATACCTCGAAACGACATTCCAAATCAGTGTAGCCCGCTGTCTGGGAGGAGCTTAATTGCTGCAGCGGACAGAAGTCCATCGGGCTTATCTTGCCACAGGAACGGCAAATTAAATGATGGTGATGTTCTTCCATTTCGCGCAGGCTATAAGCAAAAATCCCGTTGGAGTCACGGTCCACCCGGCACAGTATACCGGTGCTGCTTAACAGCTCCAGATTGCGGCAGATGGTGGAAAAATCGATATTAGCTTCCTGGGCGGACAATTCTTCGAACAAGGATTTGGCAGTTGTCCAGTTTGATTTGTGAGCCAAAGCCTCCAGAATAGTCTGGCGGGGCCTGGTTATTTTGAGACCCTTTTTAGATAGCTGCTGGCGAATTTGATCAAGTTCCATCGCAAAAATATTCCTTTCGACTGGTCTCATAATATTATACATTATGCTACTGGAGAATTCCCAAGCCTTCCACAAATCGCACTAGTATACTTTGCAGAGCCGCAAAACCAACTGGACTATACTGTATACGGTGACAGACAGAATTACGATCGCTGCTCCGGAAGCCAGGTTGAAGCGATAGGAAAGTGCCAGCCCGGCCAGACAAAGTACTGCCCCCAGTATTACCGACAGACCCATAATAGCGGGCAGGTCGTTGCGAAAAAGACGAGCCAGGGCCGGGGGGACACAGAGCAGGGCCAGGATAAGTATAATCCCGACCACGCGAATAAGCACAACTACGGTCAGGGCAATCATAGCGTAGGTTAGAGCTTCGGCCAGTACCATGGGCAAGCCCAGCGTGTTGCTGAATTCTTCGTCGAACAAATAGGCCTGTAAAAGATGGAAAAATGAAAAAGTGATAAAAATCAGCACCGCATCGAGAATAGCCATCACCCATAAATCGCTACTGGACACGGTCAGGATATCTCCGAACAGGTATGTGCTCATGCTTGGCGGGTAACCGGGGGTGAAAGAGATAAAAAGGATGCCCAGAGCCATACCCAAAGGCCAGAACATACCAATAAGCACATCGGGCATGACACTGGAGCGCCGCTGAATTTGAGCAATAGATAAGGCGGAAAAAAGGGAAAAGCCCAGGGCCGTATACATTGGCTCCACCTGCAGATAGTAGCCTAGGCCGATGCCCCCGAAAGCGGTATGGGCAATCCCCCCGCTCATCATTACCAGTCTCTTTTCTACAATAACCGGCCCAATAATACCGCAGGCCAAGCTGGCCAGCAAGGCTCCCATTAGGGCATTTTGCAAGAAATTATAGTGCAATAAAGCTGAAATCATGGTTGGCCTCCGTGCTGTTCCAGTACCCGGTGAGGTACGCCATGAGCAATTAGATCCACCGGGCAACCATAAAGCTGCATAATCAGCTCGCTGCTGATATCAGGTTCTCCGTGGTAATGCAAGTGGTGGTTGATGCAGGCAATATCCCTTACATAGGCACTGATGGCCAGCGTATCGTGAGTAACCATAATAATCGTTATCTCTCTATTCAGTTCCTGCAGCAATTCGTAGACCATGCTGCTGGCATTGGCATCCAGGCCGCTGGTGGGTTCATCCAAAAGCAGCAATACTGGTTCAACCGCCAAAGCCCGTGCGATTAAAACCCGCTGCCACTGCCCGCTGGACAATTGGCCGATCTGACGTTCCGCCAGGTCCAAAACATCCAGTCGGGTCAGGCAATGGTTTATCATATCGTTGTCGATTGTACTATAGCGATGAAAAAACAGCGATTTACCGGCCAACCGGCCCATCGAGACTACCTCGCGTACCGAAATGGGAAACTGGCGATTAATATTGGTAGCCTGGGGCACGTAACCGACCAATCGGCGATTTTCTTGCGGGTCCTGTCCAAATATGCGCACCTGCCCGGTCCAAGGTTCAAGCAGTCCCAGCATAACCTTCAAAAGGGTAGTTTTGCCTCCTCCGTTAGGACCGATAATTCCGGTAAAGCTGCCTGCTTCAATATTGAGATTGATGTTTTCCAGAGCGGTGATTTTGCTATAGCCGGCACTTACATTCTGCAGGCATACCGCTGGGGCCGTTTCCTTCAAATAAATACCACCTTAATTCGTATATATTAAAGTATAGTAAAGTTTTATTGCTTCTGCAAAACCTGGGCAAAAGTAGAGGCGGTTTTGCGCAGGTTGTCAATGTAATCCGGAGCCAGGGGGGCGATCAACTGGGCCTCGCCGCCCAATTCCTGGGCCAGCGTCTGGGCCTGTTTGCTGTCCATCTCCGCCTGGTAGAAAACAACCTTTATCTTGTCTTTTTTAGCCTGGTCTATTACAGCTTGGAAGTCCTGGACTGTGGCTTCCTTGCCCTCCTCTTCCAGGGCAATCATTTTAAGGCCATAATCATCAGCAAAGTACCCCATGGCGGGATGATAAACAATAAAGCTCTGTCCTGCCACCTTGCCCAGCGAAGAGGAAATATCCTTATCCAATTTATCCAGTTCGTTTTGATAGGCCAGGGCATTCTTTTGGTAGCTGGCAGCATTTTGAGGATCGAGGGCAGTCAACTCTGCGGCGATAATTTTTATCATCTCTTTTACCCGTTTGGGGGACAGCCAGCGATGGGGGTCACTTGCTCCCGGGGCCATTTCGCGGGCGGGATAGACCTGATCCACTTTGGCGGCCAGATCCACCACCATCATCTCGGGGTTAATCTCCTGAAGCCGGGGCAGGATACCGTTCTTTTCAGCGGGCACTGCAATGGCAAAATATACTTTGGCATCACTTAGCTGTTCCATAAGCTGGGGTGAAGGAGCATGATTTTCGGGGTTGGCTCCGGGTGGAATCATGGTTACTACTTCAACCATATCCCCGCCCACCGCTTTGACAAAGGTGGCCTGCGGCACTATGGATACGGCCACCCGCAGTTTGGCGGAATCACTGGCGACGGGAGCCGGGCTGATGGCCTTCTCACTGCTGCTGCAAGCAGCTATGGCCAGCAGGGCCAGGATAAGCAGGGATAAGAGGATAATGTTTTTACCTTTCTTACTTCCTATTAACATAAAACAACCTCCTTTGCTAATTACACAAGATGCAAGTACTTGCATTTATAATTATTAGCCGTATTATAAATAAATGTCAATATATCAAAATAAAAAGATAAAAGGGGGAGACCATATATAGCCTTCAAAAAAAGGTTATATATGGTCTCCCCCTTGGCAATTTGCTTACAAGTGAATGGATTAATAACGAGACGAAAAGATCTCCCCCGCTTCTTTAAGCGGTCAGGTTACTATTATAGGCAAACAGGTGGCGGGTTCCAATCCCCTGCCGGGTCGCAGCGGTACGGAAGAAACTGCTCCACCGTTTCTTCCGATGCATAAATTGTGCTTTCCCGGACCTAATCTAAGAATGGCAATCCCCGGCATGTTGGTGTTCCGAACAGACCGAACCGCTGCTCTTTAGCTCACCTTTAAGATAGCGGTCCAGAGCATTCTTTACAGATCCATTTACGCCTACGATCACCTCTATACCTTGTCCCGCGAACAGGTCCTGGGCGCGGCCACCCATACCCCCGGCAATAATCAACTTTACTCCCATTTGACCAAGAAATCCCGGCAGAAAACCAGGTTCGTGTCCAGGATTGTTCACCTGGCTCAGGTTATGGTTATCAGTATCGTATAAGGCAAAACACTCGCAATGACCAAAATGCTGGCATACCATCTCATTTTCCTGGGCTACTGCTACTAACATATTTATTCCTCCTCATATATTATTCATTATTGGCGTCTTCAATAAGGGGTAATTCCCCATTTTTATACTGCTTGAGAGCTATTTCCAAAGTCAGTCCCTCGCTTGCAGCATATATTTTCACGCCGGCTTTTTGCATAACCGTGAAGGCTTTGGGACCGATGCGGTTGCAGATCAGATGTCCAACCCCGCGCTGCAACAACTCTTGCGATGCTCCGGTTCCCGCGCCCTGGTTTGAATCCAGTCCGCTATTGCGGATTGCGCCAAAACTTTGCTGTTCTTCATCCCAGAGCATAAAATAGGCGCAGCGTCCGAAGCGGCCATCAACTAAAGCTGATGCTGAGTCAGTATTGGCACAGATCGCAATTCTGGTACCAGCCATATGGGTTCCATCTTTTTGCTGGTTCTTTTCCCGGGTATTTTTCTCGCTATAAAGACAATCCTCACGGCGCATTTTAAAACGCTCAGTTTTGCGGCATTGGGCCTGGCCCAGGCAATAATTGCCGCCTTCAATGCGAAGAGCGTGTCCTTCGATTAAAGCCCGGGCGATTTTTTCCCGGCCTTCGATCAAGATGCGCTGAAAGGTGGGACGGGATACGCCCATGCGCTCAGCGCCTTCTTCCTGCTCCAGGCCCAGGAGGTCCTTAAGCCGGATGGCTTCCAATTCCTCAAGTTTGACCACAACTTCCTCCAGACGGGAACGTGGTATTTCTGCAGGTTTGAAAACACTGACTTTAGGGACAGATTCCACCCTCCGGCATTTTGGCTCTCTGGCCATATTCACCCTCCCATTCCCGGTAAGTTATTTGGGATTTTCTTACCTTCTATTGATTACTCGGTTTTAGCTATAATCTTTTCCACGATAGCAGCCATTTGAGCTGAATAATATTCTTCCACCTGCCCCTGGTCAACCAGCTTATTCAGGCGAACATCCCAGGGCAGTCCGCCCAGCAGTTCGATATTCATTTTGGCAGCCAGGGCTTCACCCTGACTTTCCCCAAATATCTTTAGGTGTTCATTGCAGTGCGGGCAGATTAGCTCGCTCATGTTTTCAATTAAACCCAGAATCGGGGTCTGGATTTTATTGGCCATTTTCACGGCCTTTTTCACCACCATATAAGCCAGATCCTGAGGTGAAGAAACAATTACCAAGCCGCTGACCGGCAGGGTTTGCAGGACCGTCAGGGGAACATCGCCGGTACCGGGGGGAAGATCGACCACCAAATAATCCAGCTCCTGCCAGTCCACCTCTTCCCAGAACTGCTTGACCGCTCCGGCCA
This sequence comes from Syntrophomonadaceae bacterium, assembly GCA_028692415.1. Lineage (GTDB taxonomy): Bacteria > Bacillota > Syntrophomonadia > Syntrophomonadales > Syntrophomonadaceae > JAQUBU01. The sequence continues at coordinate 37,991 of JAQUXM010000003.1, read as the reverse complement.
GCAGGGGACCCCGCCAGATTACCGGATCGTCTTCTTCCTTAAGCATAAAGTTGGTTGACATCATTTTAATCCCGCTGCGGGTTAAAACCGGGGTAATCCCAAAATCCGTACCGGTCAGGTTTACATTCTTCAATCCGAAAGCGCGTGGCTGGCTGGGGCCGGTTATATCAGCATCCAGAATTCCCACCTTAAAGCCGGATTTAGCCAGGGTGCTGGCAATCAAGGCAGTTACCGTAGATTTCCCCACTCCGCCTTTGCCGCTCATTACCGCGATTACACGATTAATATTATTTAGAGATCCCAGCAAATTCTTTAACGAATCGTCTCCCGGCATTTTTATTTCCATGCCTTTATTATTTTCCATTATACTAGCCTCTTTTCTTATTGTAATGAAAATTTCTTTAAAGTTTGCCAGATTGGCTTCAGTACTTTCCCAATCCCGGGCCGCAGTACCGGGCAAAACCCCTGGCTGATCGCTTTAAACACTTCGGGTTGGCAAGGTATTCTGCCCAGCAAAAAAAATGTCTTGCTGCTTTGCCCAATTCTCTACTCTTATTATACCCTCTAGTTTTAGTGTATCCTCGAGGTTTAAGTCATATTTATTAATTAATACCAAGAGGCTGGCCAAACAGGAGTGACAAAGTTCGGGAAAGAAAAGCACCTTTCCCGGCATAACTACTAGACCATTGAACTGGCATACTTGGGCGCATTGTCCATAAAGAGTACATTTACGAAAGATCTATTTCTGGGACCTGACCATAAACCTCATTCAGCTGCTCGGGGGTCGAATGGGAAAAAAGAGCGGCATCTGGTTCCTCTATATCGGCATCCAGCAAAAAAGAACTTTTCCCAGCCAGGTATTCGGTTAAACATACGGCTACCAGAGTTTTACCGGTTCCCCCTTTACCTCCCGCCACAGCTATACGCATTAGTATCACCTCCAAAGAAAACAAATGATAATAAAACGAGAATTATGGTCATATGACCATTATGTAAATCGAGTTTATGACACTTCTATACTTATGTCAAGAAAAGTCGTGTAAGGTGAGTAAAGATCGCTTTACTCGCAAATCATGTTAATAATTGTTGTATATAGTCAGGCAAGATTCACCATTGACAGAGTGGCAGGAAATTGATAATATTTTTACAAATAATGAACATATGCTCATAATAAATAAAAAAAACGAAGTACACTAAAAGTATTGCATGTTATTATTAGTAAGGGTGATTGTTAATTGAGCAACGAAAATGTTTTAATAACCTTAAAAGCTACCGGCAAGAAGATAAGTGATTTAAGAGGTTTCAATATTCCTATAATCCTTGAAATCATTGATGAATGTGAACAGGCCGGAGCAGATCAGTATTTTATTGATCAGCTAAAACTACAGCTTCAAAAATACCAACTTATGGTGGATGAATTGGAAGCAAAATTTGAACGGCTTATAAACCGTTTGGAATAGGCCTGAGACCGTATCTTAGCGAAGGCTCATGGTGGAGTAAATCAGGAAACATTGAGCAGGTTCTTCTTTTATTGATTTGCTTTAAATACCCCCTGATGGTATGACAGTTGCTGAAGAAGGGCAATAATTCTTCAATAAGCAAAGAATCATAGTTGGTTGAGGAAGTGAAAGGAAGATGGATGCAAGTTTGAGCCCGGCCCTGGAGGATTATCTGGAAACCATTCTCCAGTTGTCCGAAGAAACCGGAAGTGCCAAAATAAGTGAAATAGCCCGGAAATTAAAAATAGCCAAACCCAGTGCCAACCAGGCCATTAATAACTTGCGTCGTGAAGGAATGGTTCTTCAGGAACGTTATGGTCCCGTCTATCTTACGGAAAAGGGACGGAGCAAGGCCCAGGAAGTATGGCAGCGGCACCAGATAATCAGTAGTTACCTGCAGAAGGTACTACAGGTATCGCCAGTGGTAGCAGAACAGGATGCCTGTATGATAGAGCATATCATCAGCCCGGAAACCCTCTCCAAAATGGCCTTGCGCCTGCCTCAAGCAGTGGCTGGCAAGCAACCCGTGCAGCTTCTATTATCTGATCTCATTACCGGCCAAAAAGCAAAAATAGTAAGGCTTGGCGGCAAAGAGCCGCGAGTAAAAAAACGTTTGCTGGAGATGGGACTTGTTCCTGGAGCAGTAGTGGAGGTTGAAAGATTAGCACCCCTGGATGGACCCCTGGAAGTGCTGCTCAAGGGCTATCATCTCAGCTTGCGCCGTGATGAGGCAAGTTATGTGATGCTTGAACTAATTCCCGAGGATTAGAATGCATCAGCCAGGCAAATATTCGGTTTTAATCCATGCTTAAGGCCAAAAGAAGGGAAAGATATGCTGATGGAAGGGATATATTGCAAGATATTATTGATCTATCTGCTGCTGCTTAATATCAGCAATTTTATGCTCTTTGGCTGGGACAAACAGCGGGCCCGCAGGGGGGAGTGGAGAAGCAGGGAGAGCAGTTTCTTCCTGCTGGCCCTACTGGGCGGGTCATTAGGAGGTTGGCTGGGCATGCGGGTCTTTCACCACAAAACCCGGCACCTCAAATTCCGCTGGGGCTTCCCGCTGATAATCCTTCTGCAGCTATGCCTGGTGTTTTATTTTTGCAAAATCAGCTAAATACTTTTTGACTTAAATAATACTGATACCAATGCAAAAATAGCTTGCAAAAACATATTGTAAAATTATAATGTATAGAATATATTGAATATAAAGAGGCGAAAAAATGTTCCCTGTCTCGTTGCAACGGTGTGTTGAAACTCTCCGCAGTTTCTTCCGATGTTTAAACAGTATTTGAAAGTGGTGTTTTTATGGGAGAGAGTAAACAGGTTACTTTTAATCTTCCTGAGCATATAGTTGAGAAAATTGCCTGGTTCGTGCAAGCAGATGCAGCACCTTCCAAAAATGCCCTGGTGCGCAAAGCCCTGGAACTCTATTTAGAGAAACTCAAACAGGATGCTCTGCAGAAGGCCATGGAAGAAGCAGCTGCCGATACCATGTTTATGAGTGACCTGGCTGAAAGCATGAAAGATTTTGAGCCTATCGACCAGGAAGGCGATTTAATATGGTAGCTGAGGAATATCGCTGGCATATATTCTGGGTCAACCTTGATCCGGCTAAAGGCTCTGAACAGTCAGGTACGCGTCCGGTACTGGTAATATCAACTGAAGCGGTTAACCGGGTTTTGCCTGTGGTAACGGTGATATCAATAACTTCGATGAAACCTGGTCGGAAGATTTATCCTACTGAACTCCTTCTGCCGGCTCTGGAAACCGGTCTGGAAAAGGATTCAATTGCCATGGCCCATCAAATTCGTTCAATATCCAAGGAGCGTTTAGGTTCTATATGTGGAAAAATAATTAAACCGCAACTGCAAAATCAAATCGAGGACATAATGAAGTTGTATTTGGGATTGGATTAGCCGCCCCAGAAGTGCTGTTTGAAGAAAATATAAGAATAATCAGCTAATACCTTGTTTTGCCTGCTTGTTTTCGTTCTTGATATTTATAATCAAAGCGAAAGCAATGGTTCCGTAGGCGATGAAACTCCGGAAGTATTCGCCCAGGGCGGCGTTGTTGAACAGGTTTTGTCCGGCCTGGGGAGAGACGATAAAAAGGGTATGGAACAGGAATACCCCGATGATGGCGTGCCGGATCCGGGCGCTTTTGATGCTGGCGCCGCCCGCCAGCAGAGCTGCACAGGAGATAATGCCCGTGTTCATGTGGGCGGTATAGACATCGAACATGCCGATATTCTGCAAATAGATCAACTGTCCCAAAGCCGCCAGCACGGTCGAGATGATCATGACCTTGACCCTGAGTGCATCCACATTTATGCCAACCAGGGCACTGCGCCCGCTATCCAGCCCTACCGCCTTGATCTCCTGCCCCAAGCGGGTGTGCAGAAGATAATAGACAAACCCGGCAAACAAGAGCACCAACAAGATCATGAACAGGGGGATTTCCAGCCCGCCCAGGTTCAGCAGCCAGAGCTTGTCGATGGTGTTGCGGTACATACCCAGATCAACGGTATTTCTTACCCCTATGCCCCGGGACAGAATTATTTCCTGGTTTATGACCGGAATAAAAGTACCGAAACCGACCAGAAAAATCAACTGGTAGATACTGTTGCCGAGGAAGCCGATGATGATGGTAGTGATCATTTCCTTCCCTTTAACCCGGTTCAGAGCGTGACCGATGGCAAATCCCAGTAGAACTGACAAAAGCACGCCGATAACAATAACCAGCAGTATCCCGCGGATTCCTTCCGCCTGATAGTTGATTACCAGCAGCAGGGAGGTTTGCATGGCCATGGCCCCGACCGTAATGGCGAAGTTCAGGCCCAGGCCGGCCACTACTGGAATAATCAGGGATAGGACCAGTATCCCGTCGCGGATAAAGCGGGTCAGCACCTGATTGCCCACAAAGCTGCCGGTAAACCCGGAAAACTGCCAGGCGATATAAGCCAGGAGCAAGAAAAGGGCAGGAACGATATATTCACTATGCAATAGTTTATTTGCTTTCATCTTTAACGGCTGCTCCTTCGTTTGTCTCTGATCAACAGGGCATACAGAATGATGCTGTAGGTTATAAAGGTGCGCAGGATTTCAGTCAGCTCAGGCACCAGTATCTCATTGGCGATGGGTACAGTCAGAAGATACATGGTCTGCAGCAAATACGTTCCTAATACGGCCTCGAAGATAAAGGTTCTTTTACCGGTACTGCCTCCGATCAAGATGGCGGATATGGCTGGATAAGCCATGGACAGAGGTTCATCATAAAGCTGGATAAAACCGTAGCTCTGGGTATAAACGCAGATGCCAACCCCTGCAATAATGGTGGAGAGTATAATGGCCAGCAGGCGGATATTGGCAACATTAAGCCCGGACAGCCTGGCAAAGGCCTCGTTTTCACCTACGGCAGCGGTGGCCCGGCCCAGCTTGGTGCGGAAAAACAGATAAAGGAAAAGGCAGAGCAGCCCGAAAAAAGCCAGCAGTCCCAGCGGGATTTCAATGCCGCCTATTTTTACCAGCCAGAGATGGTCCAGGATATTATAAAAATATAGCTCTAGGTTGATTTTAGGTCTCAGGCCCTGCCCGCCGATGGGATATAACATCTGCCGGTTGGTAAAGGGGACCAGGGTCCAGAAATAGTTCATCAAAGGGATAAAGGAAAAACCGATAAAGGTACCGGCGATTTCTTCCCGGCCTTTGACCAGGTTGAGGATGAGTCCATAAATCCAGCCTAGAAAAATGCAAATGAGCAGGCTGAAGAACAATGACATAAAAAAGCCGTAAAATCCGGTCATGCGATAATTAACTGCGATGCACATGCCGATCAGACCACCGACAATGCCTACCGGGAGCCCGAAATTCATGCCGGCCCCGGCGTTCAGCATCGGGATGAGGGAAAGCACCAAGACCCCGTTCATAACCAGCTTGACCAGGGATTCGTTGAACAGAACCAGCAAATCCATCTGCAGCAAATAGGCCAGCAGAATTAATAGTATTAAAAATGTACTGATAATGATTTGCGGCAGTTTCATGCTAAAGCTCGGCACAGGCAGCTCCTTCTTCACCTGATAAGGCCAGGCCAAACTCCAGGTCGGAGGAATCAGGGGACAGGACTTTGAAAAGCTTGCCTTCCACGATGATGGCTATGCGATCGCAAACCCTTTTCAACTCATCCAGTTCACTGGAGGCAATAACAATGGTGGTTTTTACGCTGCGGTTGATATCGATCAGCATCTGCAGTATTTTCTCCTTGGCCGAGATATCAATCCCGCGGGTAGGCTCGGCAACAAACAGCAGCCGAGGATTGACCGTCAAGGCCCTGGCGAGGCAGACTTTTTGCTGGTTTCCTCCGCTTAATTCCCTTACCCTTTGTTTGCTGGAGCTGCATTTTATATCGAAATCATCAATCATTTGGCTGACGTGCTGCTTGGCTTTTTTACGGTCTATAAAACCCAGAAAACCCCAAGCAGGATTGCGGGCAAACATATTTTTGATCTGATTACCCGTAAAAATTATATTGTCTTCCAGGGAATGCTCCGGCAGGATGCCTAGATCCTGACGGTCATCCGGCAAGACATACATGCCTTTCAGGATATTGCTCCTGGCCTCCATCTTGCTTAGGCCTGCATTTTCATAAGTTACCATGCCCGCTGCCGGATACAGGCCCATCATCCCATAGCCCAGGGCCAGCTTGCCATGTCCGGAAAGACTCGTTAAGCCCAGTATTTCACCTTCAAAAATATTCAGGTTCAGGTCCTTGATCTCTTCTCCCGGCATTTTAACCGAAAAATTATGGAAAGTGATGACCGGCTGAAGCATGGGCTCCCGTTTTTTAGCATTGGCTTTGCTTACCAGATGGCCGATCATATCCCGGGCCAGGCTATTGATTGTTATATCAGCTTTTTCATATTGAGAGACTTTTTTGCCGTCGCGCAGAACCGTTACTGTATCGCAGATATGCTGTATCTCCTCCAGCCGGTGGGAGACAAACAAGATCCCGATGCCGGCTGCCGCCATTTCAGTCAAAATTTCCATCAGTTTATGGGCATCGCTTTGGTTTAAGACTGCAGTCGGCTCGTCCAATAACAAGAGCTGCAAATCGCTGCGGGCAATCTCCCGGGCGATCTCGACAAACTGCTTGATGTTGGTCGACAGGTTTAGAATTTTAATACCGAGCTCGAGATTGATTCCCATCCTCTGCAGTACGGGTGCTGCACTCTGGTAATCCTGGCTGCGGTTTATTAATGAATATTTCCGGCCAAACAGCCGGTCGGTAAGATGGTAGGTATTCTCCCGGCCCAGTTTGATATTCTCTCCGATCGTCATATCCGGTATCAGGGCAAACTCCTGGTGGACCATACCGATTCCCTTGGCTATGGCCTCTGCACAGTTCAGCAGGCTTATTCTTTGACCCTGAAAAAAAATATCCCCCTGATAGCCGCCCGTTTCATGGATGACCGGGCTGCCAAACAGGATATTCATCAAGGTGCTTTTGCCGGAGCCGTTGGCTCCAACCAGACCGTGGATCTGACCGGGAGCTATGGAGAGATTGACATCGTTTAAAGCGGGGATGCCATCATAGCTTTTATTCAGGTTTTTAATCTCCAACAGCTTTGTCATTACTTCTCCTGTGGGACCAGGGGACAGGTCCGCTGTCCCATCTTATTTTCATCCCGGCTATATTGGAATATAACGAGGCAAAGATGTCCCCGTACTGTAAGCGGCAGGGTTACGATTAATCTAGCAGGCGGTGGGTTCTAATCCCCTGCCTCGGTGCAGCGGTGTGTTAAACCGCAGTTTCTTCCGATGTTTAAAGAAAGTTGGGACAGTTAACCTGTCCCAACCAACAATATTAAAGTACTTAGTAAAGGATGGAATCCATAATCATGACATAATAGTTGTCTAACTCGGCTCCGTCTGCCTTGGGCTTGAATTTGCTGAAGTTTACATCATGTCCGGTAACATCCTTGGCCAGCTGGTCCAGCTTTTTAAGGTCCTGGTATTCGAAGCCGGGCTCCTCAATCATCTTCTTGGCCAGTTCAACCGCAAACTGGGGCATGAATACGGTAGCCGGCATCGGCCAGCCGCCCAGTCTTCCGGTCATTTTAGCAGCGGCGGCTTTTTCACTGATCATCTTGTTGACCTTGTCAAAGTTCCAGGCATCTTCTTCCGAGATTTCCAGGTTCATTACAGTGGGATAAGCCTGAAGCGGGGTGGGGCAGCATTGTTCCGCAACCATAAACTTCTGTTTCAGGGCTTCGTCGATAATGACATCGTACATCGGGCAATTGGTGCCAAATATGTTGGTATCAGCACCATACTTTTTAATCTGCCGGGGGATGTCTTCCCGGAGGAATTGCAGCATCGGCCCGGTCCCGTTGCCGGTTTGGGGATCGGGTGTAATTACCTCTACCCATTCCATGCCCAGCCCTTTAGCGGTTTTTTCCATCGCGGCCTTTCTTTGCGAGATAACATCCTTGGCCAGGTGGGTGGGGAATGAATAGTGAATCAGGGTTTTGGCACCCATCTCATGAGCTTTTTTGGCAATTGCCTCTCCTCTTTTTACCCAATCGGTGTCGAGGTTTACATCCACATACTTGGACATCAATACCGGGTCATCCCAAATCGGAGCGGTCATGGTAATAATGTCAGGCCGCTTTTCCTCCACTTTTTGCAGGGCCGGCAGCAATCCGGCCTGCCCAGAGATTACGATAATGGCCTTCATTTTTGGATCATCGGCCAGAGACGTAATCTGGCTCAAGCCAGTTTCAATCTCGGTGGCGAAGTTTTCCGGCAGGGTGATGTGCTTGACGATATCGGGGTACTGTTTGGCCATCTTGTCGGCAGCCCGGAACTCATCCTCACTGGTGGAAAGGGTTGGGGTTACGACCCCGATTTTGTAATCAGTCACTTGCTGGGCGTCCTTATTCTCGGTTTTGGCAGTTGGTGTGGTTTGCTTGGCACAGCCTGACAATACAGCTGCCAGCATAAAAACCACCAATAAAATGGAAACAGTTTTTCTCATTTCTTCACTCTCCCTTAAAGCTTATTTGTTGTTGCTATAACGAGGCAAAAGGATGTCCCCCGCTTCTCTAAACAGTCGGGTTTTTATTAACCAAACAGGCGGCGGGTTCTAACGAGGCGAAGTCTGGAAGAAAATTTTTCATTACGTTTGTGCCTTGAGTTAAGCGAAAGTAATGGTTATAAGGATGTCTTCCGCCTCGTTGCAGCAGTGTGTTGAAACTGCTGCGCAGTTTCTTCCGGTGCTTAAATACATCACCCCCAAATAGTCAATTTGCGAGTCAATCCTTCATAGGCACTTAATAAATGCTTATATCTTTGATTACCGATACTTATTGGACATATTATTCCAAATGACATTATAGATTAATTCGGATCATTAGTCTAATAAGTAATTGTTATAATTATAGGAAGAGGCAAGCGGGGGCGGTTCTTGCCTGCGCGCTAGCGCGCAAGGCAAGAACAAGGAAATCTTACTGTGAGTGTCGAAGGAATTTAACAAAAACGATTCGACTTTCATGTTCTCCGGCAATCAAAAATTTTGCATTGAAAAATCAAATAATTATTACTTTCCTTATTACACAATCTTATTAATATTGCAGGGGCAAAACTTCCGCTTGCCTCCAAGACCGCGTCCCCGCTTGCCCCGAAAAATAATCTTGACAGTAGGATGAAGAGGGATTATTATATTAATGAACTTGATAATCATTATCATTAGGGGCTTGAGAAACAGGCTCTTTTTTCCAAAATAAATGTTAGCTGTTACTAACAGGGGGGTGGAGAGATGGAAACAATGCTTTTAGCCGTTGCTGGAGTGTTAGCCCTGGCTATTGTTATATTGCAAACCAGGCGAGCTGTGAAGGGGCTTTCAAGCACTGATGACAGTAAATGCTGCAGCTGCCTGGGTTGTTCCAGATCATGCAGCAATATTAAGGAAGTAAATGGGGAGGTGAAATAAATGATCCGAACCTTAAAAGATTTAAACCCGGGAGAGAGCGGGAAGATCAAGGCGATCACGGGCAATGGTTCCATTCGCCGGCGAATTATGGATATGGGCCTGGTGCCGGGAACCGAGCTTGTTATGGAACGTTATGCGCCGTTGGGTGACCCGGTAGAGGTAAAAAACCAGGGCTTTCATTTGTCGCTGCGCAAAGAAGAAGCGGATACTATAATTTTGGAATAAACGGAGGAGGGATATTGTGAAGAAAAAACAAGTAGTTATAGCTCTGGCGGGCAATCCCAATTCCGGGAAAACCACCATTTTTAACAACCTAACTGGCAGCCGCCAGCATGTGGGCAATTATTCAGGAGTCACGGTTGAAAAAAAAGAAGGCCGGGCCAAATACAAAGATTTTGACATAACCGTAGTAGATTTGCCTGGAACCTATGGATTATCTGCCTATTCGCCGGATGAAGTGGTAGCCAGAGATGTGATAATCAAAGAAAAACCGGATTTACTGGTGAACATACTGGATGCCTCCAATCTGGAGCGCAATCTGTATCTGACTACTCAGCTCAAAGAACTTGAAGTTCCATTGCTGTTGGTTTTGAATATGGCAGATGTATCCGAGAAGAACGGGAACCGAATTGACTACACCTTGCTGGCAAAGTTGCTGGGAGCTCCGGTTGTAAGGGCAGTGGGCAGTAAAAATGAAGGTACTGAAGAGATACTGGAGGCGGTGGCGCAGTTTATTTCCGGCACTTCAGGTTTGGCTGAAAGGCAGATTCGCTATCGCCATGAGATTGAAGATGAACTGCAAAAGATACAGGAGCTGCTTTCCACTAAAAATCAAGCCTTTTTGGAAGTTGCTTCCGATCAAGCCGGGAGCCATGATCTAACCTACCCAGCCCGTTGGGTGGCCATTAAACTTTTGGAAAATGACCGGGAACTGATGGGGCGTCTCGCAACTATTAACAATGGCAGCTTCTTGGCGGATGAACTTGTCAAGAGCCGGCAGCGGATTAAAAACGTGATTGGTGATGACCCGGAAACCCTGCTGGTTGAGGATCGCTATGCCTTTGCCCGCGGGGTTTGCCGCGAAGCTTGCCATAGAAGCGGCTTGGATCGTGTATCACTCACTGAGAAAATTGATAATATACTCTTAAACCGGGCACTGGGCATACCCCTTTTCCTGGGAATAATGTGGCTGTTGTTCCAGCTTACGTTTACGCTGGGGGGGCCGCCGATGGAGTGGATTGATGCCGGGGTATCGGCTCTGGGCGAGTGGGTGGGGGCTCATATGGCTGAAGGCTTGCTGAGTTCTCTGCTGGTTGACGGTATTATCGGCGGGGTAGGCGGCGTGCTGGTCTTTTTGCCTAATATCCTACTGCTTTTTCTGGGCATCGCCTTGCTGGAAGGCAGCGGCTATATGGCCCGGGCAGCTTTTGTAATGGATAATGTAATGCACCGCGCGGGCCTGCATGGCAAATCCTTTGTACCCATGCTGATTGGCTTCGGCTGTACGGTTCCGGCCTTGATGGCAACGCGGACCCTGGAAAATCCCCGGGACCGTCTGGTTACCATGCTGGTTACGCCTTTGATGAGCTGCGGAGCCCGCTTGCCGGTTTATACCTTGCTTATAGCTGCTTTCTTTTCACCCCAGGTTGGAGGGAATATTTTGTTCTCGCTTTATCTTATCGGCATAACCCTGGCTATAATCATGGCTAGAGTATTTCGTACCTTCCTGCTGCCGGGAGAAACCGAACCCTTTGTCATGGAACTGCCTATTTATCGCTGGCCAACTCTGAAAAACATCATTATTCATATGTGGGAAAGAACCTGGCTCTACCTGCAAAAGGCCGGTACGATCATACTTGCCATGTCCATTCTGATGTGGGGACTGTTCACTTTCCCCAATGTCGATAACCAAGGCCAGCCTTATGCAACATCCGCGGCTCAATTGGAAAACAGTTATGCCGGGAAAGTTGGCAAGGCCGTTGAACCAATTATTGCTCCGCTGGGTTTTGATTGGAAAGCCGGGGTAGCCCTGGTAAGTGGTTTGGGAGCCAAAGAAGTAGTAGTCAGCACTATGGGAACTTTATATAGTATAGAAGATAATGACGCCTTGGCCGAGGAAGAAGAAGAAAGCATCAATAGTTTTGCTGAGAAAGCCAAACAACAGTCGGGATTTACCCCCCTGACGGCTTATGTTTTAATGCTCTTTACGCTGATCTATGTGCCGTGCCTGGCAGTTTTGGCGGTTATGAAGCGGGAAACCAACGGCTGGAAATGGCCGGCTTTTACCATGGCTTATACCGTGATCCTGGCCTGGCTGGTATCCTTTGTAGTATACCGGGCTGGACTCTGGATGGGAATAGGGGTCTAGGACCTTTTATCTTAAGTAATAAGGCCGGGTTTTATGGTTCTTCGCTGGGAAAACCATAAAACCCGGCCAAAATGACACCAAGATTATCGGTTTTTGCAAGCAATGATATGGAAATCATTTGGGCTATTTGAGCAAAGCTTTCTTGTTAGAAGAAATGCCTAGCCTTAGCAATAAAGTTAGACTAAACTAACTAATCGTGGGAGGGAGCAGCATTGGAGTATCTGGTCATCGGTCTGCTTTTTGTAATTGCTGTTTTCATTCTTTTCCATCGTATAAAGCGATTTATGAGAGAGCTTTATCAAACTGGCGATAACGAGGTGAAAAGATGCCCCCGCTTCTTTAAACGGTCGGGGTCCTAATAACAAAACAGGCGAGGTTTAAAACCCCGCCTCGTTGCAGCGGTGTGTTGATACTGCTTCGCAGTTTCTTCCGATACTTAAGAAATGAACATGAAGATTACAAAAAGGCGGTCAAAGTTAAAGGGGAGAAGGGATTTTAAACAGCCAGGCTATTCGGTTGGGTAGTGTAATGGGGATTGTTTAAAAGCAGCTTTGGCAAGCATAGCTAAACAGACTACTTGGAGCAATTACTTAAGAGGTGCTAATTTTTTTAAGTTAATATTGATAATGATAATCAATATTAACTTATTGGGATCTTATTATAGCAAAGCATAGGCTGGTCATGCTTTAAACGTTAGATATCTTAGGAGGGAAATAAATATGCCACAATTAATAACCGGTTCAATGATCCGGAAACAGCTATGGGAGGTTAATGAACACTGGCTTTGTTCAATCTGCGGTACCTGCTTGTCGATGGAGGAACAGCGGCAGCTCCTGCGCAAACTGGATATGGAGGAAGCCAGCTATTTGGATTATGAAATACATTCCTTGATGGTGCAGAACTCCGCTTTTGCCAATCGTCTATCCTATCATATAAATAAATTGCTAAACCAGAAGTACCATTATGATATAGCCCAATACGGTTGCCTGGGTGAAGAAGAATTTGATGAATTATGGAAAGAGAAATATGCCCAGGGGGATATCTGCGGTCTTTACTGGGTGGCTTTAACGCGGCGGGACTTGTCGCTAAAATTCGTACATAGACTCTTTTGCGATATTCACATGCTGTCCCATCTCAATGGCGGGAGCAATCGCAGGGAAAAAGCAGAATGCCAGCGGCTGGAAAAACACAATAAACAATTACAGGAAAAAATCAGGCGCGAGCGAAAACTGCGCAAGGAAATGGAGAGTAAACTGGCGGATAGTGAAAAAAGAAATAAGGAATTAAATAATAAATACATAAAACTGGAGAAATTGAAGCTTGAGCATCCAGCGGAAATAGGTGCCGGGCAAGCAAGCGTTGGCTCGGAGACAAATGTAGAAATGGATAGCTTGCAGACTGAATTGTCAAGAGCCTTGCGCATAATCGAAGAGCTTGACCGGGACAAAAGCGCATTGTCCAGAGAACTATCATCCCAGCAAAAGATAAACCAACAGTTGTACGAGGAATTCCAACGCATATTGAAAGACATGGCGGCGGTACCGGGGGTCTGCCCAAAATCAGGAGAAGAAATGAGCCAGTGCCGGCGCAGGGTTTTACTGGTAGGGGGACTGACCCGTTTAAGCTCGCTTTATCGGGAATTGGCCGAAGAAATGGGCTTTGATTTTGATTATCACGACGGGTATATGAATGCCGGAGAAAAAGGGCTTAAGAACCTCATCCAAAAGGTGGATCTCGTGCTTTGCTCCACCGATGCCAACAGCCATGGGGCCTGTAACAGTGTTAAAAAGTTATGCAAGAACCTGAACAAGGACTGCTGCTTCCTTAACAATACCAGCCTGAGCTCTATCTCCCGCACTCTGCAAGGGGTTACTCATACGTATCAAGAAACCGGGCCTGAGCTGATGTAATAAGCTCCGCTGTTGAGTATCCCAGTGCTGGCCGGATTTACTATTTTCTTATTTGCAATTAGTATTCGCAACATAAAAGTAAAGTGGATATATTAAGCGTTACAAGCGACAACGACAGGGAGACATTTTGTCCCCCTGTTTTTTTCGGGATTTGCCTGATTCTTAAGAAAGATTTAAGATTTTCATGAAGTGCTTTGTAATATTTACCTGCCAGAATATGGAGTGAAAGGCAGGTGGTTATATTTGAGTGAACGAATGATCTGATTAGGATGCAATGGAGGCGTTTTATGGAAAAGTTAAATGTGATGGTGTGTGATGATGACCCGGCCATCGTAGATGCGCTGGAAATCTATTTAAAACACGAAAACTATGGAGTGATAAAAGCCTATACCGGGACTCAAGCCTTGCAAGCTCTGAGCGAACATGAAATTCATTTGATTTTATTGGATATTATGATGCCGGAATTAGATGGGCTGTCGGCCACCATAAGGATTCGGGAGGAACGCAATATTCCCATTATTATAATTTCCGCCAAATCCGAGGACACGGATAAGATTACCGGGCTCAATTTCGGGGCGGATGATTATGTGACCAAACCCTTTAACCCTCTGGAATTAATGGCCCGGGTCAAATCACAGATGCGCCGCTACACTGCACTAGGGAGTATAGCCCTCAAAAACGGTATATTGAAAACCGGCGGTCTGGAACTGGACCGGGAAGGCAAAGAGCTGCGGGTAGATGGGGAAATCATCCGGTTGACTCCTACCGAATACGGAATAGTGGAGTTCTTAATGGAGAACATGGGGCATGTGTTCTCTATAGCCCAGATATATGAACAGGTATGGAATGAGCCTTCCTATTCAGCGGAAAATACGGTAGCCGTGCACATAAGGAGGATTCGGGAGAAAATTGAAATCAACCCGAAAGAACCAAAATACTTAAAGGTGGTATGGGGCATTGGATACAAAATCGAAAAATATTAGCCATTTCAAATGGACTAAACTGTTGGCCATAATCATAGTATGGCTGGGGTTTTTGGGGACTATGGGCGGTTGCTTTTATTATTTTGAGAATCGCGAAATCGCCAATTCATCAAGCTATACCGATACCTATTCGTTCCAAAACAGCTTTGCCCGGCTGCTGCATAATACGGTGGAGTATCATGTCATACTGAAAAGCGAAGATAATATCAAGAATTCCGGCGAAGATTTACCAACCCAAGCCGAGAATTTACAACGTTTCCAGCTCATTGAAAACCGGCTTGCGGACATGGTTAATTTCGTCTATTATGTCCGCAACACCGAAACCGGGGAAACATGGAGCAATTTGGGGCCGGAGAAGGGTGATCCGGTAAGCTATATTCAAAAACAGCCGGCCAATGCCTTCTTTAACGGCTGGACATCCAATGCCAGTATTTCGATGGCAGAAAATGTTGAAGATATGATGTCCGGCAGCCCCTACGAAGTATATGCGGCAGTCGCAAAACCGCTGCAAGCCGGGGATTTATTCTACGATGACTATATGGATTACACCCAAACAAAAGCCCGCAGTAACGCGGCCACCGATATATCAATCATATCCTTTATCCTCATGGCTATTGCTTTTATTTATCTGATTTATATAACCGGCCGCCGGGAACCGGAAGGAGAAGTTGTACCGGCTCGGACAGACCGGATGTATAGCGATGTACATACGGTTTTGGTCTTGATAGCAGCTATACTTTCGTTGTTTATTGCCCCCGGCACTTCCATAGATGTGCCGAATGTATTGAGTATAATAGCTATTGCCGTTGTTCTCAGCCTGGATATATTCATTGGTTTATTCTATGTTTTGTCCATGGTCGAACAGATTAAGACGGGACAGATTTTTACCAACACTCTGCTATACAAGCTCGGCTCTGCTTTAAATGCTTTCCTCCGCCAGGCTTTCCAGGGCAAGGTTTTTAAAGCATGGATTTTGCTGCTGCTTTTGGGTTATGGCTTCATAAACGGGTTGTTATTTATCCTTTGCGCGGAAGCCTACTTCGATTCTTTCGGCGGTTTCCTCTTTATGCTCCTGCTTTTACTTGGCTTTAATGCCGGAGCAATCTATTTTGCCGCCCGGTCGCTGGTAGCTTTACCGCAAATCATGGAAGCGGTTAAAGAAATATCAGCCGGGAATCTGGATTATCCCTTGAACAGCACCCTTATTCCCGCAAGCTTGGCAGCTTTTGCCGAGGATATCCGCAGCCTGCAGGGAGGATTGAAAAAAGCGGTCGCTGCCGCGGTAAAAGGGGAGCGGATGAAAACCGATCTTATCACCAATGTCTCTCATGATTTGAAAACACCTTTGACTTCCATCATCAATTATGTTGACCTGCTCAAGAAGGAAAACCTGGAAAATGAAGCGGCGGCTGAATATATTAATGTATTGGAAGAAAAATCTTCCCGCCTTAAGCAGCTGATCGAAGATCTTATGGAAGCCAGCAAGGCCTCCAGCGGCAATTTGGCAGTGGCCGGCGAAAAGGTTGATTTGCAGGAGTTAATGATGCAGGCCTGTGGAGAGTATGAAGAAAAGATCCAAAAGGCGCAGCT
Source organism: Syntrophomonadaceae bacterium (assembly GCA_028692415.1). Classification (GTDB taxonomy): domain Bacteria; phylum Bacillota; class Syntrophomonadia; order Syntrophomonadales; family Syntrophomonadaceae; genus JAQUBU01. The sequence goes on along the minus strand of JAQUXM010000003.1, from coordinate 21,649 downwards.
GGAACTTCATATTCAAGCTGCTGATGCAGCGGTCGTCGTACGGGCAGATGGCAAACATATGTGGCGGATAGCTGAAAATTTGCTGTCCAATGTGATAAAATACTCCATGCCCCATTCCCGGGTTTATGTTGATATTGCCTCCGACAATGCTTATGGCTCCTTTACGGTTAAAAACATATCCGCTTTTCCTCTTAATATCATGCCGGAACAGCTTACCGAGCGCTTTGTCCGGGGGGATGAATCCCGAAGCACGGAAGGCTCAGGACTGGGACTTTCCATTGCTCAGAGTTTAAGCGATCTGCAGGGAGGAACATTCCAGTTGGAAATTGACGGCGATTTATTCAAAGCAACAGTCGCCATACCCTTGTGGGCCGAAGAATAGGGTTGTACACTTCGAGGGTAACTGAGGATTTTGCATAATTCAAAATTATGCAAAATCCTCAACAATTTAAGGATGTTGTTAATAACCCCGTCTCCGTGACAACCCTTATTGTCAGATGAATCAAAGTATATCTTGATAGTTTTGGGCACCATACAGAATACGCATAATTACAACCTGCTTTTCCTGCTCATTAACTAAATAAAAAGCAATATAACGAGGCGAAAAAACGTCCCCCGCCTCGTTGCAGCGGTGTGTTGAAACTGCTTCGCAGTTTCTTCCGATGCTTAAGTTACCAATTATTAACTTGCGATACCCCCTGTTTTTTAGAGGCTCATCTACAATAAAACTACCTGAATAAGGAAAACTTTCTAGTCGCATTATGCTAATTTCGATTTTTTCCAGCAAATTGTCCGCAGCAATTTCAGCCATAAGCGATCCTGTTATATAGCTAAAAATTTGTTCTAAATCCTCACTTGCTTTGGGAGTAAACTTCAATTTATATCTTTTCCCGGACATATTTATCCCTCAGTTTTTTAAATACTTCTGTACCTTCCAACAAAGGAACACCCTGTGCAATTTGTGTTTCAGCTTCAGCTAGCTTTTTGTACACATCAACGAGACCGAGTTGACGCTCATATGTTTCTATACTCATTATAACTAAATCGCCATATCCATTTTTAGTAATAAAAATAGGCTCGCCTTTTTTATGGCATATTTCGGAAATTTCATTAGTGTTTCTCAACTCGGTTATTGGTTTAATTTGTGGCATATATCATCACCTCGAGTTTATTTGACATTATAATAACATAATTATGTACAAAGTCACAAGACGTTTGCTGGCTATGCTTAAGTTGTATGGTAGTGGTAATTGTCATTGCTGTCGCCGATGCCGGGCGCACAAGGGAATTTTCCTGCATGTGTGACAGAAAAACAAGAACTCTAGTAATCAAAGAGAGATTTATCACCCACAAGTCATTGCAGCTATTTTGTTCTTCGCTTATTAATTATCTTAGCCTGGCTGAAATCCTTTAATCCGATCCCAGGAGCTTTATAACGCGCCCAGTAATAGGTCAAGGAGGTATAAACGAAAAAGCGGTTGACCCATGGATTGCGCAGTAGAGCGAAAGCCAGTATATATAATACATAGATGATGACCAGAGAAAGAAGCCAAGAGATGATTTTTTCTGCGGAATCTAATGCTGCCCCAGTAATATTCAGACCAGTGGCGGACAAAAAGTGCTGTAAATATATACTTGCCGGTATCGAGGTCGTTAGCGTGATCATGATGGCCGCCATGGAGTGCGAGGTCTCGATAGCCTGCAGAGGGCAGATATTCATACAGCGCATACAGCTTTCGCAATGGAAGCTCCAGTAGGGCCTTTCATCAATGATTTGGATAGCACCGACCGGGCAGTGCTCGGCACAGATTCTGCAGCCGTTGCAGCGCTTGGAGGCAAAGAAAGTCTTGGCTAAAAAGAAACGTCCTATTACCAAATACGCCAGACTTATGGGGAGAAGTACTAAATCCAGGGGAAGGAACAAGAAGAAAATAAGCGGGAAGCTACGTTTCTTGGCCAGCAGCGCATAGCTGAAGCGGTCGACTATGCGGCGGCAATGTTTGACGATGTCAGCAACCGTATGCGGGAACAAGCCGGGATGTATGGAAATCCAGTTCGACGGCATATCCAGGGGCAAAACACCTCGAATACTATATCCCTTGAGAGCCAGGATCAACATGGGCAGCAGGATGGCTATTCCTGACACGCCAGGGGTATACCAGCGGCCTAGTTTCATCCCAGCGCGGGTGTTTAGCAGAAAGACTGGATTATGGCCGCGGGGAAAATAGAGCAAGAATTTGAGCATGTACCATGGAAGATTAAACCCATGGGTGGGATAGGCAAAGCCCAGCAGAGTGTCCGGGGCTGGTTGGGGGATGGAATGGCGGTCAAAACGATCTATTGGCCTTACCCCGGCTGCGACTCCGGCCTTGCTGGCATTTTCGGCAATCCAACGGCTGGCGCATAATGAGTTTCCCGTACCGGTAAAATAGTAGGTAAGTACTTGAGTAGTCATTCGAGACTGGACTCCTTTCCGGTTTTAAGACCTTCATATGCCAGTCTTATTATAATAGCCCAGGCAGATGTAATCCCTTCTCTTGGATTAATAACCAGGCTATTGCCAGCCACGCGGCTAATGCTATTACTCCGAGTAGTTTGTCCAACCATGACATCGCTGACCCCTTGGTCACAATATAAATAACCATAACAATGACATAAAACACAATAAGAGCAAGAGCGATATAAAACAAGGAGTTCCATCCGGTTTTCTGCCATCCCAGGATGACGGCACCTAATAATATGCTGATTTCAAATATTGCACTGCGCATAATCAATTCCTCCTGCAAGAATTATTCAATACCTGAATAACATTATCCTCCTTGTGGAAAACAGGCTGCCAGAAAAACAACATATGACAGGGAAGGTTCTGCTGTCAGAATATTTCTCTCTTCGACTTCTCAACTCAAACAATTGGCAAGGATCTCAGCAATATCTTCCGGTCTGGGAATGACTATATTGTTATTAATGTTTTTGGTATTTAAAGCATGTTTTAAAAATATATTTTGTTCATCAACGGTACAGGCCGGAGCTTTACCGCAGAGAAGTTCCATTAGTTCCCGAAAATCATCAAGCGATGCCAAAGAAGATAACTTCAGAGCCATGGTGATTCGGTCGCTCTGGCTCATTTTGTGATTAAAATCCATCCATGATGGCATAATAACTCCGTTTGCTCTCCCGTGAGGCATCCCTTTGTAATAGGTTAAAGAATATCCGAGTGCATGGGGTATTGAGGTGCCAGTCAAGCTGATGGCAACACCCGCCAGGTAGGAGGCATATAGTAAAGAATCCCGGTTATCAGGACCAAGATCGTTTTTTCGAGCAATTACTCGAAGCTCTTGGCTCAGAATGGTCATCGCCTGCTCAGAGAAAAGAGAACTTATAGCATTGTTTTTCGCTGACAAATAGCTTTCAATTGCATGAGAATAGGCATCTACTGCGGTATCTGCAGTTATTTGCCAGGGCAGACCACTGGTATAGGATGAATCGAGAAAAGCAATGTTGGGGATGAGTTTTGCGCTGCCAATATTTCTTTTGGTCTGGTCTTTATGGCTTGTCAATATGGATGCCGGGGTTACTTCCGAACCTGTACCGGCCGTAGTAGGTATTAAAACAATCGGGAGAACATCACCGTATTGCAGATTAAACAACTCTTCATCGGAGACTTCCGCCAGATTAGTAATAGCGATTGCTTTGGCAGCATCCATCGGAGAACCGCCACCAATTCCAATCACAAAATCAGCCCTCATCTCTCGGGCCAAAGCAGCCCCCCTGCGAACAGTTTCAATCGTTGGGTTGGGTTCAACTTCATTAAAGAGTTCCCAGCCAAGCGATGTCTTCTCCAAGGTCCTGCAAACATCCTCCAGGGCTCCATTTCGAATAGCCGAACCACCCTTTCCAGTTACGATAAGGGCTCGGGAACCAAGTGTATGCAGCAAGTCTGCTTGCTCATTTATTACTCCCCGTCCAAAAAAGACTCTGGTAGGAAAATGTGCCTGCCACGTCAATTATATCAACTCCGATTAATCGTTAATGTTCCTTGCTAGCTTATCCTATCTCCATATTTTAGATACCGGCTGCCCTAAAACCAAGCGAAATAGGATCAATTTTGCTTAAGATCGGCCGATAACATTATGTCATAGCATTTTTGACAATTAAACCGATTGGTAATACAAATGGACATGTCTGTATTAGACAGCTCTTTAACATAGCCAACGCCCCACTCCATAATGCTGGTCATTACAGGAATGAAGCTTCTGCCTATTTCGGTTAAGGAGTATTCAACCTTGGGCGGTACTTCTTTATATACCTCCCGGTGTACCATTTTATAATGTTCAAGCTCTCTTAATTGTTGAGTCAAAACACCCCTTGAGACATCCGGCATCAACCTTTGCAGTTCTGAAAATCTTATCGTTTTCTTGCTTAAAATCCAGAGAATGGATAGTTTCCATTTCCCTGTCAGTATGCTTTGGGTTGCTGATACGGGGCATATGTATTCCCTGGCGTCGCCATCAATCATCAAATGTATCCTCCCCAAGGTCACTTAAACATGACTATGTCATAAAAAAGTGCGTAATTTACGTGTACACGTACTGCAATTATCATTATATTAATAATTTCAATATTAATCCATATAAGAAGGAAATACGGGTCAGAACGGAAACTACATTTTTCCCGGCGTCCCGCAATGACGTTGGGATGCACCTACAGATTGGGCTGGTTTGGTTTAACCGGGCAAGTGCCAGCCTTGGATCTAATGAAAGGAGGAACAGATAATGAGGATTTATAACGAGCACGAAAGACTATTTAAACTGCCTGTGGATAAGGTTGGCCAAGCTATTGACAGCCTAGCGGGTCCTGCCAATATACTGTGGCCGGTTGCCAAATGGATACCGATGGAGCTTGATCAAGGGTTGAAAGTCGGTTCCAGTGGAGGACACGGATTTATTAGATATACGGTGGGGGAATATGTACCGGGAAAAAGGGCGGTGTTTCAGTTCGACCAGGCGGGGGCCTTAGCGGCTTTCGATGGGCGGCACTATTTTGAAGTAGTACCAAGGCGTAATCATACAATTCTACGCCATGTGGTTGAAGGGGATTGTGACCTTAAAAACTGGCTGGTTTGGCACCTATTGATAGGGCCATTGCATGATGCATTACTGGAAGATGGGCTGGACATGGCAGAGAATAGCCTAACCGGTTCTTCAAAAACAACGAGCTGGAATGTTTGGGTTAGATTTCTGCTCTATCTGTTGGCACGAAAACAGGCAAAAGAAACCGGGAGTCCGAATATGCCTTAAGTTAGGGTTGGAGCAGTTGACTGGCAATCAGCAGGCCGACACTTTGAATCCGACTGTCGGCTCCAAAATACAGAATGAGGCTGTCCCAAGAGTCGAACGGACGAGAGGGGCAACCTTTTTTGTTAGCTTTTCAGGGCAGTCTGCCGTCCCCTTGTCATGCACTCGTCATGTAATTTTTTAGAAATAGCTCCAAATCATACAGAGCATAATTGCAAGGCTTTGGCATGCAGAAGGTCTTACCACCGCATAGCAATAATTCTTTACAACTGGAGCAAGCCGGGTCCTGAAGGGGAGTCCAGCTTTTTACCTCTCTATAATATTCATTTAAAAGCTCTGGATTTGTGGCAATCTGCTCGATGTGCAGCTCGCTCCTACCATAAGGGGAAGCATTGCACAAGCCGATGGAGCCGTCATAAAAGACTTTGCAGCTGAAGGGTTGATATGCTGCGCAGCGTTGGGTACTGGCATACGGGAAGAAGGGGACCGGGAAATCATATTCCCGCAGTGCGTCAATAGCGGCAGAGGAATTCCAGGCCATGAATTGCTCCAGGCTTAAACCATTGTGGAAAGCATTATACTCATATTCGGCGGTATAGGCAGTTTTAACCGCAGCGACAGGCAGTCCGAGCCTTCTGATTTCAGCAAGGAAAGATGGGAACAGCAGATAGTTGGCGGCATGAACATTGTATCTCAAGTTGAGCTTAATAGATTTTTTTGCAAATAGCTCCCGGCAGTCTGTTAAATTGGATACTATCTGCTGATAGCTGCCTTGCCCATTATTATAGGAACGATATTTATTATGATCTTCCGGAGGGGATAGAGTTACAGAAAGGTCGAGGTTTTCGAACCACTTAAGGTTATGCAGGTTCAGAAGCGTACCATTGCTTTCGGCCTGAGCCTCCAATTTGATATCCTTACACTGGCAAATGCTTTTCACTTCACTAAAAATGCAGGCCATTTTATCAACTGCCATAAAGGGTTCGCCGCCAATAAAATCTAATTTAATTGTCTTGTAATCCAAGTACTCCGTACACTTTTCAATATAGGTCAGAATTTTTTCGACAGTATCGTTTTGGATACTCCCGCGTTGGGGCCAGCCCTGCTGATAACAATAGGAACAAGAGAGATTGCAGTGTCCGGTTACCTCAATGTTTAACATCAGAGTATCAGGTGGGGAGAGGTACAGGCTGTCAAGCTGACTTATGATTATTTCATCATCGGCTAAATAATCACCTTCGTGCAATACCTTTATATCTGCGGGTGTTAAATTGCTCTCTAGCACGTTTCCCTTATGAAAACAAGCACTATCCATCTTTATTAAACATCCGTTAATGGAATTAAAAAGCAGCATCTCGGAATTCCCATAAGGAAAGGTAAAAATATATCGGGAAAGCTTCACTATTATCACCTGCTCAGTTAGTTGCTCAAAAACAAACTCCTCCGTTGCCAGACTATTGGCCCGCATCAAAGGAGTTAGACAATTTTTAATTAATGCGCCGAATTTCTTTACAGGAACCATCTGCAGGGCCATTGATTAGTTTGGACAGTATTGGCAGTGCTGGGGCGAATAAGGGTGACATTGTTTTTAATTTCTTGCTTACCGACTGTTTTCACAGGCTGTTCTTGCTTGCTAATCATCTTTTCACCTCCTATCATTTATTAAAGTCGGGAGATAAATTCAGATTACCATAACTATTTATTTATGTAAATATTGTTATATTGTGTTAACGGAGGGGCCGGGGGAGGGCTCGCGGCCTCTCTGTTACACTGGGACGTTCTTTGTGTAACACTGTGTAACAATACCCTTCGAAGAGGACTAAACAGGCAGACTCTCCAACCGTCTTTTGGTGAGGAGTTATTCCTTAACAATAACAATTATATCTCTTGTCTGGGATTGATTGGCGGTGTAGGGGCCTATTGAGGCACTTAACGTAATCTGGCCCGGGCTTAACGCTTTTACATAAACGGATTTATCTGCAGTGACAATAAATCTTCGGGTTTCGGAGCCCCATGTATTTGTATAACCGGAAACAACATCACCTGAAATATTGGCAATACTTATGTTGCTTGTTCCCCAGCGCGGATATTCCTGTTCAAAGCTAAGGTTCTTTCCAACAACTGTAGCACTGATTTGCTTGGACTGGCCCACAGTCAGATAAATGGGTCCGGTTTGATTAATATAGAATTCTTTAACTCCACTATCACCTTGTGACCCGATTTGAGACGGGGCAGCTGCTTTAGGTGTAATCGCAACGGTTCTGGTTTTATCATCCCAGCCGACTTCCTGGCCGGTACTTTCACCGATAAATCTGACCGGAACCAAAGTTCTGGAATCTACAATAGCAGCAGGGACATCAAGTATTACTTCTTGGTTGTTGACCAGAGCCGTAGTTTTGTCAATGGTCAGCTGAATTCTGGTATTATCCTTGGTGCCAATAACCGTTTTGCTGGCGGGAATCCATTCAACATCGATATCCAAAGCCTCAAATATTGCCCTTAAAGGAACCATGGTTCTGCTGTTGATAATCTGAGGTGAAACATCGCTGGGCAAATTCTTGCCATTAATACTGATGGTTATGGCCTGGCTAATGGCGGCAGCTGGTTTGACTTGAACGGTATCAGCAATTGCTGTGTTACCGGCAGCGATAATATAAGGTGAATCCTTGGTGCCGTTTCCGCTCACGGTTAAATCGGGTTCTACATATAAGGCCGGTCTCACCCCCAGCGTCCTGTATGCGTTGGTATTGCTGCCAATTCGTTCCCCGGATACATTAAATACGGCCGCTGCATAATTACCGTCAGGGCATCTTAGCCAATATGAATCCAGAACTGACTTGTCCTTAAAGGTATACCATGGTGCTTTAACTGATAAACCATGGTTTTTAACCCATTCCATCAATTCATTATGCGAAAGCAGGAATACCTTATCGCTTACCCACTGGTAATAGGCATTATCATTATTGATTTCAGGCCCCCACAAATGACTGCCGCCATCTTTAACCTGCAAATCAAAGGAACTCAGCATGGTTTTATGTTTTACCGCTTGGATTGCCGACCGTTCTGCATCTGTAAAATTGCTTAAAAAACCAGGCTCACTATCATAACTAAGATCTTCTGTTCCAAAATCAAGTGTGTTTTGAGAATCCGGCTTCTGATGCGAATAAGCCACTTTGGCATCGGCACTGTTTAACCATTCCCGCAGATTGGATTTAGCCCAATAGTTGCTGCCCTCATTTACCCTGGTGTTATATTTGCTGTCTCTTCCCTCGGCGGCATCTCCCTTGGCATCAAAGGATTTGAAAGCTAATATTTTCTGGGCAAACAACACCGTGCCCTGCTGGTCGTTATTAATGACCTGCCATAAAATAGGTTTCCCTTTATAGGAACCTAACTGAACATACGTGCCGGTTTCAAGATTGCCCGTTTTCACTGACTGTGCCATAGTCCCGGCAGGTATTACAAGATTGATAAAAGCCAATAACATCGCCCAAACCAAGACTCTCTTTAAGTAACCCATTAAAATACCGCTCCTTTCACTTCATTAATAACACTTTTTATCGTTCGTTGCATATTGTTAAATCTTAAAACCAATAATCGTAATATCGTCCCTTTGACTTTCACATCCCATATATTTGTTCAATACCTCCAGCAATAATTCCTTTTGCTGATCCATGCTTAAGTCTTTCATATCCAGCAAAGTCTGTTTAAAACGAGTTATGCCGAAAGACTTGTTAATTTCTTCTCCATTTTGGTCAAGCAAGCCATCAGTAGTCAGATAAAACATTTGATTATCCAGAGACAGCGGGTGGTCAGTATATTCATAATCCAAACGTGAGCGTTTGTACCCCAGACTTTGCCTATCACCTTTTATTTGTATAATCTCATTTTCCTGATAGGCAAATAGCGATATTTTGGAGCCAGCATAGACCATTTCTTTCCGGTCAGGCCTGATCATACATAAGCCGACATCTGCTCCGTCATTGGTCAGTGCATCGGGAGTATCCTGACGTAAAGTTTCTTTGAGAATTCGGTTAAGCCGTTTTAGAATAGCTGCCGGCATCTGCGCCCGGTCCTCGTCGATAATGCGATCCAGTATAGCATTAACGGTCATAGTCATCAATGCACCAGGTACTCCATGACCGGTACAGTCAGCAATAGCGATAAAAACCGTATCGTCTTTCTGTTTAGACCAGTAGAAATCACCACCTACAGTATCTCGCGGTTTCCATACTACAAAATGGTCATCATAAGCAATACCATGATAATTAACCAGATCTGGAAGAATAGATTCTTGAATGCGCTTGGAATAATTTATACTCTCCATAATATTCTGGTTCTTATCCTGCAATTCCTGTGTGCGTGCCTCTACCATAGATTCCAGGCTGCGGTTATATTCCTGGATGATAGCTGCCATCTCATTAAAACTTTTACTCAAATCGCCTATTTCATCTTCAGAATTTACCTGGGAACGGGCCGTGAAATCTTTCTGTGAAAAACGGAGCACTGCCTGTCTGAGCTGGTTAAGCGGATTAATTAGTCCATTAATTGCTGATAATATTATCAAACTTCCAATAAGCAGGGAAATAAGCAATATGATAATAAAACTAAATAATAATTTATTTAACGGCTCAACATATACAGATTTAGGAATAGCTTCACCAAAAATCCAATTGCTGGAATTTACCCTGGTGGTAAAGAAATATTTATAGCCACCATCATAATCCTGTAATAATACCATATTAATATTATTGGCATTTTTACTGTTAAACAGCGGGAGATACCTGCCGTTCATGACCTGGTGTGCATCATGTAGACTATCCTGAGCAGGCTGCCATTTTTCTGCCGGTGTCACCAAAAAATGGCCCTGCTGATCTAATAGAAAAGCATAACCGGGACTGTCTTTTCCTGCCTTATGGGTAAGTTCGACCAGATTATCTACCATAATATCAGCAGCCAGAACTCCTATAATTTCCCCTTGATTATATAATGGTTCGGCTATGGTAATAACCATCTTCCCCGTCATAGCATCGACGTACGGGATAGTATAAATAATTGCTTTTTTATTAATCGCATTAATATACCACTCTCTGGTTTTAAAATCATAATCAGACGGGGGCAGCCAATTTATTCCACTAATAAAACGGTCATCGGTAAAGCCAATATAGTAATCAAGAACCTGGTTTTGTTGTTTTAGCTTATACTCCAGGTATTTCTGTAAATAATAATTTCTGTAGTTACCACTGAATTGAATATCCTTGGCCATATTATCAATAAATGTGTTCTGATTTTTAAACCAGTTGTCGATGATGTTGGCATTATTTAAGACTGTTCCAGCGGTTTTTTGATTTAATTCTGATTTTACTATTTTTAATGATGTTATATAGCTTACCGCAGAAACCATAAGCAGGCTGATTAAACAAATTAAACAGGTAATAATTATGAATTTTGTTTTTAGACTGTGTTTAGCCATAATGATTACCCGCTCCTCCTGTTATTTTCATATAAATTCGACCTGCTTACACTTTTTACCTGCAATTTGTAAGCATGAAAATTATTACCCATTTGCAGCAATATCTTGCGGTCTGGGAATTACTATATTGTTGCTAGTTTTTGGTATTCAAAGCATGTTTAAGAAATATATTCTGTTCATCAAGAGTACAGGCCGGAGCTTTACCGCAAAGAAGTTCCATTAGTTCCCGGAAATCATCAAGCGATGCCAAAGAAGATAATTTCAGAGCCATGGTGATTCGGTCGCTCTGGCTCATTTTGTGATTAAAAATACATTCAGCATCTCAACTTGCCTGTAATAGAGACGGGTAGTTTTTGAGCTATTGATGTTGGTGGGTTACCCCTGGTCCAAAGTATGGGAGAGACATCCCCCATGCGAATGCAACTTGCTTATTGTCCAGATTCTATTCCTCAAAGAATATTGGGAACGGATAAGTCTATAGTGATTTAAGTGTGTGATATCCTGCCCCCTCCTCCTTTATACATATTTAATCCCCTAATAACCTTTTCGATTATGCAATAGGGTTCCGTCTTCAGGCCTTAAATCCAAGTTTTTTCGCAATCATTTCATAGGTGGACAGAGGCACACCAAACTTTCGCCCCAAACGCACAACTTCAAATATGAGGCCGTCCATCTCCGAGTTTTTACCCTGTTTTATATCCCTCTGCATGGAAGTTGAAGCTGAAGGTGAAAGGCTGTCCAGAATCTTCAAATTTGTTTTAATGATATCTACAGCAAAGCATATGCCCATAGCTGCTGCCAGCACATTGATCTCACGCATGAGCGCAACAAACGTATCCCTCACTTTACCTTCCTGCTGGGCTGCTCCAGCATCAATATCGTAATATGCCCCGCAGGCAGCCATGGGAGATACATAGGAGAACTTTTGCAGCGCATCCCTCCTGATATTATCCGATACAATAGCAGTGATGCCGCTGTCCCTCAGATCTGCGGCTACCCGTTCAAGAATCGGCCGGTATTCCTCCGGTTTTCTCACCCCGTAAACCACCCGGAAAATATCCCCTGTTTGCAGGATGACGCCGGGCTCTTTGATCTCCGCAGCTATGTAAATGCATCCGTCGGTTACCAGCAAATCAGGCAGCAGTTCCTGCAGTTTGCCCCCGGTACCATAGATATTTTGTATTGGTATTACCACTGTATCTTTATGAGCTATTCTCTTGATAAAAGGGATGGTGTCCACCAGGGAATATTCTTTCACGCAATTGAATATTACATCGGGCTGCTCGTTGTAATGATCCATATCCGCAGCCTTTATAGGATATACGGTATAATTCCCCTTGCAGGTAGTCTCCATTTTTAAACCATTTTGTTGAATAGCCTCCAGATGTCTTCCTCTGGCGATTACGGTCACATCGTTGCCCGCCTCGGTCATAAATCCTCCGATGCTCCCGCCTGTACCACCGGCTCCGATCACCAGGTATTTCATTTCGCACCTCCGTTATTGTCCACCGCAAAATTACCCTTTCAATTACCCATCGCTACCCCCTATCCTGTCAGGGGCATCTATATGGATTAATTTATCTGTATCACCATATTCATTAAGGTATTTCTGTAAATAATCAATGTACTTTCCCATGTGAATACCATCTACAAAAGAATGGTGAGCTTGTACCGAAAATGGCAATAATACTTTGCTACCCTCTTTATAGTGTTTTCCCCATGCCAATCTCGGGATAGAATCATCTTTATTAAACGATATGGTGTGTGATAGATGGGTAAATGACACCCAGGGAATACAAGTAATATAAGCTAAATCATCTCGTCCTTCCACGTCTTTAATAACAAAATAGTCCATTTGATTGCGAGACTTTTCTTGGGCATTTCTAGTAAAGTCTAAAATGGATTCCTCCATATCAGCCGTTACCATTTTAAATAAATTAGTACCGTCTGACATATCAGTAAAAGAAGGATGTATCATAGTATGCAAAACAACTTGATCTCCTCTAATACGGTAACGGAATTCCTCAACTTGATTTAAAGCATAAGTTGCCGCATAAATCATAGCGTAATAAAACGGAATATTTTTTTCGTTAGTCTTTTCTAAGAAGTTTGCTATATCAATATTCACACATATATTGTAATGAGGATAATCCATTCTCTTGAAAAATTTGTAATGTATGGTTCGCTGCCATGTATCCAAATTTATAATTTCCAAATTGTTTTGCCCCCAATCCAACTATATTTTTTAAATCTATAGGGAGTTTATTATGGCATAACTTTCGATAATTGCTCCTAAATACTATCAAGCATTTTAATTTAGCCTTTCAAAAAAGGTCTTAATCAGAAAACGCAAACAAGATAATTAACTCTCATTATTTGGTATTGCCATCATACACAAATGATGTCCACTGGTTTCCACGTTTCCTGATTGTCTTCATTAATCCTTTATCGCTTGCTTCCCGTTATTTGCCTTATTCGTATATGGATATATGAAGTCGGTAGCGACTAACCTTGATCTCTATTTCATAAATTCTGCTATGCTTTTTCATTGAGAATGTGCCGTGGGCAGAGTAGTTCCCTTGCCTTGCCTGTATGTCGCTAAATATTATGTTGCGTTATAGCACATGTGCATAAATCAGGTTTTATAAAGTACTTGCTAATTACAGTGCAGGACAAAAAGAAGAGCGCCACATCTATGCTGCTTCGAAAAAGCATCTGTGACATAAAACCACTAAAAATCAACCCTATAAAGCTGTTGAATATTATCCAGTTTATACCTATAGTTAATACAGCAAGTTTGATGGATAGTAATAATCTGTTCTGTTCTCTGGCCAATACCGGATATAAAATCACATAGCAACATCCCAGCACAATGCCAAATAATACTGTCCATATATAACACGGAATAGGATTTGTACTGCAATTGCTCGATATGATACCTGTTTCATAGCCAATGACCCGCTCAGTGAAAAAAACAATCGTAATTAAGACAATCACTTTGATTTTTTCCATTCTGCTTAAAGTTTGTACAGTAAAACGAGCGTTCCGATCGTCAAATGTAAAATAAGCTACTATCACACATAGTAGTAGTGCCGGTATTGCATCGCCCAAGCCCATGAAGAATTGATAGGTAACGAATGCAACCCCCCATTCTCTAAAAGGAGAGGTCTCAACAAATACTTCCTGCATTCCAAAGAAATATAGAAGTGCAAATGCTAACCCAAAACGAATTCCTATTTGCAGTTTGGGGATATATGATTGCTTTCCAAAATATCGCATTAAAACGACACAGTAGGTAAAAAGCAGGGTAAAGTAGCAAACGGAAACTACAGGAAATCCTAATAAACGAACAAATACGCCATCAAAATTCTCTGGATTTACATCAGCTGGCATTATAGCATGAAGTATTATCGCAATGGATACTGCAAGTATTATTGCTAGTGTGTTCACTATAATTACCTTTTTTACGCTGGTAACTTTATTAATCATTTTACATCACAATTCCTCATTGAATTATAGTGTTACTATTGTTAAGAATAACTTACTTCTATAATTGTTTCACATCCTAAACAGATTATGAAGCATTATATCAATAATGCCGCAGCATTTAATTGGTTTGAATTGCTGATTATTAGCCTTAGTGGAAGTTGGTAATAGAAAGCTCTTCTATCTATTGTAATAACAACCCCATCACTTTTATTGACTAAAAGACACACCAAAAACGTTACATTGTGTCCCTTTATTAAGATTAAGGTAATACCGCACACTCTGCTCCGACTGCTTTTAGGACCCCTTTTCTTTATACCAGGATTTTAATTTTCCCTCAAATAAGCTCTACTTTATTACAGGAATGCTTGTGTCCCTGGAAGGTGTCTCAGCTCTTGGGAGCACTATATGTCGCTCCTGTATTTGGGGCTAATTACCAGTCCAAATCTTCAAGATCAATTGGAACAATTTCTGGATATTGAATCAGTTCTTCTTCAAAAACTATCCACCACGGGTGATTTTCATCAAATATTATTTCATTTTTTAATTCATTAACAATTTTCTCATTTTTATTCTTTAGTCCATTTTTAATATAGTATTCTAGCCGTAAACATATGTTATCGCGGTTTGCTTTCCACATATGTTTCCAAAAATACTTATCAATATAATCTCTATCTTCTTTTTCTACCTTTTCACTTTTCGCAATTACCAAATTGGTCCACTCATTCAAATCTTCGAATTTTTTAAGGTGTTCGGCTTCAACCCAAGTTCCAAGACAACCATGCTCATTGCACATACCTTTTTCGGAATTGTACTTACCTGACTTCACATCTTTTTTAATTATATTTTCTATTCTAATCTTAACTACCTTATTGATTTTGTTCCAGTATGTGGCGGGGCATATGTGTAATATTGTACGTATATCTTCATCTTGACTTGTATGCGTTAATTCATCACTAATAACTTTGTAAAGACGAATTATTTCATGTTCTTCTAGTTTTTCGAACAGCGAGTCCATAAAAAATTTGAAATTATATATATTACCATCTTTTCTTTTTAGAATTATAGCTATAGCTATATCTATTCTTTGCCGTTTTGGAATTTCATTTACTAATAGATCAGAGTATACTTTACTTTTTACATAATGTTCATCAAAGATCCTTTGTAAAAATACCGATTGTTCGAAATGCGATTTTGATTTATCGATAAGGTTTAATAAATAATTAATAAAATATATTATTGAATTACTATCTTCTTTTGTATCATTTAACTTATCGTGGCTTCTTGGATTTCGTACCGCAATATATAATCCTTTTAATATTTCTTGTATTCCCTTCTGAATGTTTTTTTCAGACTCTGTTTGTAGTTTATTTATCTGAATCTTAGGATTGTCACCACCAAACGCTTGCCCTACTAAACTTGCACCATCCCCCTCTAGTCCTGTTTTGTTTCTTATAGTTTCTGTAAGTAAGTGCATTGCATCAAGTATTGCACCAGAGTAATTTTCGGATTGGTAATCTTTTTCTATTACATCCCACAGTTCTTGTTCAATATTTGTTATTAAATCCATTTTTTCCTCCTATACACAATACGTTGAATCCGTTATATGCCTTTGTTTTTCACCATGTGTACACTAACTTCAACTTTATCATCTTAATGGATAATAGGAAGTCCTTCGATGATGACTACAACCCCGTCCCTTTATAGCCCCTTGTCACTCCAAAGGATCATGAGTAAATTTGAGATCTAAATAGCAATTTATTAACTGGCATGTCTTTTATTGAACTCTTGGGTCCATGTCTGAATTCTTTCGATATCAGCTTTTAATTCATCTGGTTCAGGCAACTCAACCGGAGTTTCGTATGATTGAGAATGTTCATATCTAGAGTATTTTGTCATGAAATCATCAAATAACTGGCAATCTTCTCTGTTTATCAAAGCTAGTTTATGTATTTTACCCATAGTATTGATAGACCTTCTAAAACGTTGAACAACATCTGCTAGCAAATCGTTTTCTATTAATCGCTCAATTAGTATTCTAAAGTCGCTACATATTCCCTTAGCTATTATCTCATATGCTTCGCTTCCTTCTTCATCAAATGCTTTCTTCGCTTTTGCAAGCCTTTCATTTAATAAAGAATTAAACGCCTTATCAGGTTTCTTAGCAAAAATGGGTGTGTCTCCTGGTTCCCCAATACCCCAGTTTTCATTTCTTAAGCATAAAACCTCATATTTCAGCCCTACTTTTTTTATAGCTTCTTCTAATAACGCTACCATTGAAAGTCTATGTGTAAAAACAATTACCTGCCTAATATCACATAGTTTTACTATACGGTTAACTGTGGCTTCTTCAAAGTCTTGGTCTAGAGATGAAATAGGATCATCGAATACAAAAGGTGTACTATATGAACGTCCTTGTACATCGGCCAAAAAACCTGCAAGGGACACCACTCTAAATTCCCCTTCACTAAGAACCTCTGCTGAAGTGACACCTTTTGAGCAATTCTTTAATCCTATTTGATGATATATTCGGCCTTTTGAGGCTCTGGTTTTTATCATTTCAACTTTAATTTTAGAAGCCCCCAATGCTTTCAGTTCTTGTGAAAATCTTTTTAAGTACTCGTTAGAAATTAAAACATCTGATAGAGAAGATTTTTTACTTGATATCTGAGTAGTATTTGTTAAACCCTGAGCCTTCTTTAAATTCTGAACGAGGATTAACCGTTGTACTTCTACATCAATACTTTGTTTCTGTTGAAACAACCATTTTTGGGCTTCTAGTTCATTTAGTCTTTTTATTAAGTCAGCACGATTTTCTCCCTTTGCATCTTCTTCAAGTAATGAAGCCTGTTGTTCTATAGTGGTAATCCATATAGTAATAAAATCTATTTTTTCTTCTGAAGGTAAAGGACTAATTTCCCTCTTATCCTTTGCATTAATTAAAGTATTTTTTCGTTTTTCGAAGCCTTCACAAAATCCTTTTATTTGTGATCGTTCGGCGTCATTTAATAAGCCTGCTGAATCCATAAGTAGATTTAATTGTTCTGTTGTAGGTATATCTACTAAAGCATCGGTCATTGTCTTTAATTTCTGCTCGGCATTTCTGGCTTTTTTTTGGAGTTCTCCCTTGACGAACTCTTCAAATGATATTAATCTTTGTTTTGCTTCTTCACAAAGTGGTTGCAGACATAATACGCATTTTGCATTTAACTCTGTATTTGGAAAAGCTTTGCCCGGGTATGCAACATTCTCTGAATAATTTCTTGCACTTTGCCACAACAACTTCCAGGTTTCAGTTCCAACACCTTCTAAAGGAACTCCGTCAAAAACTTTTTTTACATCCTCGTCAGCAGCTTTTCTTTTTATTGAAGCATCATTTTTTGATGATAAGAGATTTGCACATTTTTCATCTGAATAATTGTCTTTTAGACTTTTCAAACGAGCATTAAAAGTCTCTGCACTGGTTTTTGTTTTTCTTAACTTTTTTGCTTTATCAGCAGGATTAACTTCTGACAAACGTTTTCTTAGTTCAATCAGTTTATGTTCTAGTTCATCAGGCCAAATACACTTCATATTAATATCCTTAGTTTTGTATGTCAGCCCTTCATACCAAATACCAGCTACAGTTGTAACATAACTTTCAGGTAGTTTAGGTTTTTTTGAAACTTGTTTTGCAACATCCTCTTTTATTGATTGTCCTACTTTATCACAGGCATCAGTTAATTGACTAAATAGTGACAATATCCAAGGTTCATACGTTACCTCATTTTCATCGTTAATGTATACATTTGCACAATCTGAATCGAAAAGTTCAATGGGCCTCAATTCATCTAGTACACCTAACTCAGGAACCCAATCAATGTCCTTTGTGCTCATTTCAGTAGTGACATTAAATGTGCAGCTTTGTTTTATATTTGCATTATTAAAAACGTTAGATAGCAGTTTCCCTGGTTTTCTTGAACCGCATGCGTGCTTAAGTATTCGGACATAACCAGATTTACCTGAACCATTTTGCCCATATACTATAGTTATTGGACCAGCGCTGAAATTTAATGGCTTTCGAGGTGAAAGGGCATTAATTCCGGTTATATTACTGATTGAGTTAAGTCGTAAACTTATATTATTTTCATTTAGAGTTAAACTACCTGCAGGAATTCCTAGTGGTTTGATGGTAGAAACCACTATACCTGCTTCTGCTTTACATAATTCAGTCAGTTCTTTAATATCTTCGATAGTAATTTCGCTGTTCTGGATAATTCTTCTAGCCGCATCTTGTAGCCATTTGGGTCTTCCTTTAAACCAAATTTCTATATCTTTAAGCAAATCTATCATTTTATCAGCCTCCATTAACCCCATTCTTCACAACCCATTTTGTTTAACTAAAGATATTTACGTATTTCGAGATAACTCCTAATTACTACACCTTCCCCTAATAGACATTAGTACCACCACGAATGGGGCGCCACGGACTTTAATCCAAATTCACATTAGCCCACCGGTAACTGCTTAGTCATCCTGGAGCAGCCATCGTATAAACTCCTAAAATCCCTCATAAATCTTCCTTTTTTAGGATAGGCTTTAATTAATTCTCGAACAACCCCAACTTGTCAACTTATTCCCCCTTGAATAGACAGGTTCTGACTTGATAAGACATCGCTTTACTCAAATATCATTAAGTTTCTCTTCATATTGATATAACTGTTTCCTTGACAGGGAACTTCTGGCTCAGGCACCTTTCCGGGAGGTCGGAAAGGCGCCTGAGCCAACTGGCGGTATATGGCGGGGACTAACGGCAGCGGTTTTGCAGCAAAAGCTTCCCCGGTTTCGGCTTATGTGCATGGCAACTCTGTTGAAAGCACTACTTTCATATGCTGCATCGGCTGGACCGGATACGTTCCCGAGTCCTGCAGGAATACCAAACTGCATGTCCCGCTTAAAGATACTTCTTTATGGTGGGGATGTCCGAACCTGACCGCTTAAAGAAGCGGGGACATCCTTCCGCCTCGTTATATCATTTCTAGGATTTTCAGGGTATCTAGCTGCTCGGCCATCAAATCAAAGTCACGATCGTTGTGCAGAAGCATGAGCTGGTTTGTCATTGCTGTAAGTGCTATAAGAATATCTATTGTGCTGCGGGGTGTTATGCCTTTACGCCGCAGGTCAAAATACAGCCGCGCTGCCTTTTCATAGGTGGCTGTTTCCTCCGGCAAAAAATAAATGATTTGCGTTGCTAGATAGTCTCTCAGCAGTTTGTATTCCTTTTCATTTCGAGCACCTTGCAAAACCTCCTGAAAGGTATAAGGTGAAAGACCAAAAGGTATATCACGTGACAAGATTTCATCAAAAAGCTGGGTTTTTTTATCCTTGTGACCTTTGAAAAAGCCAATGAGTACCGAAGTGTCAACAAGTATCATTGGCGTCCCTCGCGTATGGCTTTGTAATCATAGTCGTCGGCAAACTGAATTTTGCCGTGCAATTCCTTCAAGTCCTTGCGGGTTCGGCGCTCCACAAATTCTACAAGGGCTTTTTCCACCACTTCTTTTTTGGTTTTCAGACCGGAAGCTTCCATTGCATTCTGCATGAGGGCATCGTCTATTACAATATTGGTGCGCATGTTTATACACCTCCTAATACACATAATAGTATGCGGGACTTATTTAGTCAATCCAAGGTTGTCTTACCCAGGGGAAGCAAAGTGGAAAAGTCAAGCAGCTGAAATAAATCACTAATGTATCCAATGCATCGAAGGGGATTGGAGCGGTTTTAATAGTGACACACCAAAAGCGTCCCCCTGATCGACCGGAATGCTTGATTGCTGAATGTTTTTAAAAAGGATGGACATAATTTAAAAAGATCGCAATCAGGGAGATAACTTATGATGAAGATTATTGATGCCCACATGCATTTCTCCAACATAACAAGATTTGTTAATATGGCCAAAAGCATATCGCTTGTAAATTATTCAAAAGAAGGTTTGAAAAGGGAATTTGAACAATCCGATATTATTATGGGTATAGGGATGGGAGTTAATGAAAGCATGTATGGGATGTTGCGGTTGCTCCCCGGGAATGAATTCGCTGATGCTTATTTATTGGAATTGCAAGCAGATCTATTTAAAAAAAGGGAACCGGCATCGCAATTAATCAAAAGCCGGGATAAGATTGTCGGGGCAATGGGATATAAATATAATCCTATTGTCTATTTTTTTATTAATAATGTGTTCTTATGGGATTTCCATTGCTTGTTTGCCCTGGAGAAATGGCAGATCGGGCGGGTTCTTCATTAAGAAATGAGGTCTATAATCTGGGGTTCTTTGAGTGCCTGTCGACTATGGCTTTAATCGCTCAGCTAAACCCTCAGTGGTGTTATCCGGAAAAGCGAAAAACCACGGGACCCAGGGGAACGCTTTTATTGTGTCATTAGTTATCCAACAAGTGAGCGATTAAGTATTAACTAATATCGCACCTATAATGAAGAAAGTATTAACACTGAGGTTTAACAAAATAAATCTTAGGCGGCGATTTCCTGCTGTGCGTCGGAGGCCGGGGAAGTATGACCGGCAGGCTTCACGAACTGGGCCAGACGCAGGTCGCGGGTGGAGACAGAGGCATGTATCTTTTTGGAGAGGCGCTGCAGCAGCGCGTAAACCGCGCCTGGTTTGAGAGACCATTCCTCACCGTCGCCGACGATGAGATAATCGCCCATCAAAATAGGACGCAAAACCATGTAATGTTTCAGGGCCAACCGGGCTTCGGGGTGCAGCAAGATTTTACGTTTCCCTATTTGCAGGCTGTCCCCGACCGGTTGCCCGTTCCAGCGCAGGGAGCGCAATTCAGCGACGGTCAGGCCGGTGTAAAGCAGTTCAACGATTATCCGGCCCGACAAGTCCATCACATCGCGGTTGACTTCCCGGCGCAATTGCCGGACTTCTTCCCAGGAGGCCCGATGCCGGGTTTTGCATTTTCCATCTCTGCTCACCCGGGCCACCAGTTCCAGGGGGTTGCAGGCCAAGAGCCTTTGCTCCAGGAGTAAGCGGGCAAAGGCTGACAGGGCGGTCAAGCGACCGTTTACGGTGGAGGGGCGCAGGCCCCTGGTCTTTAACAGGTAATCCCGATAACCCTCCAATTGCAGGGGCTGCAGGTTCTTGCGAACGCTTCCCCGTTTTCCGCTGCGGGTGCAGTAATCTTTAAAACCGGCTAACGCACGGGTGTAATTTTTTATGGTGGCCGGGCTCTTCCCCCGGCGGCGCAGGTGGGCAGCAAAACTGGCCTGATAGTTCATACCGGTTTCCTTTCCGAAATGATCTTTTATTCCAGGATATGCTACGCACATATAATGTGGGACTTTTTTCTAAGAAAATATGTCCTATTGATAAAAGAAAAAACTTGTTAGTTAC
>JAQUXM010000046.1 GCA_028692415.1 Syntrophomonadaceae bacterium | reverse complement strand
AAGATATTACATGATCTGACCATGAATGGAGATGCACAGTTTATAATTGCTACTCATTCTCCAATACTGATGGGTTATCCCAATTCTGTTATATTGAATTTTGATGATGGTAAGATCAAAGAAGTAGATTATGAAATGACAGATCATTATCAAATTACCAAGTATTTTTTACAGAATAGAGAGAAGCTCCTTTCAGACGTATTTGATAATTAAATTACATTCTGTTGAGATAGTATCTGTAACAAGAACATCATTACGGTTAAAGGATTAGATGCAATTGACAATACACCTGTTCCAGATATAAAACCTTATTATCCTATATATGATTGTAAAGAAAGTGCAGTTGTTCCTGAATGGGTTGAGCGTTTGATGGAGTGCTATTTCTAATTAAAAATAAAAGGTGATGATTGTGAAGGTGACAGTTCCCCCAAAAGCAAAATATTTTATATCGGCATTGGTTGTGGTGCTGATACTGTCCATTTGTGCTTGTGCTCAGGTAAGTAAGCCGGGTAAAAACACAGATACGCCTATTAAGGCATCGGTAAAGAATCATCTTTATGATTACGAGTTGATGTATTCCTATCATAATGCTGCTTATGACACGGAAAAATTCGCAAAGCTTGCCGAGCTTTTGCAATCCAAAGATACTCTCACCGTTGCCGGCACAAATTATACCGAGGATAATGGGATTTTAAAAATAGAATTCCAGTTAAAGCTATCGGAAACAGAACCCGACTATAAGATTGATTTTACGAAAGAAATGCAGGATGCTATCGTATTGTTCGCTGTTTTTGATTATATCAAAGGCGTTGAAATCAATTTTACCCAAGCAGATTATTCCTTTGGCGGGGTTCCAATAATGAGAGCGGACGCCGAGACGATTTTGGGCCAAAAGATTGCACCGTTTGGAAATACGAAAGAATCGTTTACGGAAGATTTTCCGGATAAAGTTCAAGCAGTGGTTTGGGAGCCGGGGGTTATGGATACGGTTAACTACTATCATGCCATGGGACTCGACGAATAAAACGGGCATAAACTTTAGCTCAACTGCTCCGCAGTTCTCAAAGCGACATAGCCGTTAATGAGTTTTACCTGATCAATGTCTCCCGGGCAGACTTTTAGCCGGTAGTAGGGACCCAAGGGAGATAGGGGACGGTTTTACTGCCGGCTGTATATTACCTGACCATGTTTCAATACATCTTTTATGAATCCGCTTCCATCAATGCTATTATTTTCTAAAAGTATCGGTTCAATTCTATCATCAATACCTCTTCTTAGCTTAAACAGCATTTTCTTAGTTTCAAGAAGATCATTATCAAGTGAGTCTACAATAACAGCGACATCAATATCGCTGTCTTCATGCCAATTACCTTTTGCAAAAGATCCATACAGAATTACCTTTTGGGGATTTATCTTTTCTTTTACAGTTTCCGCATATTGTTTAACTATTACGATAACTTCGTTTTTATCCATAGAAATAAATCCTCCGTATCCTGCAGAATTTTGGTACACATAGAATAGTTGAATAAGCGCATAATCATTTTTGAGGGTGATTATGCGTTTTCGCTTATTCCATATCCATGTGCTGAAGCTGTTGAACCTGATCTCGTCTGCCATAGATGACCGCTGTGACCTGAACTTTTCGAGCAGTTTCATCTATCCAGAAGTATACCAGAAAATTCTTGACCGGCATTTTATGAATGCCATAGCTATGCCAAGGCTCATCGTCAGTCAGCGCAATGCGAGCGGGCATCAGTGAGAGCGAGGCAATGGCATCCTCCAGCGTATCAAGAAGCCGCAACGCGGTATCAGAGGCTTGAAGATTATAGGCAACATAGTGTGAAATCTCCCGAAGCTGCCCCATCGCCTGCTCTGTAATTTTGACAGTATACCCATCCGCCATTTACTGTATCTCCCGTTTCAGTTCTGAAAAAGCCTCTGCAACAGGGCGTGATCGGTCAGCCTTGGCCTCATCCAGCCCACGCTGCATCATGGCGTCGAATGCGGCTCTGTCCATCTCGTCACGGGCAACCGGTACATTGGGAACAGAAAGCGGAAAAGGAATTCCTTTCGTCATAACAATCTGCTTATAAAGCATATTGATCACAACAGACGCCGGAACGCCAAGCTGCGCCATGATGGATTCGGCCTGAGCCTTAACCTCCGGCTCAACACGAGCGAGAACATTTGCGGTTTTTGCAGCCATAAGTCATACCACCTTTCACCCATATTATATACTATTGTATTACGTTCAGCAATACATTTAGAATTTATTTTTCGTCCTTGCCCCGGCTCTTATAAACATTATACTGGTTCTTGCAGCGCGGAGAGCAAAAAACCATATCAGACCGGGTCGCCATAAAGGCTCTCTGGCATTGTTTGCAGGTGCGAAGCGGCTTCTGCTCGTCGGCAAGGGCGAAGCTGAACATCATCTGAATACCAAGCAACAGCGATTGAAAGTCCCATGCGATAGTCGGACTGTCCAGCAGGGCAATGTGGTAGCCGCCAGCGTCTTGTTGGAAAAGGTCATGGCCAGCGCCATCATCGTGCGGTCGCCGGAGATGTTCCAGGCGGATTCCATGCCCTTCTTTTTGAAATCAGGCTGCTCAAACGGATAGAAATTGACGATGAAGTCCTCCGTGGACAAGGTTTCTGCCTTGATGAAATTGTTTTTCGGCAGGTAGACCGCCTCATAGTCCATAAATGTCGGCGTGGTGGGCAGGGCGGTCATCAGCCACGTCTATATATGACGTTGAATCGGACTGGACCTTCGGATCTCCTTCCGTTTTTTACCTGTATTATCGAGAAAGCGCGCTTTCCGACGAGGGTATTTATACGGAGGAAACACAGCAGATACTGAATTTATATAAAACCTACTCATCATTAAAAGAAGAGCTTAAACGCAAACATTTTCCGGATGATACGAATGTTCTCTCGGAACGTGAAATGGAAATTGCCGTGCTGGCAGCCGAGGGTCTTACCAACAGCGAAATTGCGGAAAGGCTTTATATCTCAGCAAACACGGTAAAAGCGGCGGCACAATCAACATATACAGCGGCACAATTATTGAAAAAGCAGGTAATAATTACTCGGCATATTCGCCTGATGTGCCGGGATGTGTGGCTACCGGTTCCAGTATAAATGATGTAAAAGAAAACCTGAGAAAGGCTTTGGAGTTCCATCTCAGGGGGCTCAAAGAGGATGGGTTGCCGGTTCCGGAGTCTGAAAGCCAGGTTGATTATTTAACAGTTTCAGTGAATTAGTATTCCATAATCCCCTCTTAAATCAACGCCATTTCGAGTTTCGCCTTCCGTTTTTTCCAGTCCGGCATTACCTTGTCCAGTTGGCGGTAGAAGTTGGGGCCGTGGTTGTGGTGTTTCAGATGGCACAATTCATGGGTTACGACATAATCGATACACTCGCGGGGCGCGCGGATCAGGTCGGTGTTGAGCGTCATCACTCCTTTTGGGGACAGACTTCCCCATCGTTTCTTCATCATCTTTATTTTCAGGCGGGGCTTTTTTACCCCGGTTTTTTCAAAGTTAATCCAGCAGCGTTCAAAAGACTCTTCGAAGCGGTCGGCGGCTTTTTCCGCATACCAGCGATCCAGCAGTTCTTTTACCCGCACTTCGGTGATTTCACCTTTGATGCAAACATGAAAATAACCATGGATGAGCTTGACCTGGTCGATATCGCACGGGCAGATTTTCAGGCGGTAAGAGCGCCCCAGGTAGAGGTGGGTTTCCCCGCCCACATAACGGCGCGGAGGGGTGCGGGGTTCAAACTGTTCGAAATAGTCGATCTGCTTTTTAATCCAGGCGGCGCGCTTCAACACCCGTTGCTCAACCTCGGCCAAGGTGGTACCCACAGGAGCCCTGACGGTAATGGTTTTATCGGGATATACCGCAATTTGCAGGGTTTTGCGCCGGGTATAGATGAGCTTGTATGAGATGTTTTCCTTGCCGTAGATAACGCTGTATTGAATAAGGCTCATTTGCTGCTCCTGTGTTTCGCTATCTGCAAGGTCTTTTTGATCAGAGCATCCATCTGCTCCTCGCCAAGTTCCACCCCGTGTACTCCCTTTATTTCATCAAATAGGAAATCATCTA
This sequence comes from Syntrophomonadaceae bacterium, assembly GCA_028692415.1. Taxonomy (GTDB): domain Bacteria; phylum Bacillota; class Syntrophomonadia; order Syntrophomonadales; family Syntrophomonadaceae; genus JAQUBU01. Next base: position 13,942 of record JAQUXM010000046.1, on the reverse strand, counting down.
TCTCATTGATGGCCTGGTTCTGGCTGTCCTCATCATCCCAAAACTGTACTTTCCAATGCCGCTGCAAGATTTCCTGGATGGCCAGGGCGGTTTGGGCGGATAGTGCTTCACATTCGCTCTTTTCCAGACTGTCCGCGAAGAAAGGCCTTGCCACCCCGTAGTAAGCCATAGCTTCGTCGTTGCTCTGAAGGCTATCCGGCCTGTCTTCATGAAACCGGTTGACAACCTTGTTCCTGAGGTCCGATGCCAGGTTCAGGTATTCAAGATCCGACATGCGCCGGGCCCGGAAGGCATCGATAGCCTGCTGAATGAGGATGGAAAACTTTTCATAAAAAGCCGGGTCCTCCGCCATCTTTTCGGTGATTACCTTTTTAGTGGCATGGGCAATGGCATCGGCTCGGGCAGCCGTGGACCGCGCCTCGTAAACTCCGCGCTCCTCCTTGATGGCCAGGAAGGCACGGTCATCGAAGATATTTACCGGTTCGTTCAACTGGATAACCTGATTGGCCTGGATATGGACATCGAGCAGTTTCTTGATCTTCGGCTCATAATCCCGGTAATCGATGGCCTCGGCATAGCGCAGCTTCACAGCGGCTTTGAGCTTTTGAAAACGTTTGAGGTCGGCCTTGTAACGTCGCAGTATAGTTTCCGCGCAGTTCATGATAAAGGATTCGACCGATAGAGCCATCCCCAGCGTCTTGCTGTAATCAGCCAGACGCTGGTAAAAATCCTCTCTTAGTGCCGCATCAGCCAGCAGAAACTCGAAAGCTTCCTCATCATAGCTGTTTTTCACCTCTTTGAACAAATCCCAGAGGTCCGTATAACGCTGGGGCAGTTTTTCTACTTCTACATTTATCGAGGTCAGCGTTCCGGCCAGGTCTTCGGGGTCAAAATCCTCCAGGGCGTTATACATGGTTAAGGCCCGGTCCAGTTCGCCCAGCAAGCCCGCATAATCCACTACATAGCCAAATTCCTTATCCTCATAGAGCCGGTTTACCCGGGCAATGGCCTGCAGCAAGGTATGCTCTTTCAATTCCTTGCAGATATAGATGACCGTATTACGCGGGGCGTCAAATCCGGTAAGCAATTTGCTCACTACGATAAGTATCTCCGGCTCAGCCCCGTATTTGAAACGCTGGATGATCTGCTTGTTATACTCTTCCTCATTGCCAAAGCGTTTCATCATTTTCTGCCAGAAACGCAGCACCTCGTCCGCCGGTTCTTCATCGTATTCTTCATATCCTTCCCGAGTATCCGGTGCTGAAATAACCACCTCGGATGAAACGAAACCCAGTTCGTCCAAGTATTGATGATATTGCAAAGCGGCCATTTTACTGGGTGCTACCAGTTGCGCCTTGAAACCGGTTCCCTGCCAGGCAGCCCGGAAGTGTTCACTGATATCAAAAGCCCGCATATAGATGACCTGTTCTGTTTTATTCAGCATCTCGGCCCGGGCGTATTTCTTTTTCAGGTCCGCCTGCTGTTCCCGGCTCAAGCCCTGGGTATGACGGTCGAACCAGAGGTCGATGGCGATCCGGTTCTGCTCCATTTCCACATGCCGCCCCTCATAGAGCAGCGGGACCACTTCCCCGTCCTCCACCGCCTGCTGAATGGAGTAGTGAGGTTCGATCAGGCCGCCAAATTTGCGGAAGTTGTTCTTTTCCTTTTTCATCAATGGTGTGCCGGTAAACCCCAGGTAGCAGGCATTGGGAAACATCTGCCGCATCCGGGCGGAAAAGGAGCCGAAATTGCTGCGATGGCTTTCATCAATGAGCATGAAGATATTGCTGGATTCGTCCTGATATTTCTTCACGTTCAATGCTTTATCAAATTTATGGATCAGGGTGGTTACGATGGCCGCTTTTTGTTCGGCCACCAGTTCCAGCAGGTTTCGCCCCGAACTGGCCGGATTGGGTTCCAGGCCGCAGGCCGCAAAAGTATTGCGCAGTTGCTTGTCCAGATCAACACGGTCAGTAACCAGCACAATGCGCGGGTTCGGGATTTCGGAATCCAGGGCCAGATTCCGCGCCAGCATCACCATGGTCAGCGATTTGCCCGAGCCCTGGGTATGCCAGATAATGCCCCCCTTGCGCCGGCCATCGTGGTCTGACTGTTTGATGCGTTCCATGGTTGACTTGACTACGAAATACTGCTGATAACGGGCAATCTTCTTGATGCCGCCATCAATCACCGTAAAGCGATAGGCCATTTCCAAGAGCCGTTCCGGGCGGCACAGGCTGTAGAGTGCCCGGTCCTGCTCGGTAAGCTGGCGTGCCCCCTCCCCTTCCAGGGCATCGAAAAAATCCCGGCAACCAGCAAAGGCACCGGAGAACAATTGATCTTTGCTGGCATAGGGCAGGATCATGTTTACCACCCGGGCTACATCCTCCTCCCGGTCCCGCAGTTCCTTCCAGACTCCCCAGAATCGGGCCGCGGTGCCGGTGGTGGCGTAACGAACAGTGTTTTTATTCAGGGCCATCACCAACTGGTTATAGATAAACAACCGGGGGATGTAGTCATCGCTCTGGTTGCGGATGGACTGGGAGACCGCCTGCTCGACTTCCACACCAGGAGACTTGCATTCGATCACGGCCAGGGGAATGCCGTTGACAAAAAGCACGATATCCGGCCTGACCGTTTCAACCCGACGGAAGCGCTCCACCCCGAACTCGGCAGTGACATGATAGACATTGCGCTCGGGCTGCCGCCAGTTGATGTAGTGAAGGTTGAAGCTCTTGGAACTGCCTTCGATGGTTTGTTCCAAGGAAGTACCCAGGGTAATGAGGTCATAAATGGCTTCGTTGGTTCTGAGCAACCCGTCGTATTTGACATTCTTCAAGGTCTGAATGGCGCTCTGGATGTTCTCCTCGCTGAACAGGAACTCCCGCCCCTTATATTGAATGCGATTCAATTCCTTGAGCTGCCGGCGCAGGATATTCTCCAGCAATACATTGCTGGTCTTTCCCTGCCGTTCAGCCAGGGCCTGCCGTGGGGTTAGGTATGTATAACCCAGATTCATCAGTAGCTGCAGAGCCGGAATCTGGGAGAGGTATTTTTCATCGTGGGGAAAAGTGTTCACCTGGTACTGTGCCTTATTCTCCATGTTCCACCTTCTCGTCTACCTTAACCCGCCATTGGCCGGTCAACAGCTTTTGCATCAGCCCGCGCTTCTGTCTCCGGTAAGCCTCGGCCTGTTTTTTTAGGAGGTCGATCTCCTGACAGGCGGTGTTGAGGGTTTTGGCGATTCTTTTTTGTTCATCCATAGGAGGGTAAGGGAGCTTAACACACATTAAATCAGGAATGCTAATCTGTCTCCCATCTCGTATACCAATTACTGCTATGCTCAGATATTTTTGTATAAAGATAGCTGACTTGAAAAAGTATTTGTAAAAGGCATTATGAATTTTGATTTTTGTCCGCAGAACGGTATAAGCTGGGCTAATAATGCCTTGATATTGCGAGTACTCAATACCGCCTTGGAACGAACGGAGACTGACTGCGAAATCGCCTTTTCTAATCAGTTTATATGCATCAGTACTTCCTGCTGGGGACATAACACGTCCCATTAACATTGTACGTGGAATAACACCATGCTCTTGCGTTACTGAGAGTAATTCTTCATTACCATTCTTTTTCTCAGAAACAGTATTAAACATCTCATGGATCGGAAGATGTTCCCAATCTCCACAACTATTATTTATTAAATTATGAATTAACCAAAAGTATTTTCTCTCATTCGACAAAATTATACGTTCGCTTTTTTCTATACATCTGTCCCAAGTTGAAAGCAGATTAGCAATGGCGATTTGTTCTTGAATAGGAGGAATTACTACATCAATAGGATATATATAATTACGATTTAATGATGGTTGAGCACCTCCGGAATTATAATTAGAAAAATCAAGAGCATCAAGAAAATAGTATACAAATTTTGGATGATTCCCCTTAAAATCCGTTACAAAAAGCACTGTATTATGAGCCCAGAAGTCAACAGGACAATAAAAGGCAGTCCCATATCCAGCCCCACTCCGACCTAATGCAACCCCAGGGCTTTTGGCATTTGCTTCTGAGTGATAACCATTAATACCACCACAACCAATGACCGGAATGTTCCCTACTATTCTATCTTGTGATATAAGATCATACCCTCTTTGTAACGCAACAAAATTACCAAGTTTCATATCTGTCCAACCAGATGGGAGCATTCTATTCCTCCATTTTCACTAAATCGATGCATGTAATTTGACTCAATATAGATTAATTAAACTATTATTGTATTACAATGGCTTGTAGTCGTTGAAACCTTCATTCATATTTACCCCCAGTAAGCTTCTTGGGGAGTTCGGTTCCTTTAATCATCTGTTTTTCATCCGATTTAACCCGGCGCTCAAGTTTCTTTAAATCCTCTTCGGGCGGAAGTTCTTCCGGCTTTATGCCACGTTCAACCAGCATCTTGCGTACACTTCGGTTGTTCTGAACGTGTTCGTTAGTGATATGAGGCTCGCCATATAGATCATTCTGTTGAACATTGTGGTTGGTGATTTCGGTAGCCAGGTTCTTGGCTGCTATGGTTACCGTTGGGAGAAAATCGGCCAGCGGTCGATGTTCTGGAACCCCAAGACGGTTTTTCATGGCTTGAGTAGAGTTGCCACCGAATAATGCAGTATCTCCCTTGGAGCGAATCCTCCCAAAACCTTGATCATCCACCCCACGCTCATATATGTTTTTTGAAAGCTCAGTCTCAGATTCTTTGAGCTTCTGACGGGCTTGCAAGCGTTCCTGCAGACGAATACGTTCTTCTATAATTTCCTGCTTGCGGGTCTGTATAGCAAAATAAGTCTGAGCAAAGGCAATCTGGTCTTTGCGCGGGTCACCATTTTGAGCTATCAAATAGCAAGCATAGCGGGTGAGCATTATATCCTCTATTGAGCGTTCCACACCAAGCCCGATTTTGACCATTTTCGTGACGTCACGAAAATGGTCTGAGACGTTGACACCAGTCGTTTGACATGATGTTATAGCCTTTTCAATAACATTTTTAAAATTTTCCCAGCGGTCATACCCCAATGCGACCTGCAGATCCCTTGCATACCAGAACTCAACATCGTAATCTGGAACTACCTGGACAAGGCTATCAAACTGCTGGTGTAATTGCACTATCAATTCCTTTTTCATCGTTCTACCTCCTCCCGCTCTTCGACCATTTCCCCCGTACAGTTCCTCACCGTATTATCTCCTTCAGCTTCTCCGCCATTTTGGCGCGCACCTCAGCGAGTTCGGCTTCCAGTTGTTCAATTTCTTGCTGTACGGCGTCTATGTCGATTTCCTCTTCCTCTTCGAAGGTATCCACATAACGGGGGATGTTCAGGTTATAATCGTTACCCTTAATATCCTCGAAGCTGGTGACATGGGCGTATTTATCCACGTTTTGCCGCTCTTTTACGGTCTTGATAATTTTATCGATATACTCGTCGGATAATGTGTTCTGGTTCTTGCCGGGGAGATATTCGCGGCTGGCATCGACAAAGATTACATCCCGTTCCTCTTGCCGGGTTCCGCCTTTTTCCCGGCTGCGGTCAAAGACCAGGATAGCCACCGGAATGGAGGTGGTGGGAAATAGGTTGCCGGGCAACCCGACCACGGCGTCCAGCAGATTCTCCTCAATCAGCTTCTGCCGAATGCGGCCTTCCGCCGCTCCCCGGAACAGCACCCCGTGCGGTGCTACCACGGCTACGCGTCCTTCTTTATCCAGGGCGGCCTCCACCATATGGCTGATGAAAGCCCAATCCCCCTTGGATTTGGGCGGAACTCCGCGCCAGAAGCGGTTGTAACGGTCGTTTTCAGCTTCGGCGGCTCCCCATTTATCCAGGGAAAAGGGAGGATTGGCCACTACGATGTTGAACTTCATCAAGCGGTCGCTTTCCACCAGGGCCGGGCTGGTCAGGGTGTTGCACCACTCGATGCGGGCGCCGTCGGCACCGTGCAGGAACATGTTCATCCGTGCCAGCGCCCAGGTGCTGCCATTGACTTCCATGCCAAAGAGAGCAAAATTGCGGTCCCCCACCGCCCGGGCCGCTTCGATCAGCAATCCCCCGGAACCACAGGCCGGGTCGCAGATGCGGTCACCGGATTGGGGACCGGCCAGTTTGGCTACCAGTTCCGATACCTTATGGGGAGTATAGAATTCTCCGGCTTTTTTGCCGGAATCGGAGGCGAAACGTTCAATTAAATAAATATAGGTGTTGCCAATGACATCCTCAGAGACCCGGCTGGGACGCATGTCCAATTGGGGTTTGTGAAAATCCTCCAGGAACATCTTTAAACGGCGGTTCCGGTCCCTGGTCCTGCCCAGGTTGGCCTCACTGTTGAAGTCGATATTGCGGAATACCCCTTCCAGCTTGAGCTTGTTTGCTTCTTCAATGGCATCCAGGACTATGTTGATGAGTTCCCCGATATTGGCCTGGTTTCTTCTTTCCCAAAGGCTATAAAAATCGGCCAGGAAGCGATCCTCGACCACTCCGGTCTCTGGATTTTTTAATTCCGCATAGGGCAGAACGAAGCGCTCCCGCTCCAGCTTGCGGCGGATGCGAACATCATCATCGCCGTAGCGCCTGCGGTACTCCTCGTAATGGTCTTTCCAGACATCCGATATATATTTTACAAAGAGCATCACCAGTATATAATCCTTGTATTGGGCGGGGTCCACCACGCCGCGGAAGGTGTCGCAGGCCGCCCAGGCTGCATTGTTAATATCCTTTTGCTCGATTTTGGAATTCATTACTTCCCAATCACTCCATTTACAGCTTCATTCTCTTGTGCCATTTTTATTAAAAGTTTTGCTATATGTAATCCGCCAAGTTCCGATAATCTTCTCATCAATCTCTGTTCTTCTTGCGCCAGGGCGGCCAGTTCGGCAATCGTACGCTGCCGCTCCAGTGAGGGCAAATCCACTTCCAGGCTTTCAAGGGCTTCCTTGCCGATTATTTTCTGGGTACTGCCCCGGGCTCTGCTTTCAAAAAAGGCCTGAGCCGGGGACTGGTTGATATACCAGTTCAGATATTCCGGCAATACGAGATTCTGATCGGCCCGGATTCGCAACAGCGGGGCCGCTACCACAGCCGGTCCCGGATCTGTTATCAATATAGCCGAAGTTGACACCTGTCCGCGCGAACGAAACATGAGATCACCCGGCTGCACCAGATGATGCGCCTTAAGCTGCGTCATCTCTATGCGTAGTAGATTAACACAGTCGACCTGATCCTCGGCAAGATTTTTCATCTGGATTACCGCGATCTCACCCCGATTCATATATTCCAAACCAAAGCGGAACGAGTAACCCATTTGAATTGATGAAATTTTGCCCAATGCTACCTTCATTTTACCACCACATCCATTTAACAGTAATAGCTTTATTACAAATTACACCATGGCTCTTTATTTGTAAAGTGCAATAACGGTATTACTGTAATTTTTATTGATGAGGCTGATATTTTAGAAGTGGCAATTGGTGGGATTTACCGCTAGAAATGCATGGACATGTTTTGTATTCTAGGAACAAGGAGGTAATAGATATGAAAAAAGTATTAATTGCTGTTGTTCTACTATTAACCCTATTTATTCCTGTGAATATTATTCAAGCCAGTACATGCACGATAAGCAAGCTGCCCACTGCCAGCCAGCAGATTAGCCCTGCTACATTTAAAATCCAGTTAAGCAGTTTGGGGAACTGCTCCTCATTTGTCTACGGCGTTATAAACAAGGTGCAATCTGCCAGCCTTGTTAAAAAGATTGTCTGCATTCGCAATGGAAAGATAGTCACTTGCACACCGGCAAATCCAGTGACTGTGCCGGCTCCCCAACCCAATACGAATCCCGGTTCAGTTGTGATCACTCCGGCCTCGAACCCGATGCCGGCAGCACCTGTTCAACCAGCACCGGCGGCGCCCAATCAGCCAGTGACTCCCAATCCAACTCCGGCACCGGCACCGTCACCTGCTCCGGCATATAGCCCGAGTCAAATGCAAAGCGAAATGCTGGGCTATGTCAATGCCGAGCGGGCCAAAGCCAATCTGGCGCCTTTGACTCTGAACAAGGCATTATGTGACGGGGCCTATTTAAAATCCAAGGATATGGCGGACAACAATTATTTCAGTCACACGTCGCCTACCTATGGCAGTCCGTTTGACATGATGAAAAGCCTGGGAATTACTTACCGTGCAGCAGCAGAAAACATTGCCAAAAATATCAGCGTCAGCGGGGCTCATACCGCATTTATGAATTCACCCGGACACAAGGCCAATATTCTCGGTGCGCAGTACAGCAAAGTAGGATTTGGATTTGTACAGGAAGGCCAGTATCTTTATGTAACCCAATGGTTTACCAATTAATTCGAAATCTTAACCGTATAGAACGCAGCGAAGGGGGGTAAATCACCCCCCTTTAAGCACTTTCTTCCGCACCGCTGCAACGAGGCGGGGATTGGAAACCGCCGCCTCGTTTGTTAATAGGAACCCGACTGTTTAAAAAAACGGCGGCCATATTTTTCGATTCATTATAATTGCCTATATATTGATGTTTCGAACCGATCATTTAAATCAAGAACCTGAACATCAGCGAAAGGAAGTACTTGGGTTAGCATTAAACCGGTAATTTGCTTGACGGGATCGATCCAAAAGAACGAATTACAAAGTCCCACCCAGGACATACTTCCCGAACTTCTGCCGGTGGGAGCATCTTTAGTGGTGAGCATGAAGCCCAATCCCCACTTTTTTATCATTCCCGGAAAAAATTCCGCGTCTTTGCTCAAGCTTGGGATTGCACTTTTTAAAGGTCCCACATTGATATCGCCAATTTGATTCCGCCCCATTTCTTTTATTGTTTCCGGTTGAAGAATGCGAACCCCATTGAGGGAACCACCCTGCAAAATCATCTGCAGTAGTTTTAGATAATCTCCGCCGGTAGAATAAAGACCGCCGCCGCCCATGAAAAACTCAGGTTCCTGCGGCATTTCAAAATCAATGGGGATGAGCAGGCCATCCTCTTCACGTTGGTGCATAGCCGCCATTCGTGCGCGCATTGACGGCTGAATAATGAAGCCGGTATCATTCATGCCCAGCGGAGCAAAAATGTTATCCCTCATATAATCATTAAGCGACTGGCCGCTGGCTGCTTCAATGGCTTTTCCAGTCCAGTCAAGGCTGATGCCGTACTCCCATTTTTCACCCGGATCATGAACCAGTGGGGTTTTAAGGGAAACGTTCATGCAAGCAAGTACGGTCGGGATTTGCTCGTGCGACATGTAATTGAGTATGTCCGGGTTGAAAAACTCATAGGCAAAACCGGAGGTATGTGTAAGCAGGTGGCAGAGGGTGAGAGGCCTAACCGGTTCTCTTAAACGAGGAAGACCGTCATTATCGAATCCTTCGATAATTTTCAACGAAGTCAAGTCCGGCAGCAAACGGTTAACAGGTTCATCAAGATGAAGCATGCCTTTCTCGACAAGTTGCATCGCAGCTACGGTTGTTACCGCCTTCGACATCGAAGCAATCCAAAAGACCGAGTCAATTGTCATTGGTGTATCACTGTCCGTGGAGCGTCTGCCAAACGCACCCTGATAAATCACCCCTTCCCTGTTTGCCGCCAAAGCGACAACGCCGGGTACTCCTCCTTCCAATACGGACGTTTGCAGTAATTCATCGATTTCTCCAATACTCAAGGCAATCCCTCCTTTATTAAGTATTAATAGCAAATATTGCTAAGAATAGTATATTACTGAACAAAATAATGTCAATTGAAACATAGATTGCCGCCATGCGTCCCTCGGGCATTGAACGCAAATTATTCAACCGCCAACAAGGTTTATCGGATAGCCCTGATATCCGGCCATCCATAAGCGGTAATTTGGTTTGCGAAACCTTCCATTTCAAGCAGCCTGGTTTCCAGCGGATGACCGCCATGGCGTTCATAAAACCTTCGATAGGGGCTGTCGGTTAGAACCCAAAGCAGCAGCGAATCGACCCCTGATCGTTCAAACTTTTCAGCCACTGAACGAAAAAGGATACTGCCAATGCCCTTCTTTTGATGTTCCCGACAGATATAAATGGCATAAAGTTCGCCTGCATATGTCGGATTTGCTTCTCTTTCCGGACCGGCGGCGGCAAAACCGATGATATTTTGATTTTCATCTTCGGCGACGTAAACAAAAGAATCGTGGAAAGGAAATTCCCGCCAGCCTTTTTCCCGGTCTTCATAAGATAAATTGTCCAAATAATTGTCATCGATAATGCCGCGATAAGCGGTTTTCCACGTATCGACAGTTACCCGGGCAATTGACGGCGCATCATTTATATTGGCTTCTCTAATCTTCACAGGATATACACGACCTTTCCGGTAAATAAATAACGAGACGAGCCAGCCCACGGTGGGCCAGCAGCAAAGGCTTCCCCAAACGGCGTTCAGCCAGCAAGGAAGTATTCTTCATATAAATAAAGGCCGCTAGAAATATCAACAGCCACACGATTCTCTGTTTGCGAAGTATTGTCAACAGCTTCATTCTCTCCTCCTTAATCCCAATGACATGCAAACTATACCACTATACTACCACTCACTATGAAACTTGCAGTTTATAAATGAAGGAAACCGAGAAAACAGTTATATCGATTATCAAGATAAACTAAATAAGATCCGATTAAGGTTCTGTCTTATCAAGTCAGAAACTGTCTATTTGAGGGGGAATAAGGTGTAGGAATGTGGGTTGTTCGGAGTTTCAATAAGACCTATCCTTAGAAATGAAGAATTATGAGGGATTATGGTAATGCTTCCATCCCTGGGTGGCACTTATGTCAATGATGCGAACTTTATTAAGGTTAATAATGTAAATACTAATTATTATACAACACGCAGATAAACAGAAATTTAGAGGAGGTAGGAGGATGTCATTTTCGGAAATTAGTATTTATCAGGTAAAGCCAGATAAGACGAATGAGTTTGAAGCTATTATGAAAGACGCTGTTCAAATGATGAAAGTAATAGATGGTTGTCAATCTCTTCGACTTATACAGCGTACACACTATATAAAGGATATGAATACTATTAAGGATGGACTTCAACCTGACAAACTTACTCGTATTGTAAAATGTGTTCGCTATGCACTCTACTGGGAATTCGATACAGATAAAAATTATGGTAAAGCTCAAAAACAGTTGTATGAAACTCATTGGAAATCGATAGAAAAGTGCTTGATTGTTCCGCATGATAAAATCTTAGGTGAAGTAATCATTTAACAGTACAAGCCGACAAATTTCAATTTAGCGAGCAAGCCACTTTCTATAATGAGCATACTGGGTATTTTAAAAATAACAACTTAAACGTCACATTATCCGTATATTGCTGCGGAGTCTGTTTAAGATACGCAGCAATTTTACCGCCTAATCCTCGCCATTTCTTTTGGGTTGAAGTAATGATATTAAGGTGTCCAGCTTTTGATTCAATTGCTTTCTATAATTGTGTTGCGTTTTAAGATACCAAATTATTAGCACCACTATTGCGATTGGTAGCAATACGTTTACCAGTGACCAGAATAAAACATATGGAGAAATAGAAGAATTCATTATTAACAACCTCCAAAATAAACTGTATATAACAATCTATCCGTATTATACCATGTTATTACCGATGCACATCACAAAGAAAAAGCACAGCAGAACTTATCAATTAGAGATTTGGGGGTTAGACGTGAGTATTCCGGAGCAGTTTACCCCACCTGTCCGGTGATTGGAAACCACCATTGCCGAAGTAAGGCGGATCGTCAGAACCGCGTCCAACACGCTGGCAAAAAGACGCGGGGATGGTTCTCAGGTTTTTGCATAGTGATCATTCCCTATTCTAGCCTGTTTTTATTTTAAAAATCTACTGGATGTTTCTCTGCACCGGGTGGCGTAGGACGGTTTTCAGCAATAAAATTAAAGGCTTTATAGAATGGCCAAAGTATTCTACGCTGTTTTCTTATATTGACAGTAGCTTTGATGAATAAGATAATTGCATTATATTATTTGTGGAGGTGTCTATTTGGAGCTTGTTCTGTAAGGAACACGTAATTGCAAAGAGCTTATAAAAGCAACGGATCATTGCTTTATGTTGTAATGCAATTTTGTTTCATACAGAACTATGACAAATAGCGCTTTTTATAAAGGTCTGTTTTGGGCATAGTAGTTGATACTATGCCCTGTTTCTGTATAAGCACGTGTTTCAATATTAGAAGTATTAATGCTAAACCGTTTCGAATTGAAAGGAGAATAAAGATTATGAAATACAGCAAATCCGTAAAGTATGATACGAATTTTATTAAAGAAAATATTATGGGACCCAATCCCATGAAATTATTAGAAGAACTGCTTTTGATTCATCCGATTTCATCAGCGGATACGGTTCTTGATCTTGGCTGTGGCCGTGGCGTCACCTCGATTTTTTTAGTAAAGGAATATCAGGCCAGAGTATTTGCAGTTGATTTATGGATTACGCCAACTGAAAATAAAAGGCTTTTTGATGAGATGGGGCTGACCTCACAAAACATTATTCCTATTAAGGCAGAAGCCCATGAGCTGCCTTTTGCGGAAGAATTTTTTGACACTGTGATCTGTGTGGATTCATACCATTATTTTGGGCTTGATAAAGAATATCTTGGAAAGTATCTGCTTCCATTGATTAAGCATGGCGGATATCTTCTCGTTGTCGTACCCGGATTGAAGAAGGATATTCATGATAATCTGCCGCCGGAAATGTTATTGTCGTGGAGTGCGGAGGATATCCAGACTCTCCATGATGTTGCGTATTGGAAGCAGACCGTTGAAGCTGCCGAGGATGCAGAAATTGTCATGATTGATGTGATGGAGGGCTTTGATGAATGCTGGAATGACTGGCTTGCCTGTGACAATGAATATGCTGTTGGCGACCGCAAGGCCATGAATGCAGGGGCTGGAAAGTATATGAATTTTATTGCTATGATAATACGAAGAAAATAATCGCAATAAATACAGCAGAATATTTCCCATACAAAGAAAAACATATTACCGATACGCAGTTTAAGTAAACCACATTGTTTATATGATATAAGGCAGCGGGCATTTTAAACCAGCTCGCTGCTTTTTTTGGGCGTGACAAGGGGACGGGGTTATCGTCACCATTAAAGAGATTACATTGTCCATATAGCATCAGACTAACAATGGGAGTGCAAAATCGACGTTAAAAATGTATTAGCTTACGGGCAGGCAGAGTATAACTTTGCAGCCGCCTTCGGGAAGATTAAGAAATTCTGTAGTTCCTTCGTGAGTCTTGACGATCTGCCGGACGATGGTGAGGCCCAGGCCATGGTTTTGCAGCCCGGCGGAATACCGGGGATGATTCATATTTTCGAGAATTTCCCGGGGGAAGCCGGCTCCATTGTCGGAAACACTGAGAGAACAATTGCCCAGGCCTCTTTCCAGAGTTATTTTGATCGCGCAGCCGTTGGAGTTATGGTAAATACTGTTCGCAATCAAATTGGCAAGCGCGCGGCGCAGAAGCTCCTCATCGCCGGTGACTACGGCATTTTGTGCGTCTTCACCGATCATTACGTCTATCGAATAGTGATTATCAAGCCCGCCGTTTATAAATTCGGCGGCAACGCTGCGCGAGAGCGCAGCCAGCCCCACGGAGTTTAGCCGCAGCGGCTGCATGTCGTATTCCAGCTTGGAGGCAAGATTCAAGTCGCTGACCAGCGTCTTGATCCGTTCGCTCTGCCTGCGGATAATACCCGCCTGTTCCCGCTTGGCCGGCGGCAGTTCGGGGTCGTCTTCAAGCTGGCTGGCATAACCCATAACCAGCGAAAGTGGGGTGCGGATGTCGTGGGACACGCCGGCAATCCAGGTTGTACGGGCATTGTCCCGCTGATTGAGAGCGGCCTCCT
>JAQUXM010000045.1:3459-18241 GCA_028692415.1 Syntrophomonadaceae bacterium | reverse complement strand
TTGCATTGCAGGCGGCCATTATAAAGCTTGCGTTTTTTATCCGCTTTGCGATTAAAATGCTTTTCGAAGTTGGGGTGGGAAGTGATAATGTAAAAGGACCAGCTGGGCAGGTTTCTGCATACTTCCCCCATGCTCTTATAGATTCTTTCAACCTCGCTCATTTCCTCCAGCCGCTCCCCATAAGGCGGGTTGCTTATTAAATAACCATAGCTGTACTTGGAACGCAAATCCTTTATATCCTGGCGTTGGAAGGACAGCAGGTTTCCCAATCCTGCCTGTTTGGCATGATAACGGGCCAGCTCCAACACCGCCGGATCTTTATCAAAACCCTGGATGCCCAACGCTTGATTATGGATTATAGCGTCTGATGCTTCCTGACGAGCTTTTTCCCAAAATGTGCTGGGAATTTGACGCCATTTTTCTGCGGCAAAGTTTCTTCTAAGGCCAGGAGCGATATTACGCCCTATTAAAGCCGCTTCGATAGCTATCGTGCCCGAGCCGCAGAAGGGGTCGATAAAAGCACGGTCCGGTTTCCAGCGGCTGATATCCACCAGGGCTGCGGCCAGGGTTTCTTTCAAGGGAGCTTCAGCAGTCAGTTTGCGATAACCCCGTTTATGGAGGCCGGCTCCACTGGTATCGATAGTCAAGGTAGCAATATCCTTTAATAGAGCCACTTCTACTCTATAACGGGGTCCGGTTTCCTCAAACCAGCGTTGTGGATATTTTTCTTTCATTTTTTCCACGATCGCTTTTTTGCAAATGGCCTGGCAATCGGAAACACTAAAAAGCTTGGATTGGATGGACTTGCCCTCCACCGGGAATTCCGCTTTCTCAAGCAGCCAATCCGTCCAGGGCAGCGCTTTGGTTTTCTCAAATAATTCTTCAAAGCTCGTCGCCTCGAATTCCCCAACTTTCAGTAAAAGCCGGTCGGCTGAACGCAGCCAGAGATTACAGCGGGGAATGGCCTCCAGTCCAGCCGTAAAACAAACCCGGCCATTTTCCACCCGGAGATTTTCGTAGCCAAGTCTTTTAAGTTCGTGGGCTACGATTGACTCCAGGCCGAAGGCAGCGGTAGCGATAAGTTCAATCTTCTGCATAGCAACTCCAACCTTAATCTCTATTTTTAAGCACTCGGAAGAAACTACAGAGCAGTTTCTTCCGCACTGCTGCAACGAAGCGGGGGATAAGAACCCGCCGCCTGTTTGCTTGATAGGAGCCCGACCGCTTAATGAAGCGGGGATCATCTTTTCCTCTTTTTATATTTATATATGGTTCCAAAAAGAGGATCTATGAAATATATTTGCCTATTAACAACAATTATATTTTACCCTGTATCCTGATAAAACACGAATCTATTCTGCTTTATGAAAAGTGTGAGGAGTGGAGGGAACATGGGGACCGTCCCGCGTGTAGTGACGGAGGAAGCAAAACATTAGGGACTGTCCCCACGTTCCAGAACGGAATGGTGAGGAGTATAGGCTGATCCTATTTACATACACCTCAGTTTTTTCATCTGTGGTTGTCTGTGCCCTTTAGGTATGGCCTGCAGCCATGGCTAGTTAGTATGAATTATTTTTATAAAAAGGGAGATAATATTATATACCTAAAGAGAGATTATTGTATTATCATAGCTTTCCTGCTAATATCCAGGATATAGTATAAAGCTCGAAAACTGCTTAAGGGAGGACTTTATAATGGCTGACAACAATGCACCGGTACTCGTGGAAGTAATCAAGGGTACCCAGGCAAATACCGGCGGTTGAAGCTGTACCAGCGACTGCGCGTCTGCAGCTAGTTGTGGGACAACTATCGATTATGAAAAAGCTACCCAGGATTTGGGTGTACAACTCAAGAAAGCTTATGGCGATAAGGTTGAAGTCAAATATGTAGATGCCGATAAAGAAGGATTAGGAAATTACGCGATAATTGACCGGGTATTGCAGATGGGTTATCCATATCCAATCACCCTGATTAACGGCGAACCAAAATTCGCGGGTGGTATTATGGAATCAGAAATAAAAACCAATATTGATGAAATATTAAAATCCGCCAACTAACGAAAAAAAGAAGCAGGGGATAAACGTCCCCTGCTTTTTTGCGGCCAAAATTAAATTGAACTGATTTTTGTTGCTCCTCCTGGTTTAGAATTCTGCCTCAAAAGAGGTATAATAATTAACTAAGGAGGCTGAATGATTGAAAAACGAGCTTAATGCAGCATCTAAGTATTTAATTTATACCTATGGCTGTCAGATGAATGTGCGGGACTCGGAAACCATAGCCGGGCTCCTTGAAAATGTGGGTTATGTGAATGGCACACTTGAAGATGCCGAACTGGTAGTTTTCAATACCTGTAGTGTCCGCCATTCCGCTGAAAACAAGGTATATGGCAAATTAGGTGAGGTTTTGGCCCTGCGCAGGAAAAGAAGACCCGATATGCTTATTGCCTTGGGGGGTTGTATGGCTCAGCTCCCGGAGGTTCGTCAGCGCCTTAAAAAGATGGGTGTTGATGTAGTTTTTGGGACGCATAATGTGCATGAACTTCCAGCGCTTATTGATATGGCCCAAGCTAGCCAGAAACCGGTTTGCCAGGTATGGGAACATGAGGGAACCATTATTGAACCGCTTCCATCTATACGCAAACCTGGCTTTAGTGCTTTTGTAAACATCATGTATGGCTGCAACAACTTTTGCAGTTATTGCATTGTTCCTTACACGCGCGGGCGCGAACGGAGCCGTTTACCTTCCGAAATAATCAGGGAAATCAAAGATCTGGCAGCAGCAGGCTATCGTGAAATAACCCTGTTGGGTCAGAATGTCAACTCCTACGGCAGAGGCCTGTCGGAAGAGGTGGATTTTGCCGATCTATTATTGATGGTCAACAATCTGGAGGGGATAGAACGCATAAGGTTTATGACTTCCCATCCCAAAGATATTTCCAACAAGCTCTTATATGTGCTGGCCGAGGGAGGGAAACTCTGTGAACATATTCATGTGCCATTACAATCCGGCAGCAATCTAATATTGGATAGGATGAACCGGGGCTACAGCCGGGAGCATTATCTTGAACTGGTGGCAAAAATTCGTGAATATATCCCCGGAGTTGCCATATCCAGTGATTTAATTGTTGGCTTTCCCGGCGAAACCGAAGAGGATTATCTGGATACCCTGGATATGGTGGAAAAAATTAGATTTGATGCGGCATTTACCTTTATGTATTCAGCCCGCAGCGGAACCCGGGCAGCCTCTATGGAAAAACAAATCGATATTGATGATAAAAAAGAAAGACTGGCCCGATTAAACAAACTGCAATATCAAATAGCAACGGAGATCAATCACCAGCTTGAAGGCAGAATTGATGAGGTTCTGGTAGAGGGGATCAGCAAAACCGATCCGGAAAAACTGAGCGCTCGTACCCGGACTAACCGTATCATAAATTTTTCTGGACAAAAGGACTTAATCGGCAAGTTAATTAATGTTAAAATAACAAAAGCCGGAACCTTTTCTTTGTTTGGAGAAGTAATCTAAAGAAGCAAAAGCCGGAATTTAATTACAGGAGGAAAATGATTTGACTACTGATGAAATTATAAAAATGGCGTTTGAATTGGGTAATGCAGTAGCTGATTCTGCTGAAATAGCGCAACTCAAAACAGCACAGCAGAATGTATCCGCTGACCAAAAAGCTTATGAACTGATCATGAACTATCAGGATGCCAAAACCAAAAGTGAAAACAAACTAAGGGATGGACTGCAGCTCAGTAAAATTGAGGAAGACCACCTGAATATTTTGGAACAGCAGCTTAATAGCAATATCGTTGTAAAGGATTTAATTGGGGCTCAAGAGAAATTCGACAGTTTGATGCAGGCTATTTATTTTGCCATGAACCAGGCCCTGAGCGGCGGCTGTTCATCAGGCTGTGATAGCTGTGGTGGCAGCTGCGGAGCATAATCAAAGCTTAATAACGAGGTGAAAAGATGGCTCCCGCTTCTTTAAACGGTCAGTCCCTATTGACAAAAAAAGTGCGGGTTCTGATTCCCCACCTCGCTGCAGCGATGCGGAAGAAACTGCTTCGCAGTTTCTTCCGATGCTTAAATACAATACGTGCAATTAAAGACTTGGTTTATCTAAGTCTTTATTATTAGGAGGTAGCAGTTGCTTGAGTAAATATACCCCCATGATCGAACAGTATCTGGAGGTAAAAAGCCGGCACCAAGATGAGATCCTGTTCTTTCGCCTGGGTGATTTTTATGAAATGTTTTTTGAAGACGCCCAGGTTGCTTCCAAAGAATTGGAAATCGTACTAACCGCTCGTGATGGCGGGATTTCCAAAATTCCCATGTGCGGAATACCCTATCATGCAGCCAATAATTACATAGCCAAGCTTATTGCCCGCGGTTACAAAATTGCGGTTTGCGAACAGGTTCAAGACCCAAGTGAAGCCCAGGGCTTGGTAAAGCGTGAAGTAATAAAAATAATTACTCCGGGAACCGTAATCGATGAAAAGATGTTGGATGATAGCAGAAATAACTATCTGGCTTCAGTATGTGAGGAGCAGGAACGATTCGGCCTGGCTTTTGTCGATATATCAACCGGCGAATTTATGCTCAGCGAGTTTTCTGGCACAGATGGGTTGGAGCAGTTGGAAAGTGAAATACAAAGAATAGCGCCTTCGGAAATCCTGTTTGCTGAATGGAGTGAACTGCCTCTAAAATGGCAGGAAACATTGGCTGCTGCCAATAAGATTTCGTATACCACGGTCTCCGGCCCGGCACTTAGCCTGGATAATGCCCGCAGCATACTGATGCGTCAGTTTGCCGTCACTTCATTGGATGCTTATGGTTTGAGAGGGTATGCTTCCGGTATTAAAGCTGCAGCAGCCATAATCAATTTTTTGGATGAGACTCAGAAAAGCAGTCTCAAACAATTGAAAACCCTGCATACCTATAACCGGCATAACTATCTCGAATTGGACTATTCTACACAGCGTAATCTGGAACTGACCCTCTCCCAGCGCGAAGGCAAAAAAGAAGGGAGCCTGCTGGGCATCCTGGATTACTGCTGTACGGCGATGGGACGAAGATGCCTGCGTACTTGGATCGAACAGCCGCTTAAGCGTATAACCGCCATAAATAGTCGTTTGGATGCAGTAGGAGAATTAAAGGAAAACCTACAACTGCGCAACGACCTGAAACAGAAACTGTCTGCCATTTATGACCTGCAAAGACTGGCGGGACGGATTGGCAGTGCCGTTACCGGTCCCCGTGATCTGCTGGCCTTAAAAAACTCCATTGAAGTTTTGGACAGCCTGAAAATACTCCTGCAGGATTGCTCAGCTGAGATTTTACAGGAAGCAGCTACTCTGGACAGTTTGAATGATGTTTTCGAAATAATTGAACATTCCATAGATGATGAAGCTCCTTTGGCGATAAAGGAAGGAAACATAATTAAAAAAGGCTACCGGAAAGAAATTGATGAATTGCGATCTCTCTCCCAACAGGGGAGTGAATGGCTGCTTGACTTTGAAAACCGGGAAAAACAACGAACCGGCATCAAGTATCTGAAGGTAGGCTTTAATAAAGTTTTCGGCTATTATATCGAAATCAGCAAATCCAATATGCATATGGCTCCGGTTGATTACCACCGCAAACAAACCCTGGTTAATACCGAACGCTATATCTGTCAGGAATTGAAAGAATATGAGGAAAAAATCCTGGGTGCGCGGGAAAAACTGTTTGCCCTGGAATATGAGGAATTTATAAGTATACGCGAGGAATTAGGCAATTATCTGGTGCGTATTCAAATAACCGCCGCACAGATAGCCACGCTGGATGTATTATATGCACTGGCTGAAGCGGCCTATCAGAATGACTATATTCGCCCGGCAATTGACAACAGTGGAAGTATAGAAATAAAGTCTGGCCGGCACCCGGTGGTGGAAAAATGCCTTAAGGAATCGCGCTTTGTTCCCAATGACTTAAAAATTGACCGGGACCAGTCGAACTTTGCGATCATAACCGGCCCCAATATGGGCGGTAAAAGCACCTTTATGCGGCAAAGCGCCTTGCTGGTGATCATGGCTCAGATGGGTAGTTATATCCCCGCACAAAAAGCAAGTATAGGCATAGTAGACCGCATATTCACCCGGGTGGGAGCATCTGATGATCTGGCCTCCGGGCAGAGCACATTTATGGTGGAAATGCTCGAGGTTGCTAATATCCTGAATAATGCGAGCCCTGACAGCCTGGTAATACTGGATGAGATTGGCAGAGGAACCAGCACCTATGACGGGCTAAGCATTGCGCAGGCCGTAAGTGAATACATTCACGCCAGGATTAAAGCCAAAACCCTTTTTGCCACCCATTATCACGAGCTTACCGCTTTGAGTGAAAAACATTCCGGAGTTATAAACTTGTCCGTTGCAGTGAAGGAAAGTGGTGATACAGTAGTCTTTTTAAAAAAGGTTTTTCCCGGCAAGGCTGACAAGAGTTACGGTATCCATGTCGCTCAATTGGCCGGGCTGCCGGAGCAGGTTATAGCCAGAGCCAACGATATCCTGGAGCATTTGGAAAAACAGCCGGAGCGGGAGGCAGTCAAGCCAAGCCTGGTACAGCCTTTGCTATTTGCGGAAGAGAATCCGGTTATGGATGAACTCCAGAAACTGGATCTTGATGAGCTAAGCCCCCGTGAAGCACATACACTCTTGTATCGCTGGAAAGAAATAGTTAATAATAATAAGTAAGTGAAGAAACATCGGGGAAGACATACCGTAATTAAAGGTTAGGGGACGCACCCCCGCAGGGGAATGTCCCCATAACAAGAAAAGAGATAAAGGCGAGGGAACATGGCGTAAAAGGGCATAAGACTAGAACAGAATGGAATTAGCCATATATTTTCAAAAAGTCCGGGCTTTTCGGCAACCTTATTAGCAGCCTCTGGCTGCACCGTTGTCCCCGGAGGGGAGAACATTATGGTATTTCTTAAACGATAAAGCTATAAGCAACAGAATTACTGGAGGTGGTGAAGCTAGATGTTAATCGGTATTGATGTAGGAGGGACTTATACTGACGGGGTGCTCTTTGATGAAGGGGCAATTATTGCAGCTGTAAAAAAACCAACTGATCAGCTTAATCTGCAAAACTCGCTGCTGGAAGTGCTGGATGAACTCTTGAAATCAGCAAATAAAGCAATATCACGCATCGTATTAAGCACCACTCTGATCACCAATCTGCTGGCAACCGGAAGGGGAGAACGCACTGCCCTGATCCTGATACCCGGGCATGGACTGCCGCCGCAATCGTATGATATATGTCCGGATACTTACTTCCTAAAAGGAAGTGTGGATTTTCGCGGCAACATTATCGAACCCGCAGACAAAAATGAGATATTGGAGGTTATTGCGCAGATAGAAAAATCAGGAATTCAAAGAGTAGCCATTGCCGGCAAGTTCTCCAATCGCAATAACAGTCTGGAAAAACAGCTAGGGCAGCTATTTGCAGAAAAATGTCCTGATATCCTGCTGGTGTTGAGTTCCGAAATATCCAATAAGCTGAACTTTCCGCGTCGGGCAGCCACCACTTATTATACGGCCATGATCATAGAAGAATGGAAGCAATTTGCCGCTGAGATCGATAAAGCCATCAAAGCCCGCAATCTTAACAGCGAAGTACATATTTTGAAAGCGGATGGCGGCACCCTGCCTCTGGAAATCTCGCGGAGCCGCCCCTGTGAGACCGTATTTTCCGGGCCGGCGGCCAGCACCATGGGAGGCCTGGCCCTGACCCGGGATAAGCTCAATTCGGTAGTGCTGGACATCGGAGGTACCACTTCCGACATTTCACTGCTGATTGAAGGTCAGCCCCTCTATGCTTCCAAAGGAGCCAATATCGAGGGTAAATATTCGCAGATAAGCGCCTTTGCCGTTAGATCAGCAGCCCTGGGAGGGGACAGCTTTATTCAGCTGCAAGGCAACGTTCCGCTTCTGGCCGGATACCGGAAAGGACCAGCGGCTTGTTTTGGTGGTGAAGCCGCTACGGTTACGGATGCATTCAATTACGGTTTGAAGCTGGGAATTGGACAGGCGCAGTTTTCGCAAAAGAAACTGGAAGAACTGGCTCGGCAGGCGGGAATAAATGCGGATGAGCTATCCGCAAAAGTTATTGACCTGGTTGTTCAACAGCTCCAGGAGAATATCGAAGCGATGTTTAAAGAGTGGGAAAACGAACCTGCCTATAAAGTATGGGAAGTAGTCAATAAAAAGAAATTCAGCCTGCAAAGAATAATTGGCATCGGTGCTGCGGCTCCGCCTATTGTCCCGCTGCTGGCGAAGCGCATGGGAGTAGACTATTACCTGCAGCAATACTCGGACGTAGCCAACGCATTGGGAGCCTCCGTGGTCCGGCCCACCCTGGCAGTTGATGTACATGTAGATACGCCTAATGATTTCTATACAGTTAATCCCAGTGGTTATAAGGGAAAGATTAACCAGCGTAATTTCCAGCTGGAAGACGCCAAAAATCTGGCCCGCAAGTATCTTGAAGAAATTGGCAAGCAGCGAGGCATGGACAGCTACCTCGATCAGTCCAGCTTCTACATGGAAGAACAGTTTAACATTATCCGGGGCTGGGATAGAGTAGGCAAGCTGTTTGATGTAGGCATCCAAATCTCACCGGGCTTTATCAAGGAATTCAAGGGGGTGGCGAAATGAAAAAAACCGGCATACTTTTTTTTCCGGCATTTGACTGGGCCATATCACCAACTCATCCCGAGCGGGAAGAGCGACTCCTCTATACCAGGGATCAGATATTTGAAGAGGGAATCATGGATTTGCCGCAGATTCAGGAATACCATCCCCGCCTGGCCGAGCCCCGGGATATAGCGCGTGTGCACTTTTGCATCCCGGACATTGAATCGCAGATTATCGAGGCCCATCTGGTGGCGGTGGGTTCGGCACTGGTCATGGCCGATGCCTTTATGCAAGGAGAAGTAAAAAACGCCTTTGCCATCATCCGTCCGCCCGGACACCATGCCATGACCGTCAGTCATGGCAACCGGGGATTTTGCAATATTAACAATGAAGCGATAATGGTCGAATACCTGCGCCATAAATATGGAGTCAAACGGGTCGCGATCGTTGATACCGATGTTCACCATGGGGATGGCACCCAGGAGATCTATTACCATGATCCGGATGTTTTGTTTATCTCCTTTCACCAGGATGGCCGTACTCTCTTTCCCGGTTCGGGATTTATGGATGAATTGGGCGGCCCGACGGCCTATGGCAGCACGATTAATATACCTTTGGCACCCAAGACTACTGACAGCGGCATCCTCTATGCCATCGACAACTTGATTCTGCCTATGCTGGAAGACTTCAAACCTGATCTGGTGGTAAATTCTGCCGGGCAGGACAATCATTACAGCGACCCCCTGGCTAATATGGCTTTTACGGCCAAGGGTTATGCCACCCTTAATTCCAAACTGGCACCCGATATTGCGGTACTCGAAGGTGGTTATTCGGTAGAGACCGCCCTGCCCTATATAAATATGGGCTTGATCATGGCCATGGCCGGAATCGACTATTCCAACCTGCGCGAGCCCGATTACGTACCTGATCGCTACAAGGAGTCCCCGCGTAATATGGAATATATAAAAAGCATGGTGGAGAAGCAATGGATGGTCTATAAAAACCGGGAAGAGCTTATCGCCCGGAATAAACAGCAAGGCGGAGAATTCCACCGCTATGCAAAAAGTATTTTCTATGACACGGAATATATTCATGAAGAACAGAACAACTTGATTCGTATTTGTCCAAATTGTGCAGGCTATAGAAAAATTGATTCCCGGGCTCAGCATCGCAACGGAGAAAACTACCGGGTTTATTGCATATCCATTCCCGCCAATGCCTGTCCGCAATGCCATGAGCAGGCACGCCAGGCTTATCTTGACCTGAGGGACAATCACCATTTTGAACTGCTTTACCTGCAGGACCGGATTAATGATGAATTCCGCAGCCGGGATCTGCTAAGAGATATAGAAAAGGTTTTATAATTGCTATGACTATCAGACTATTGGATGAAAATCTCATAAACCAGATTGCCGCCGGTGAAGTAATCGAAAGACCGGCGTCAATTGTCAAGGAACTATTAGAAAACGCTATCGATGCCGGTTCCCAGCGGATTAATGTGGGAATTGTCCAGGCCGGGCTGGAGAGTATTGAGCTTGAGGATGACGGCGAGGGGATAAGCTACGATGAGCTGCCCCTGGCTTTTCTGCGCCATGCCACCAGCAAAATTCAGAACGAAGGCGACCTGTCAGCTATTATGACTATGGGCTTTAGAGGTGAAGCACTGCCCAGTATCGCATCCGTAGCCCGGGTGGATATATACAGCAGCGCTGAGCATGATGATCCGGTTCATGCTCGCATCGAAGGCGGGCAGTTGCTGGAGATAGAGCATTGTCCCTCAGCCCGCGGCACCAAAATAATTGTTAAAGACCTGTTCTTTAATACGCCAGCCCGTAAAAAGTTTCTCAAATCACCGGTTACAGAAGCAGGCAATGTATATGAAACCATATGTAAATATGCCCTTGCCCGGCCAGACATATCATTTGCTTATCGCAATGAAAAGAAACAGTATTTTAAGACTCCCGGCAATGGAAGGCTTCGCGATGCCATAATCGCTGTCTTCGGCAATGATTATAACCAGAACCTGCTGGACCTATCTTTCCAGGGTTATAGCTACTCCCTGAGCGGACTCATATCATCACCTGCGGTCAGCCGGCTTAATCGCAAAAATCAGTTCTTTTTTGTCAATAACCGTCCGGTTCGAAGTCCCATGCTGTACAAGGCGGTTGATACTGCCTACCGGGGCCTGCTGGTATCGCGCGAACACCCCGTCGTTATCCTGCACCTTGGCATTCCGCCAGAGCAATTGGATGTAAATGTGCATCCCCAGAAAAGCGAAGTCAAGTTTCGGGATGAAAAGGCTGTATTTAAAATGATTAATGAGGTTTTGCGCAGTGCTTTGGATACAAACGATACCCCCGTGTCTTCTGCTTGGATTTCCCAATCTGATAATAACTATCGGAAAAGCTATGCTTACCAGCCCGCCATAAAAATGGGTGAGGAATGGGTGGTAGTGGAATCGCAGCCGGGAAATCCCACTCCCAACCGCCCTTCAGTCATAAGCAACCCGCAAACATGGCAGCCGATGAAGGCTTCATTCGTTCAAGACCTGCCTCCCTGGGAGGACAATGCCCATCAATTCAAGGTAATAGCCCAGGTATTAAACGCCTACATAGTGATGGAGCAGGATGAAACATTATGGATCGTGGACCAGCATGCAGCTCACGAGCGAATTATGTATTCCCGCTTGAAAAAGATTTTCAAGGGTTCAAACGAGATTGCCCAAACCCTGGCTTTCCCTCTGAGCCTTGAACTATCCGGGCGGCAAATGGAAGTTGTCGAAAAACATATCGGATTTTTTGCGGAATTGGGATTCACCCTTGAAGTCCTGTCCCACCATTCCATTGTTTTGCGAGCTATTCCGGTATTTCTGGCCGGGCAGGAGCAGGAAAGTATAATAGAGATTATTGATTTGCTCCAAGAAAATCAAACCGTTGATTTACGAGAAACGGTTATCATCAAAATGTCCTGCCAACAGGCAATTAAAGCAGGGAATCGATTGAATATGCAGGAAATGGAAGCAATCATGGAAGAACTATTAACGGTGGAAGATTATTTACACTGCCCGCACGGGCGTCCGACCATGATCGGTTTAAGCCGCCGCGAGCTGGACAAGATGTTCAAGAGGTAATACTTCATGAAAATAATTGCAACCACAACCCAGTCCAACACCCAAATTAAAGAAGACTTTGTCCGCTTTATTGAGGAAGGCGGTTTTTCGTATATACCCCGGCAAAGAAAAAGCATTGCATTGCTGTGCAGTGAGCAGCAAGCATCAGGGGTTGTTGTATGGCAGCCGGAAGGCCCGGTATTACATATTGGGGGTGAATTGTTCTTTTTTCATCCGAGCATGGCCAAGAACCGCATAGCCTGTTTCCGTAAATTCAAACAGGCGGATACCTTGATAAAAGCCAGCCAGCTCCAGCCGGGTGATAGCTTTCTGGACTGCACCCTGGGATTGGGGGCTGATGCCATAGTCGCTTCCTATTTTTCTTCCGGCGGCCAAGTTGTGGGTCTGGAATCATCCCGGCCTATTGCTCTGATCGTCAGGTGGGGGATGAGAATGTACAATTCATCGATGAACTGGTTGAATGCTGCGGTTAATAATGTTGAGGTTATAAATGCTGAACACCATAGTTATTTGCAAGCTCTGCCGGATAATTCTTTTGATATCGTATATTTCGACCCCATGTTTCGCAAACCAATATTGGAAAGTCAAGCGATTGCTCCGCTGAGACTGATGGCCAACCACCAGGAATTAAGTGCTGAAGCACTAAACGAAGCCTGTAGGGTAGCGAGAAAACGAGTGGTGGTTAAAGAAATGGCCAACAGCCGGGAATTTGAAAGACTGGGGCTTATAAAGCTCGAATTTAGTCCCCATAACAAGATAAGCTATGGTATTAAGGAAATATGCTAATAATTGTTTATATTTGTAAACATATGTTTGTTTATGTTAATTTTAATATCAATATTGGAATGAAAACTGGCTTGGAGATTGGAAAGCGTTGATATGGGCGGGAATTCGCGAGGTGAAATTTTGTATAAATTAGCCGGCATTGTGGGGCCAACTGCAGTAGGCAAAACAAATATTTCCATACAAGTCGCAGAAAGAATGAATGCGGAGATTATCTCCTGCGACTCCATGCAGATATACAAGGATATGAATATTGGAACCGCCAAAGCAACCCCGGCAGAGCAGAGCATGATACCGCATCATCTGATTGATATAGTAAGCCCGGCAGAAGACTTTAGTGTTGCCCAGTATCAAAAATCTGCCAAAACCCTGATTGCTGATTTAAACGCTCAGGGCAAAATACCTCTGCTGGTGGGAGGCACCGGGTTGTACTACCAGGCTCTGGTTGACGATTACACTTTTTTCCCGCTGGCCTCCCGGCAAATCGTTCGGGACCGCTGGAATAGCGTAATAGAGGAGAAAGGACTGCCATTTGTTTATAATTACCTGGCCGGCATTGACCCGGTTTATGCAGCCAAAATCAGCAGCAATGATCAAAAAAGAATGGTTCGAGCCCTGGAAGTCTATGAATTAACCGGAGAAGCATTCTCAGTACAGCAGAATAAAGCGGAAAACACATATAATCTTGCGGTGGTGGGACTATATTTAGAAAGAGCAGCTTTATATCAAAGAATTGAGATACGTGTTGAGGAAATGTTAAGGAAGGGATTAATCGAGGAGGTTCAAATGCTTCGGGAACAAGGTTTTGACCTGTCCCTGAATGCCATGCAGGCCCTGGGCTACAAGCAGGTATATAATTACCTGGAGGGGTTTATGGGCAAGGAGCAAATGCTTGAAGAAATCAAAAGAGAGACCCGTCGTTATGCCAAGCGACAATATACCTGGTTCAACAAGGATAAACGGATTCATTGGGTAAATGTACAAAAATATTCTAATGATGAAGAATTAGTTCAAAAAATTTCGGTTTACATAGGCAGGACAATTATATAGTATGTAGAATGTAAATTAAGATTGATATAATTATTGAATGGAGGATTACACTCAGATGACCAAAAACCAGATGAACCTGCAGGATGCTTTTCTCAACCAGGTACGTAAAGACAAAATACCGGTAACCATATTTTTGGTGAACGGTTTTCAAATAAAGGGTATGGTTAAGGGTTTTGATAATTTTACAGTTATTGTTGAACTTGATCAAAGGCAACAACTGGTGTACAAACATGCCATATCTACCGTAGCTCCAGTAAGACCTATTGGTAACCTTAATCTGGAAATGAAAAACGATAATTAATAATCGAAACCCAGCTATTCTTTAACAAATTAATGGAACATATAAGGATATTTATTGTAGTTATTAGCTTAATATGCATAAGAAAACCTGTGGGACCGTAATTATTTACAGTTCCACAGGTATTATGATATATAGGCTAGTTTGAGTTCAGTAAAGGGGAGAAAAAAACGAGGCGTTGCCTCGTTGCAGTATTGTGTTAAACTACTCCGCAGTTTCTTCCGATGCTTAAAAATAAACCTGCTTGTTGGGAAAGGAAGCTTTGATGGACGCTAATATAAGTCTGGCCCTGCTGGATTTTGTAATAAATCTGGATAAACACTTGGTCGAATTGATAAATAATTATGGAACAGGCGCATATGTTATCCTTTTTATGGTTATATTTTGTGAGACCGGTTTGGTGGTTACGCCATTTCTGCCTGGTGATTCACTGATCTTTGTTTTGGGAGCCCTATCCGCCAGCGGGGAAATCCACCTTGCAGCCATTGCTATATTGCTTATGGCTGCAGCCATACTGGGGAATGTTGTCAATTATCAAATCGGACGCTTTATTGGCCCAAAAATCTTTGAAAGAGAAAATGTGCGATTTTTGAATAAAGAATACCTGATTCGCACGCATAATTTTTACGAGAAACATGGCGGCCAAACCATAGTAATTGCCCGCTTTATTCCCATTATCCGAACCTTTGCGCCTTTTGTGGCAGGCATCGGACAGATGTCCTATCCACGCTTCCTGGTTTATAATATCTGCGGCAGCGTAGCCTGGGTAATGCTTTTCCTGCTAGGCGGTTATTCCTTTGGTAATATCCCCATCGTAGAAAAAAATTTCACCCTGGTCAT
>JAQUXM010000045.1:0-3359 GCA_028692415.1 Syntrophomonadaceae bacterium | reverse complement strand
AAGACTAATCCGTTTACCGATATTTTTATTAATGCAGTTGAGGAGTAAATCAAAGCAATAAGGGGTGTGTCCCCGTACATTATACAGCGGTCTCGCCATCTCCTATCGTACCTAAATATTACATTTCTATTCCACTACTTTGAATCCGGCTTGATCAACGGCTTTAACCATTGCAGCCTTATCAGCCGCTCCAGCCACAACTGCTTCCTTCTTGGTCAGGTCCACTTCAGCGCCAGTTACTCCTTCGACACCTTTAAGTGCTTTTTCAACCGCCATTTTACAATGATTGCAGGTCATCCCTTCAACCTTAAGTACTGTCCTACTCATCTAATCACCTCCATCCTCCACAACCGGTCTTAGTTGGTTCTCCTGAAAAACTCATAAAACCCTTACCCCTTATCCCTTACGTCCCACCTATTTTAAAATCAATCAATCAGCTTCTTGCCATAACCCTTAAGCAGCAGGGAATTGCTCACCACCGATACCGAGGAAAAAGCCATGGCCAGTCCTGCCCATTCCGGCGGCAGCAGTTTCCCGGTTAGAGGATACAGGACACCGGCAGCTACCGGAATCCCAATCAGGTTATAAATCAAAGCCCAGAAAAGATTTTGCTTGATTTTGCTTAATGTTTTTCTGCCCAGGCGGATAGCCCTTTCCACATCCAAGAGGTCATTACGTACCAAAATAACATCCCCGGTTTCCTTGGCCACATCGGTTCCAGAACCGATGGCAATCCCAATATCGGCCTGAGCCAGAGCCGGAGCATCGTTAATTCCGTCACCGACCATGGCTACTTTTAGACCTTGCTCCTGATATTTTTTAATAATATTGATCTTATCCTGGGGCAGAATTTCGGCTTCTATTTGATCAATCCCCAGTTGCTGACCAACCACCTGAGCCACCATTTTATTGTCTCCAGTGATCATGAATGTTTTCAGCCCCAGTTTTTGCAGGCGTTTAATCGCATCCCGGGTAGTTTCCTTGAGCACGTCCGCCAGGGCAATCAGGCCTATAACGTGGCTATCATAGGCAACTAACATGGTTGTTTTGCCTTCTCCGGCCAGGCGCTGGAAACTCTGTTCGATATCCTTAAGATCAATACCATATTTCACCATATGCTTCATGTTACCGATCAGCAAAGGCTTGCCCTGATAAGAACAGCTTATTCCATGCCCGCTCTCCTCTTGATAATCCTCAACTTCGCCAATCTCTACTTCTTCCTTCCGGGCACGGGCCACGACTGCTTGGGCCAGAGGATGGATGGAGGGAATTTCCCCGGATGCCGCTATTTGAAGGAGCACTTTTTCTTTATAGGGAGCTGCCGCTATAATTTCTGTAACCTCTGGTGTGCCTTTGGTGAGGGTGCCGGTTTTGTCAAAACCGATGGCCTGGACGCTCGAAATAGATTCCAGGACCGCTGCCGATTTAAAGAGCAAGCCGCGATTGAGGCCAACCCCGCTGCCCACCATGATAGCTGTCGGAGTCGCCAGCCCCAATGCACAGGGACAGGCAATAACCAGTACGGCAATGGCCGCTGTAAAGGCAAAAACAAAGCTGCTGTGCAGAGCGAAATACCAGATTAGGAAAGTGATAGTGGACAGGGTTACAACCGCCGGAACAAAATAATTGGCGATCAAGTCGGCCAGGCGCTGAATGGGTGGTTTAACCCCCTGGGCATCTTCCACCATTTTGATAATCCCGGAAAGCACCGTGTCTTTACCGGTGCTGGTTATTTTAACTTTAATACTGCCGGAACGATTGATGGTAGCCCCAATCACCGGATCTCCGGCACCCTTGTCAACTGGAATGGACTCCCCGGTCAGCATGGCTTCATCGATGCTGGCGTGCCCTTCAATAATCTCTCCATCCACCGGTATTCGTTCACCGGGCTTTACTATTACCACATCACCGATTTTCAATTCACTGGCTGCTACTTCAGTTTCTTCTCCGTTTACCAGCAAGCGGGCCTTATCGGCCTGCAGCTCCAACAAACGTTTTAGCGCCTGGCCGGCCCTTCCTTTGGCTTTGGCTTCCAGGTATTTGCCAAAACGAACAAAGGTAATCAGCAAAGCGGAGGTATCAAAGAAATTGGGACCTTGGAAGAAAAGATCTGGATACCACATATTTATAGTGGTCATCACACTATACCCATATGAAGCGGTAATCCCCATGGCCACCAGGACATCCATATTAGCCAGGCGGTTTTTTAAAGCGTGGTAAGCACCGCGGTAAAAAATCCAACCGGCTGTAAACTGAATGACCGTCGCCAGAACAAAAATCGTATACATGATTGGCCTCGACATGGGAAGATACATGAGCGGCATAATTGGAAAAGCCAGAATAGCACTAAAGATCAGCCAGTTGCGCTGCCTGACCGCATCAAGGTCATCATCATATTCGTCCGGGTTCTCCAGGGGAATATAGCCGGCGTCCTTTACTTTTTCAAAGATATCGCTCAGTCTCAGGGTCCGGGAATCATATTCAACCGTTACGGTCTCGCTGGCAAAGTTCACTGCGGCCATTTGCACCCCGGGGATTCCTTTAAGCTTCTTCTCTATAGTCAAAGCACAGTTGCCGCAGGTCATACCACTGACCTTAAACTGCTGTTTGCCGTCCTCACTTTCTTTACCCTGTTCTCCATAACCCAAATCTTTTATCCCGGTCGAAGTCTCTGCTGGGGTGATCATAGAAGAGGCATCCAGTTTCATAGCCGCCACTGCTCCTTCATCCTGAGCAGGCTCAATCAAATATCCGGCTTCAACGATCGCATGTTTAACCGCGTCAATCCCGGTCTGGCTGCTATCAAGCTCCAAAAGGGCATGGCTGTCAGCCAAAGAGACCCGGACATTTTTTACCCCCGGCAATTTTTCCAGGGCCTGGCTTACCCGCCGCACACAGTGTTCACAACTCATATCGTAAACCGGAATCACAACTTCTTCCCGTTCAGGAATTCCGAATTGAGCTTGAGAACCATTTTCTGTCGTATCAGCCATCGAATCACCTCCATAATAGATTGTCAAAATTGGATGAAACTATGCAGCCAGCCTACTTGATTAACTTGAAAATAGTTTTTAGGACTTCATCTATTACATCTTCATCACCGGCCTGCAACTGCTCCATAACACATGATTTCATGTGCTTTTCCAACAGCAGCCGGGCTACCCCATGCAAAGCTGATTGCGCCGAGGCAATCTGGTTCAAAATATCATCGCAATACACATGCCGTTCAATCATACCTTTAATCCCGCGAACCTGCCCCTCAATCCGGTTCATCCGGCTGACCAGTTCGCGGATGGTTTTTTCACTGTGATGACTTAGCCGTTCACCTTGCTCTCCAGCCTCATGACAAGACGGGCAAG
>JAQUXM010000197.1 GCA_028692415.1 Syntrophomonadaceae bacterium | reverse complement strand
CGCCTATTTAAACGGTCGGTGACCTATTATCCAAATAGGCAATGAGTTCAATTCTCCCGCGCCTCGTTGCTGCGGTGTGAAAGAAACTGCTCTACAGTTTCTTCAGATGCTTTAAACGAGGCGAAAAGATGTCCCCCTCTTCTTTAAACGGGAAGGGGCCTATTAAAAAAACAGGCGGTGGGTTCTAATTCCCCCGCCTCGTTGTAGCAGTGTGTTGAAACTGTTCCACAGTTTCTTATGATGCTTAAAGGAGGATACTTTTAAATCATGGATTACAGCGCGGAATACCAACGCAAATTGACTCCGGTGGATGAGGCCATGAAAGTGGTCAAATCGGGCGACCTGGTGCATTATGGTGAGTTCGTCATGAGCTCCAGTTACTTGGATGCGGCTCTGGCCAAACGGGTTGAGGAACTTGAAAACGTCAATATTAGAACCACCACCTGCCCGTTTCCGCCCCAAGCGGTCCTGGCCGACCCGGATAGAAAACATTTTATTTATAACGATTGGCATATGAGTGCTGCCAGCCGCAAATTGCACGATAAGAATCTTTGCAATTATATACCTTTAACTTATCACGAAGGACCATCTTTTTATGAGCGTGGCTATGTTGAAGCCGATGTGGCATTGATCAAGGTTGCCCCCATGGACAAGCACGGCTTCTTCAACTTCGGCACCTCGGTTTCGTTGACTCCCTCGTACTGCGATACGGCCAAAACCGTTATTGTCGAAGTAAATGAGACGGTTCCGATCTGCCTGGGAGGCTGCCGCGAGTCCATTCATATTTCCGAAATTGATTATATCGTAGAAGGCGACAACAAGCCCATGATTCAACTTCCTGAACTGCCCATCTCCGATATCGACAAGAAGATTGCCGGAATAGTGCTTGAACAAATTGAAGACGGAGCGTGCCTGCAGCTAGGTATCGGTGCCATGCCCAACGCCGTCGGGGCCATGATCGCTCAATCCGATTTAAAGGATCTGGGCGTGCACACCGAAATGCTGGTGGATTCTTTTGTCGATATGTATGATGCCGGGCGGATCACCGGCCGCCGCAAGCAACTCGACAAGCGCAAGATGGTTTACACCTTCGCCATGGGCACCAACAAGCTGTACAACTTCCTGGATGGTAACCCGTCCTGTGCCATCTATCCGGTCGATTATACCAACGATCCTTATGTAATCGGAAGCAACGACAATGTCATCGGCATCAACAATGCCATCGAAGTCGATCTCTACGGCCAGGTAGCTTCTGAATCATCGGGAGTCCGGCACATTTCCGGAACCGGCGGGCAGCTTGATTTTATCTTCGGATCTTATTATTCCAAAGGCGGCAAGGGTCTTGTTTGCCTTACCTCCACCTATACTGACAAAGAAGGCAACTTGAAATCCAGGATCCGCCCGATATTGACACCGGGAGCTATTGTAACCGTTCCTCGGAGTATAAATTTCTATGTTGTTACCGAATACGGCATCGCCATGTTGAAAGCAAAATCTACCTGGCAGCGGGCTGAAGCACTGGTTAATATAGCTCACCCCGACCTCCGGGATGAACTGATTAAGGAAGCTGACAAGATGCACATATGGGTAAAAAGTAATAAAATCGTCTAAGTCTCGGGGATATGATATATCCTGCTTGGTGATAACAGTCATTTTTCTCTAATTGAGATGACTGAGCGGGAATAGGATGGATATGATTCCATCCTACTCCCCTCTTTAATCTATACCCCTTTAATCTTTCTATTTTTTATGCAACAGGCCGGGTAAAGCCTCTCGGCAACTACCCGACCTGTTATTTTTTTGTCTATTTTTATCTTGAGCTATTTTAAGCATCGGAAGAAACTGCAAAACCGTTTCTTTCGTACCGCTACGACTAAGCGGGGGATTACCCACCACTTGTTTTGCTAATAGGAACCCGACCGCTCAAAGAAGCGGGGACTTCTTTTCGCCTCGTTATAACATGAAAAAGGACCAATATTTTGGTAGGAGGACCCTTTGCTAAAGTGGCACCACCAAAATATTGGTCCTTTTTGAAGCCACCATTACGGGTTCTTCTCATTCTACCGATGGGTATTCAATTGTATCCGGCTATTCGGTTAACATCCGATCGAACACGATTACGTGTATCCAGAAATCCGTTTCCGGCTCAATATCATAGGTCTGATGAATCGCCTTGGCCTGAAATATCTCCTCGAAATAAGAGGTATTATCTATTGAATGCTGCCAGGCAACCTGCATCCGGGCTGCTCGAACCACCTCTTTACCTGCCGGTGTTTGAACTATGTATATCTCCGGATCAGTCAGGAACCTCTCACCACGAATGATCAGCATGTCCTCCCAGATTACAACCTTGGTGTAGTCAACACCTTTACCCAGTTTTTTCTTAAAATATTGTTCCATGTATACTTTCAGTTCGTGTTGTATATGTTTCCGCTGGCGATCGTCAAGTTTACAGGCCTTCATTTTCACAATGTTTGGGTTTTGCTCATTCCCTTCAAGTATAGATGGCATTATTAATTCACTCCTCATAATATATGATTATGAAAAAAACCAATATTTCTGCGATCAAGTTTGTCCAACCTTGTCGTTAAAATACTGGTTTCTGCAGAACCACCTCTAAAAGGTTTTTCTTTTATCCACCGTTATATTATGTTATGTTTATAATAATAGTACCTCATTGTTACTTTCTTTTTATTCTTGTTTAGTTATTATATGATAGCCAAATTCAGTAAATATTACAAGACTTTTTTACCTCAAACCCGATTGAGAAGGGGACGGGGTTATTGACAACTCGCTAGCGAGTTGTCAATAACCCCGTCCCCTTCTCAATAGCATTATTCCATTTACACGGTTTAGGATACACTCCTGGGTCGGCGGCTAAAAG
Organism: Syntrophomonadaceae bacterium; assembly: GCA_028692415.1. Taxonomy (GTDB): domain Bacteria; phylum Bacillota; class Syntrophomonadia; order Syntrophomonadales; family Syntrophomonadaceae; genus JAQUBU01. The sequence goes on along the minus strand of JAQUXM010000197.1, from coordinate 965 downwards.
CCGCCCCTATCCTAATTATTAGATTATTTTTAGCTTGCAGTATAACCCCCATCAATTACTAATTTTTGACCTGTCACAAAGGATGCTTCATCTGACATTAAGAATACTGCAGGCTTGGCAATTTCAGCAGGAACTCCCATGCGACCACCAAATTTACCCCGAGGAACGACATCTTTATCTTTTACCGGGTCATTACATAATGGGTGTAATGCTGCTAATTGAGAAAAGTCAAATGCGTCTGTTGCCAATGATTTTTCTGTTGCCAAATCATCTTTATCGGCAGCTACAGCCGCTTGGAATAATGGGGTTACAATATAACCTGGATTTACAGTATTTACACGTATACCATAACCTGCTAATTGCAGCGCTAATGCTTTTGATAAACCAACTACACCATGTTTACCCATTGTATATTGAATCAAATTGAAGCGTTCAATAAAAACTTCACCTGTTTCACAATTTACAACTTTAGGACGGCCAGCAACACCATGAATACTGGAAACCATCACGATTGAACCTTTGGTTCCCTTTTTGATCATTAAACGAGAACCATATAATGCTGTATAGAATACTCCATCTTCATTAATACTTTGAATAAATTTGCGTGATTTTAAAACTTCTTCCGGGTCTTTATCGAAATCTTCTGCAGTTACCACCCCAGCATTAGCCAGTATTGCATCTACAACTCCATATGTCTTTTCTGTAATTTCAAATAATTTTTCAACATCTTTAGGTTTAGATACATCAGTGTGAACATAAATTGCGTGTCCTGCACCGTATTTATCATTTAATTCCTTAACAAAATCTTCCCCTAATTTGTCATTAATGTCAGACACAACTACCCCTCTTGCTCCTTCAGCCAATGCTTCACGAACTGTTGCTGACCCGATAGAGTCAAAACCAGGAATTGCTGAAACTGAACCTGACACTACTACTACTTTGCCATCTAATTTACCCATTATAGA
>JAQUXM010000002.1 GCA_028692415.1 Syntrophomonadaceae bacterium | reverse complement strand
AAAACACAACCCGTTTTTAACGTAATTCTTTGACTGGCTGACACAAGGGGACGGTTGTCTCAAAGCAAAAATTCATAATTTAAAATTACAATAAGGGCTTTACGTTGGAACAAATATGTGTTAATCTTATTGCAATATAATAAATGCAATGATGAAGTAAAGTAGATTTGTGAAATTATACAGAGAAGAGATGTCACCGGCTGTAAGCATCTCCATAAGGAAGCGGATCGAAGTTCACTTCGGAGCACCCGGCTGAAACATTTGCAAGTAGGTCGTGGCGGAACTCCCGCCGTTAAAAGGGAGGGGATATCGGATAATACCTGTATCTTTTCAAGCGGACCTTTTCGGTAATTTGGGTGGTACCGCGGGTGGCATATAGAGCTTCTCGTCCCATAGGGATGTGAAGCTTTTTTATTTTTTACCTGCATCCTGCCTTAACCTTGAAGCAAAGCTTGAAGCGGTTATCTCCCGTATCCTGGCATTGAGTGGGCTGCTAAGGCCAATTTGGGTGGTACCGCGGGAAGTTGTTCAAACCTCTCGTCCCTGGTGGGATGAGGGGTTTTTATTATTTTTAAAAGGAGTTTGATAATGATGAACAAATTAATGGCCAAGTTAAATCAGGAAATGCTGGTTTTGAAGAATCAGACAGCACAAGCAACTCAGATTGAAGTCAAGGGCTGTGTTATTGGCGGGGAACAGCTTATAACCATAGCGGGGCCTTGTGCGATTGAGAGTGAAGAAATACTCAAGGAAACCGCTTTCAAGGTTCGCGGGTCCGGCGCGGTAATGCTCAGAGGCGGAGCCTTCAAACCTCGAACTTCGCCGTATAGTTTCCAGGGCTTGGGGGAATATGGGCTGCAATGTCTGGCCAAGGTTGGGGAAGAGATGAACATGCCGGTAGTAACCGAGGTAATGGATAGTGAAGACATCAGTCTGGTGGCTGAATATGCGGATATCCTTCAAGTCGGAGCGCGGAATATGCAGAATTTCTCGCTGCTGCGCAAGCTGGGCAAAATCGATAAGCCGGTTATCCTGAAAAGAGGATTGGCTGCCAGTATTGAAGAATGGCTGATGGCGGCCGAATACATTTTAGCAGGGGGCAATGCACGGGTAATTCTTTGTGAAAGAGGAATACGCTCGGCTGAAACCTGGACCCGCAATACCCTTGATCTTTCAGCGGTCGCCCTGGTGAAGGAATTGTCGCACCTGCCGGTAATGGTTGATCCCAGCCATGCCACCGGGGTTAGAAGCCTGGTAACGCCCATGGCCAAAGCAGCCATAGCGGCAGGGGCTGACGGGATCATGGTGGAAGTGCACCCTTGCCCCGAGAAGGCCTTGTCGGATGGCGACCAATCGCTGACCCCGCGCGGATTCAGTGTTATGATGCGGGAGATTGATGCCATCGCCCGGGCGGTAGGAAGGAGAATCAGATAATGGCTTACGCTATTCTGGGTCCCAGTGGAACCTTCAGTGAGGAAGCAGCGCGGCTTTACTGGGGAAATGAGGCAGCACTCTATTTGCTCCCCAGTATTGAAGAGCTGTTCGCTTGGCTGGAGAATGGTCAGGCCGAGGCTGCGCTTATCCCCATTGACAACTCCCGGGCCGGAACCATTGGCGTCAGTATGGAGTGCTTGACATCCAGCTGTGTAAATATTCAGGGGGAGATTACCATTCCCATTGCGCAGCATCTGATGGCAGGAAGCAAATACCAGCTTGAGGAGATTGAACTACTGGTTTCACAACCTGCGGCCCTCTTGCAATGTGAAGGTTTTATAAGAAACAATCTGGCTGGAGTACGTCGGGAAATCACGGAAAGTACAACCACGGCTGCCCAAATTATACGGAGCGAGAATAAGCGAGCAGCCTGTATTGGTAATCAACAAGCATCATTGCTCTATGAACTGGAGATTATAAAGAGCAATATTCAGGATGCAGATAACCTTACCCGTTTTATTCATATAACTGCAGGTGAGGCAGTACCGGGTAAAGGGGAGAAATGCAGTATTATTTTTACATTGCCCGATCAACCGGGAGCACTGTATAAAACCTTGGGCATATTCGCGGGCCACCATCTAAACTTGAGCAAGATCGAATCCCGGCCTGCTCGGGATAGAAATAGAAGTTTTTCTTTCTATGTTGAAGTCGATACTTTGGGCAATGATCTTTTATTGGAGCAGGTATTCAGAGATTTGCGGAAAGTCTGTAAACATGTAAAATACCTGGGTTCATATAATTCCAGGCAGGTAAGCTAACGGAGGATAAAATGATAATTTCATGCAATTTGGAGCCGCCCCGGATATATGCCAGCATCCATGAACTGATACGCATGGCTTATCCTGATGCTGATATATACCGGGAATATAATAATGAATGCGAGATTGAAATTAAGCTTAGACTTGCCGAGCATGCTGGGCAGTATTTATTGGAGGGTAGTATTGCTTCGGGATACAAGACCAGCCTGCTCAGCCAAACTCGCAGCGAGGAAAGCCTTGGCTTTGAGCAGGGGAATACAAGAAGGTTTCTGCAAAGGTTTACCTATCGGCTGCTTGCTACCCATCTGGAGCGAGATTTTAATGCCTACGGCATTCTTACCGGGGTGCGGCCCGTTAAGCTGGTTCATGGTTTTCTGGATCAGGATTATACCCGGGAAGCAATTCAGATCAAGCTGGAGAACGAATATTTAATGAATCCAGGAAAAGCCCGCTTATTACTTGAGGTAGCCCAAAACAACCGGCCATTTTTATTGGAACCGGCTGCTGCTAAAAAAATGATAAGTGTTTATATTGGTATTCCTTATTGCCCGAGTCGTTGTTACTACTGTTCTTTCCCCGGAGCGGTAATGAAAGATTATGAGCGGGAAGCAGGCCCCTTTCTAACCGCCTTGTTTAGGGAAATGAAAGAATTGGGCGAATTTGCCAAAAGTAATGGATTGGCAGTCCAATCCATTTATTTAGGTGGAGGCACCCCTACAGTACTCTCTGCCGGTGATTTGCAGCGGGTTTTTGAACTTTTACATCATTATTATATATCTGCTGCTTGTGAAGAGATTAGTGTAGAGGCGGGCAGACCTGATACCTTGTCTTTGCAGAAGTTGAAATTGCTGCGGGACGCGGGTGTCAGCCGGGTCTGTATCAACCCTCAAAGTATGAATGATGCTACCCTGAAAAGGATAGGGCGTAATCATGATAGCAAAGGAGTGATGCAATCGGTAGGATGGGCAAGAGAAGCAGGTATCAAACAAATTAATATGGATCTTATCGTAGGGCTTCCTGGTGAGAGTATCCGGGAAGTCACGTACACAGCAGAAGAAATTTTAAAAATCAATCCCGAGAACATTACGGTTCATACCCTGGCTGTAAAAAGAGGCTCGGTGATGGCCGAGTTGGAGGGAAAAAGTAATGTGCACAGTCGAATTCAGGAGGTTGAAGAAGCACTGAACCAACTATCAGCTATGTTTAGAGAACAGGCTTATATTCCTTATTATCTTTATCGCCAGAAATATATGAAAGCCAGTATGGAAAACACGGCTTATGCCAGGCCAGACAGTTTTTGCCTGTACAATATTCAAATGATGGAGGAGCGGCAGAGTATTATCGGTATGGGAGGTGGAGCATCCAGCAAATTTGTCAATGTTTCCAACGGTAGTTTAAGTTCATTTCATAATCCTAAAAATCCACAGAGCTATTGCCAATCCATAGAAAGGCTGATTAAAGGCAAAGTTGACAAGCTTCGGGCCTTAAATTAGAATTATCCAAGGAATAAATTAGTTCGGAGGGGAATTTATGCAGGTAAAGGCCCCCAGAGGCACCGCCGATATCCTGCCGGTTAACACCAGAAAGTGGCAGCATATTGAGCGAGTAATCAAAGAACAGATTGAATTTTTTGGATACCAGGAAGTCAGAACCCCGATATTTGAACATACCGAATTGTTTCTGCATGGAGTGGGGCAGGGGACGGACATTGTCAGCAAAGAAATGTATACCTTCAATGACCGTTCAGAGCGCAGTTTGACCCTGCGGCCAGAGGGAACCGCGTCCTGCGTTAGGGCGATTATTGAACATAGTGTTTACGGTGGGGTATTACCGGTAAAGTGGTACTACACCGGGGCAATGTTTCGTTATGACCGGCCCCAGGCTGGAAGATACCGGCAGTTTCACCAGGTGGGAGTGGAAGCTTTTGGCAGCAACAGTCCTTATCTGGATGCAGAAATAATTATCCTGATGGTAGAGATATTGTCTGCGCTGGGTTTACAAGCTTATGAATTGCATCTCAATTCTGTAGGTTGTCCCCTTTGCCGGCAGAGCTACCGCCAGAGATTAATTGAGCATATTGATCCGGTCAAGGATAAACTTTGTCCGGATTGCCAGATAAGATACTTGCAGAATCCGTTGCGGGTACTCGACTGCAAGGTGGTATCCTGTCATGAAGCGATTGCTGGCTATCCGGTCATTTATGACAGCCTTTGTCCGGATTGCCAGGAACATTATGCCAGAGTAAGAACCGCCCTGGAGGACAATGGGGTAAAATACCTTCATGATGACCAATTGGTAAGAGGGCTGGATTACTATACCAATACCGCTTTTGAGATACATATTCCCGGTATAGGAGCACAGAGTGCAGTAGGCGGGGGTGGAAGATATAATGGCCTGGTGCAGGAATTGGGTGGCCCGAATTTACCCGGTATCGGCTTTGCTTTAGGTATGGAGCGGCTGCTTTTGGCACTGGATACACTAGGAATTATAGGGTCAACGCAGTCCGCTATAGATGTTTTTATTGCGGTGATGAATGATCAATACGAATCACCGGCCTTGAAAATATTGAATCAGATAAGAAGGGCGGGAATCCGGGCTGACAAAGACTACACCGGAAGAAGCGGCAAAGCCCAGATGAAATATGCCGATCGCGTGGGAGCCAAACTGGTGATTCTGATAGGCGATGAAGAAATGGCGCAAGGATTTTTAACCCTTAGAAATATGCAGAATAAAGAACAGCTAAGGGTTACAGATGAGCAGCTTATAAAGACTATTAAACAGATTATGGCAACGGATTAGGAGGAGAACATTTAATGAAAAGGACTTGTAATGCTACTGATTTGGATACATATAGCGTTGGTCAGGAGGTAGTGCTTAATGGCTGGGTAGACAGCCGACGGGATCATGGTGGGCTTATTTTTATTGATTTGCGGGACCGTTCGGGGATTATCCAACTGGTTTTCAGCCCCGAGGTGGCCATAGAAGCCTTTCACCTGGCGGAAAGCGTTCGCAGCGAGTATGTAGTAGCCAGCCGGGGAAAAGTATCGCTGCGCCCGGAAGCCACTGAGAATCCCAATCTCAAAACCGGTAAAATCGAGATATATGTTGAGAAAATGCAAGTCCTGAACACGGCCAAGACTCCTCCATTTTATATTGAGGATAATATAGATGTCGATGAAAACCTCAGATTAAAATACCGCTATCTGGACCTGCGCCGGCCGGAGATGCGCAGCAATCTTATGCTGAGGCATCGGGTGGTAAAAACCATGCGCGACTTCTTGGATAGTCGGGCTTTTGTGGAAATTGAAACCCCTATTTTAATGAAAAGCACCCCCGAAGGAGCCAGAGATTACCTGGTCCCAAGCCGGGTCCATCCGGGCAAGTTTTTTGCTTTGCCACAATCACCGCAGATATTCAAGCAGATCCTTATGGTGGCCGGTATGGAAAAATATTTCCAAATCGCCCGTTGCTTTAGAGATGAAGATTTGCGTGCAGACCGGCAGCCGGAATTTACCCAACTGGATATGGAGATGTCTTTCATTGATGAAGGGGATATTATGGCTCTGGTCGAAGCAATGATCCGGGACGTATTTGCAGAGGCGAAAGGCCAGGAGCTAACCCTTCCTTTTGCCCGCTTGCCTTATGATGAGGCCATGCAGAAGTATGGTAATGACAAACCGGATTTGCGCTTTGGCCTGGAGATTGTTGAACTGACAGGTCTACTTAAAGATACAGAGTTTAAGGTCTTTGCATCTGCCGTTCAAAGCGGTGGGGTGGTTAGAGCCTTGAACGCCAAGGGCTGCGGCAGTTTTACCCGCAAGGAAATAGATGCCCTGGGAGCCCTGGCGGTGGAGAACGGGGCCAAGGGCATGGCCTGGATAGTGGTTGGGGAAAATGAACTGCGCTCTCCCATAACCAAGTTTTTAAGTGAAGAACAGGTAAATGGTATTTTACAGGCCCTGCAGGCAGAACCTGGTGATCTCTTGCTGTTCGCTGCTGATCAGGCGGCGATTGCCGCCCGGGTACTGGGCAACCTGCGATTGGAGCTGGGGCGCAGACTGCAGCTTATCGATGAAAACGCGCTTAGTTTTGTCTGGGTAGTTGATTTTCCGCTTTTGGAATATGATGATGAAGAAAAGCGTTTTGTAGCCATGCATCATATGTTTACCGCGCCGCGAACCGAAGATATCGGACTTCTGGACAGCGATCCGGCCCTGGTTAAAGCGAGAGCTTATGATCTCGTATTAAACGGCACTGAAATTGGCGGGGGAAGCATTCGTATTCACCAACGCGAGCTGCAGGAGAAAATGTTTGCGCTGGTTGGCATGAGCAATGAGGAAGCTAACGGTAAATTCGGATATATGCTGGAGGCATTTGAGTATGGCACACCACCCCATGGGGGTATCGCTTTTGGAATTGATCGCCTGCTCATGATTATTGCCGGGAGGCACAGTATTCGTGATGTTATAGCGTTTCCCAAGACCCAGAGTGCAGCTTGCCCCATGACCGAAGCGCCTTCAGAAGTGGCTCTTAAACAATTAAGGGAGTTATATATAAAGATCAAAGAAAAATAGAAATATTGGAGAAAATGGTCTATAATGGCACCTTGTTTAGCTTGAAGAAATGACTATTATATGGTAGTATTTTACCTGAGAAAAGGAAATCCCTGCTGTGTACGTGAATGGCTGTTAAGTTTTTGCCAACACAAAAATTTAGGGAACTTATCTCCACATATAGCGTGCATGCCCGGTATTTGGGACACATCAAAATATGTGGGAGGGTACCCACCTGCTTTGCAGGTTGAAACTACGGCATCACGGCTCGGTGGGGTTTTTTGCAATTTCTGACAATCAGCTTCTTTCTGATAAGAGCCAGCTTATAACGAGGCGAAAGATCTCCCGCTAGGCGTGAGGTTGCTATCAACCAAACCGGCGGCGGGTTCTAATCCCCCGCCTTGTTGCAGCGGTGCGGAAGAAACAGCTCCGCAGTTTCTTCCGATGCTTAAAACCTGCCTGCATATCAAATCCCATTACTAAATTAAACTTATAACTTAGCTTTAAGTCTTTTGCTATCTGTTTTAAATGCAGTACTGTCTGTTGCTGTGCTAATCGCTGTAAATATATAACGAGGCGAAAAGGTGCCCCCCGCTAAGCGATAAGGTTGCTATTAACCAAACCGGTGGCGGGTTCTAATCCTGCCTCGTTGCAACGGTGTTGAAACTGTCTTCCGATGTTTAAAAGAATTGTGCAGGAAAAAGAATAGAGGAGGTAGAATGATGATTTATTGGGATAAAGAAAAGGAATGTATGCCTCGGGAAGAGTTGGAAAAACTGCAGTTAAGACGCTTGAAAGAGACCGTATTCCGGGTATATGCATTCGTTCCAGCTTACAAACATAAGATGGACCAGGCTGGGGTAAAACCGCACGATATTAACTGCCTGGAAGATATTAAATATTTACCCTTCACTACCAAGCAGGACCTGCGGGATAATTATCCGTTCAACTTGTTTGCGGTTCCCATGAGCGAGGTGGTAAGAATTCAATCATCTTCAGGAACGACCGGCAAGCCTACCGTTGGGGGATATACCAAAAGAGATATTAATGAGGTCTGGGCTGAGGTTATGGCCCGTTCCCTGGTTTGTGCCGGTGCCAGCCGGAACTCGGTAGTTCATGTATCCTATGGATATGGGCTATTTACCGGAGGACTGGGCGCACATTATGGAGCAGAAAAAATAGGAGCCTCAGTTATTCCTGCATCAGGGGGAAACACCAAACGACAGATTATGTTGATGCAGGATTATGGTAGCACACATTTGGCCTGCACCCCATCGTATTCCTTGTTCATGTACGAAGTTGCTCAAGAAATGGGGATAAAGCCTTCTGATCTCAAATTGCGAGCTGGTATTTTTGGGGCTGAACCTTGTTCAGAAAATATGCGAAGGGATATTGAGAATAAATGGAAAATTGATGCTTTTGATATCTATGGTTTAACCGAGATTATTGGACCCGGGGTAGCTATAGAATGTGCATGTAAAAACGGTATGCATCTGGCTGAGGATCATTTCATTGCCGAAACCATTGACCCGCTGAGCCTGGAGGTACTGGAACCGGGGAATCAGGGGGAGTTGGTCATTACAACCATAACCAAGGAAGCGATGCCCTTGATTAGGTATAGGACTCGTGACCTTACCACTCTGGAAAAAGACAGATGCGAATGTGGACGCACTCATATGCGGATGCAAAAAGTACTGGGCCGTTCTGATGATATGATAATAATTCGCGGAGTTAACGTTTTTCCTTCCATGGTGGAAAGTGTTCTGCTAAATATCCCCGGAGTAGAGCCGCATTATCTTCTGATCGTTGATCGCAGAGGCACGCTTGATGAGTTGGAAGTTCAAGTGGAAGTATCAGAAAGGCTCTTTAGTGACGAGGTTAAAAAACTTGAAGGACTGGGAGCTTTAATCAGGAAAGAACTGGAAAGTGCGCTGGGAATTGCCGTAAAGGTAAGGTTGGTTGAACCCAGATCTATTGAAAGAAGCGAAGGAAAGGCCAAAAGAGTAATAGATAAAAGAAAATTTTAGAGGAGGGAAAGCATGGCTAGACAAATATCGGTTTTTTTGGAAAACAAAACAGGTAGACTATCTCATGTAACCAGAGTATTGGGCGAGGCGGGGATTAATATCAGGGCTTTATCTATCGCTGATACTTCTGACTTTGGAATTCTGCGCGTGATTGTTAATGATCCGAATAGAGCTTATACTGTATTGCGCGAGTCCGGTTTCACAGTGAGTGAAACCGAGGTGATAGCGGTTCAGGTTCCTGATTCACCAGGGGGGTTGGCTACCGTTCTGGAACAGATGACAGCTGAGAACCTCAATATTGAATATCTATATGCTTTTCTTGGGACTACTGAGGATGATGCGCTGGTGATATTTAAAGTGGAAGATATTGATAGAGCGCGCAATATTTTTGCTGAAAAAGGCATTAAATTCCTGGATGAGAAAACATTGTACCAGTTATAGAGTGAAGATAAGGTGATAAGTGAGGAATGGGTGTTTAGACTAGAGTCAGGTACGCTTGCTAACCGCCTTCATTCCTTGCGTTATACACTATACTAGACTTTGGCAAGTAATTGTGCCCCCGTTCAGGCAGGGGGATTAGCGATTATCTTAATCGAGGGTGGAGAGTTCTCCACCCTCGATTTCTTTTTTTACCTGAATTTCAGTTCCAGGCCCAGGGTCCTTGGTTTATGGGAAATAAGTAGTGATTTTAATTTAAAAATTTTTATATATTATGCTTGAAAGGCCGTAATAACAAGGGTTATGCAGTGGAGATTTATTTGCCAAGCCATATTATGGATTAGTTATTTATTTCACAAAGAAGGAAATAGATTTTAACAAGTAGAATAAGGTGGAGTGAAGTGGAGAAAAGTGGAGTATAATCCCAGAAATTTTTGCAGAAGGGGAAGAACAAATGTTCTTGGGCGAATATCAGCATTCACTGGATACCAAGGCGAGAATTACCATTCCCGCCCGTTTCCGTGAGCAGTTGGGCGAGAAATTTGTAGCAACCAAGGGATTGGATAACTGTATTTTCCTCTATCCCATGAATGAATGGCAAGCGATAGAAGAGAAACTACGTTCACTCCCCGTAACCAGAGCGGATGTGCGATCCTTTGTGCGCTTTTTTTTCTCGGGTGCCGCTGAGTTGGAATTCGACAAGCAAGGCAGAACTGTACTGTCAGTTAATTTAAGGGATTATGCGGGTATTGACCGGGATGTGGTGGTAATCGGAGTGGGTAACCGGATTGAGATTTGGTCAGTCGATAAATGGGCAGAATATACAGATAAAGCCGGGTCTTCATTTGAGGAAATCGCTGAAAGTTTGGTCGACCTGGGTATTTAGGAGTGGAATTTATGCACAAGCCCGTTTTGTTGGAAGAGACTGTTTCATCCCTGGTGCTCAATCCACATGGCATATATTGTGACTGTACCATGGGAGGCGGGGGACACCTGCGGCGAATGCTGAGCCTTCTGGAAGATGATGCTCAGGTGCTGGCCATTGACAAGGATAAGCAAATACTTGAGCAGTGCAGCAAAGAAATCCCCAGAGCAGGGATAAGGTTTATTCACGGTGATTTTCGCCATCTTGGAGCGATTTTAAATCAAGTTGATATCCATCAGCTTGATGGCATCATGATTGACCTTGGGGTTTCATCATTTCAACTGGATGATGCCGAACGCGGATTTAGTTTTCATGAAGATGCCAGCCTGGATATGAGAATGAACCGGGAGCAGGAATTGACTGCTCGGGATATGGTTAACAACTACCCGGAGCAGGAACTGGTGAAAATTTTGTTTGAATATGGCGAAGAAAGATACGCTCGGAGAATAGTTAGGGCTATAGCAAGTTATAGACGTGAGCAAGATATCAAAACCACCTTGGAATTGGTGGATATTATAAAAGCTGCGGTACCGGCGGCCTACCGCAGGGATAAGCATCCAGCCCGCCGAACCTTTCAAGCGTTAAGGATAGCGGTGAACAGCGAACTGGATGCCCTGCAAGGGGTTCTGCCCCAGGCCTTGGAAGCATTGAAGCCAGGCGGCAGATTGTGCATCATAACCTTCCATTCCTTGGAGGACCGGATGGTCAAGAGGTTTCTCCAGGAAAAAGCCAAAGGCTGTACTTGCCCACCCGGCATGCCTTTGTGTATATGTGGCCAAAAACCGGAGCTGAAAATTATAAGCCGACGGCCAATAGTCCCCGGCGAAAATGAATGTTTAGCCAATCCTCGCGCTCGCAGTGCAAAACTGAGGGTTGCCAGCAAATTATAACGAGGTATCGCCTCGTTGCAACGGTGCAGAAGAAACTGGGCCGCAGTTTCTTCCGACATTTAAGGTATATATTTAAGGAGGGCGGAATAAGAATATGTTACAGGCGCAGTACGGTTATGCCAGGGTCTTGGATAGGGAACCAGCTTATGAACAGTTCAACCGGGTTAAAAAGATCAGAAGGACGGTAAAAAGGGTCGATACCAGGAAAAGCCTGGCTATTAAATGTAGTATAGCTGCATTTTTAATTGCGCTGAGTATTGTTTATCTATGTATAAAATCCTCAACTCTGGGATACCAGATAGTTAGTCTGGAAAACGAAATCGGTAAAATGGAGACTGCCAAACAGCAGATGGGGTACCAAATTGCTGAAAAAAGCTCCCTGGATCGAATTGAGACTGTAGCGACCAACGAGTTGGGCATGTGCAAACCAGAAAAAGATACTTCTTTCACGGTAATGGTTGAGGCGAATAAGCAACCGGTAAAACTAGCGAAACAAGCAAACAGTATTGGGGAAGGAAAATCCCTGGAAAGAATATATGCCAGTTTGACGCGTCTGGCATCCAATAATAATTAATAAGAGGATGAGGTGGCCTTATGCAAACCACCGGGTTAACGGTAAGAAAGCGTATAGCTACGCTTTTTTTCTTGTTTACACTGGGTTTTATTTTATTAGGCAGCAGAGTTTTTTGGGTTCAGTTTGTCCGCGGTGCGGAACTTTCCGAAAAAGCCCTGCAAAACCGAATGCGGGACGTACCGGTGGAATCGAAAAGGGGCATCATTTATGACCGGAATGGGCGTGAACTGGCCATATCAGTAAGTGCTGATTCCGTCTATGCTATTCCCGCCGAAGTATGCCGCAGCGGCAAGGAACGAGAAACAGCCAAAAAACTGGCCCAGATCCTGGATATGGATGAAGATCAACTCTATCAGCGTCTAACTCGCGTCAGTTCTTTTGAGTGGATTAAACGGCAGATAGAACCCGAAAAATCCAAGTTGATTAGAAACATGGAGTTGTCTGGTATCGGCTTGACTGAGGAGAGCCGCCGCTATTATCCAAAGGGAACACTGGCCAGCCATGTCCTGGGCATATCCGGAATAGACAACACAGGACTGGAAGGAATCGATTATTACTATAACGATCTGGTGGGAGGTACCAAGGGACGGATAATAATCGAGCATGATGCGGTTAACCGGCCCATACCGGAAGCTACTCACAAATTCATCCCGCCGGTGGACGGCGCCAATCTGATATTGACCATCGATGAAACCATTCAATATATTACGGAGCGCGAACTCGACAGGGTTTTTAAGGAACGCAAGGCTAAATCTGCAGCGGCCATAGTTATGGACCCGGCTACCGGAGAAATCCTGGCTTTATCTTCCCGGCCCACCTATAACCCCAACAGCTTTTCGGATTATCCGGTGAGCAACCGGAGGAATTTTGCCATCAATGATGTATATGAACCGGGTTCAACGATGAAGATTACTACGGCAGCCATGGCATTGGAAGAAAAGGTGGTAAATGCCGAAAGCCGTTTTTTCTGTCCCGGTTATATAAAGGTTGGCGTCGAGACTATTGGCTGCCCGGACAAGAAGCCCCATGGCAGCATGACTTTTGCAGAGGCCATTGAAAAATCGTGCAATGTGGCGTTTGTACAGATTGGTCAAAAAATAGGCATGGAAAATTACTATAAGTACCTGAACGCTTTCGGATTTGGTAAAATTACCGGAATAGACCTGCCCGGCGAAGCGGCTGGAATCACGGTTCCTAAAGAACGTGCCCAACAGATTGACCTGGCCACCATGGCTATGGGCCAATCTAATGCGGTTACTGCAATTCAGCTCATTACTGCCGTATCGGCGGTGGCGAATGAGGGCAAGATGATGAAACCGCACATGGTAAAACAGGTCGTTGATAACAATGGCAAAGTTATTAAAAAGATTGAACCCCAGTTGGTAAAACAGGTAATTTCACCAGATGTAGCCAAGGAACTATGCGTTATGCTCGAAGGTGAAGTGACCAATGGAACTGGGCGGCAAGCCTATCTGGAAGGCTACCGGATAGCGGGAAAAACTGGCACTGCGCAAAAGGTTGGACCCGATGGGAAATATATGAGCAACGAAAATGTCGTTTCTTTTATTGGCTTTGCTCCCTCTAACAACCCGCATCTGGTAGCTATTGTTGTTGTTGATGCCCCCAAGGGCAGTCTCATCTTCGGTGGTTGGATAGCAGCCCCGGCATTTAAGGAAATAGTTAAAGATGTCTTCCATTACTGGGAAATACCCATGTATAATTCTGCTGAAATAGAGGAAACAAAAGAAAAGGTAGATAAAATCCTGGTACCGGACCTGGTAAACCTGCCCTTGTCTGAAGCTTTATCCTTAATAAACAGTCGGGGTTTAAAGGCGAAAATAAATGGCAGTGGCAACATTGTTTGGCAACAGACTCCCAAAGCCAGCAGTAAAATAGACCGGGGGGCTCAGGTAATCATTGATATGTCTCCGCTTGAACCCAAAAAAGGTGGGGAAATTACCATTCCCGATTTACAGGGTAAATCAATTAAAGAAGTAGCCAAAATTTTAGCAGATTTGGGATTACATCTGGTTCCCGATGGTTATGGTCTGGCTTATGAACAATCACCGGTGGCCGGTAAAATAGTTAGCAACGGATCAGTTATCAAGGTTAAGTTTCAACCAGTAGGAGAATAGATTAACCTGCAGAAAGGAGGCAGAGGTTTGCGCTTGAGAGATTTATTAGAGGGTTTGGAATATGAGCTCCTAAAGGGTCAAATGGATACAGAAATTACTGGGATTGCTTATGATTCCCGTCGAGTAAGCGATGGGGATTTATTTGTTTGTATAAGCGGATTTAGGAGCGATGGCCATGCGTTTGCTGAGCAGGCGATTAAGAATGGTGCCGTAGCTGTTCTGGCCGCAAGGAAACTTGATATTACCCAGCAGGCAGCACTGCTCATAACCCCTGATACTCGCCAGGCTATGGCGAGATTGGCATCGAACTTTTACCAGCAGCCTTCCCGAGCTTTAAAGGTAATTGGGGTAACTGGCACCAATGGGAAGACTACTACCACCCACCTGATTCAGGCCATTCTTGAAGAAGCAGGGAAAACGACCGGTATCCTGGGGACACTTTATGCACGTATGGGGGATTATTCAAAGGAACTTGGTCATACCACACCGGAGGCTTTGGAAATTGAAGATTTTATCAGTTACTGTGTTAAACAAAACGCTGAATATGTAGTAATGGAAGTATCATCGCATGCGCTTGACCTCCACCGCGTTGATTTAATCTCGTTTAATACGGCGGTTTTCACCAATTTGACTCAAGATCATCTTGATTATCACCATAACATGGAAAATTATCGAAATACCAAGGCTAAACTTTTTGCCATGATTGCTGAGGACAAGAATAACTTTTGCGTGCTAAATACTGATGATCCCTATGGTGAATATTTTAAAAATCTTGCAGCTTCACGCTATTATACCTATGGATTGAACAACGATGCTGATGTTCGTGCTGCTGATTTAAACATCGATCTTAGGGGCAGTCAATTTACCATTCATCACCAAACTCAATCAGTAAACATAAACATTAAGTTGGTAGGATTATTTAGTGTTTACAATGTGCTGGCAGCGGTTGCTTGTGCGCTTGGCGAAGGGGTAAGTCTGGCAACTATTAAATCTGCCCTGGAAAAGGTGGAAGGAGTCCCAGGTCGATTTGAAAAAGTGGATTGTGGGCAAGATTTTACCGTGATAGTCGATTATGCTCATACCCCGGATGGATTGGAGAATATATTGCTGACTGCCAAGCAAATAGCCAAGCATCGCCTCATAAGCGTTTTTGGCTGTGGCGGAGACCGGGACCGGGGTAAAAGACCCTTAATGGGTGAGATTGCGGCCCGTTACAGTGATTTTTGCATTGTTACCTCCGATAATCCACGGAGTGAGGAACCGGAAGACATAATTGCTGATATTATACCGGGTCTGGACAGAGTGGAAGGCTCTCGTTATGCTATCATTACGGATCGCCGGGAAGCCATCCACCATGCCATCCACCTGGCCAAAGCTGGCGACTTGCTGATTATTGCCGGCAAGGGTCATGAGACTTATCAACTGGTAAAGGATCAGGTTCTGGAATTCGATGATCGCAAGATTGCGGCCGAGTATTTGCAAAGGAAAGAGTAATAATGGATTTGAAACTGGATTTTGTTTGTGATTGTGTTAAAGGCATATTGCTGGGTGGTAATTCCAAATCTTCGATCAACGGAGTATCAACCGATTCCCGCCATATGAAGGCGGGTCAGCTTTTTTTCGCACTGCAAGGTGAGAACTTTGACGGGCATAGTTTTCTTAATGAAGTTTTTAGTAAAGGTGCGGCGGCGGCAGTTGTTTCGAAATCGTCTGATCAGCTATTATATCTCGAAGACCAGGCTTTGATTATGGTTAGTGATACACTAAGGGCCCTGCAAGATTTAGCTCGCGCCTATCGAAGCCAATTTGCCATTCCGGTGATTGCGGTAACCGGGAGTGTGGGCAAGACTACGACCAAGGATATTTTAGATTGCTGTCTCAAACAGCGGTTTAAGACACATAAAACCCAAGGTAATTATAATAATGATATTGGCGTGCCCCTGACTATTATGGAATTGGCAAGTGAACATCAGGCAGCGGTACTGGAATTAGCCATGCGGGCCCCGGGTGAAATTGCCCGATTAGCGGATATTGCCCGGCCTAATTGCGCATTGATTACCAATGTAGCTGCAGTGCACCTGGAGACTATGGGCAGTATCGAAGAAATAGCCAAAGCCAAGTGTGAAGTTTTGGCAGCACTTGATTCCTCAGGTTTTGCGGTGCTAAATGGTGATAATGAGGAATTATTGAAAGCTGCCTCGTTTTATACCTGTAAAAAATATAGCTTTGGTTATAGCCCGCTTTGCGATTTTCATATTAAGAAGGTAAAAATTGAAAGGCAAGGAATAAGCATTGAGATGCGCCTCCTGGAAAGGGATGAGTTACTCTGGTTCCCCTTGCCTGCACAAAGACTGGCGGGGAATGTGGCTGCTGCCGTAGCTGTTGCAGTTTTATTGGGGGTAGAACTGAAAGCCATTAAGGCTGGTTTGGCGCAATATTTGCCCAGCGGTCATCGCTTGCAGATAATCCCGCTGGATGCCGGGGGCATGATTATAAATGACAGCTATAACGCCAATCCTTTATCGATGGCCGCAGCTCTGGAAACCGGTCGTGAATTGAGGGGGGATGGGCAGTGGGTAGCTGTTCTGGGAGATATGTTTGAACTGGGAGATTATGAAGTTGCCGGGCACCAGGAGGTTGGCAGGACAGCTGCTGAGAATGGAGTTGAAATGCTCCTGGCGATCGGCAAACGAGCCGAATTCATTGCTCAAGGAGCTGAGGCGGCTGGTATGAGCAGGGAACAGATACACCATTTTGCAACGAAAGAGCAAGGGGTGGAGTTTCTTATGCATAATATAGATCAGCGTGATACGGTGCTGTTTAAAGCTTCCCGCGGGATGGGTCTGGAAAGCATGGTAGATGATTTGCTCAAGGCATTTAATAAATGAATTGGATGAGGGGGGTATACAATGCAGGGATATGTTGTTAATACACTGGCGGCCGCAGGTATATCCATATTGATTTCGATTGCGATGGGTCCATTTATGATACCGTTTCTGAAGCAGTTGAAAGTTGGACAGAATATAAGAGAAGAGGGACCCAGTCGTCATTATGCTAAAGCCGGTACACCTACCATGGGAGGCATAATTATAATTACGGCGGTAATGGTAGCGAGTTTCCTTATGGCCGGGGCCAGTGCTGAAGCATTGAGCGCGGTGTTGGTAATGCTCGCTTTTGGGGCGGTTGGTTTTTGGGATGATTATATCAAGGTAGTTCTAAAGCGTTCATTAGGGCTAAGAGCACGGGAAAAATTAGGACTGCAGCTTCTAATCGGACTGTTATTTGGGCTCTTGCTGCTATTCTATTTTGACCGGGGGACTGCGGTGGTTGTTCCCTTTACCGGACAGCTAATTGATCTGGGCACTTTTTATATTCCGTTTCTCATAATTGTAGTCCTGAGCACTGCCAACGGTGTTAATCTTACCGATGGACTAGATGGTCTGGCTGCCGGGGTTACTTTCTTTGTGGCAGCTATTTTCGTTATTGTTTCGCTTATGACCGGTCATTATAATCTGGCGATATTCTGCGGGGCATTAACCGGTTCCTGTCTGGGCTTTTTGGTTTTTAACCGGCATCCAGCCCGGGTTTTTATGGGTGATACGGGCTCCATGGCACTCGGAGGGGCGATAGCAGCTGCAGCAGCTATTACCAGGTCGGAATTGGCCTTGATTATTATCGGCGGGGTTTATGTTATTGAAACCTTAAGCGTTATATTACAGGTAATATCATATCAAACTACCGGCCGCAGAATATTTCGCATGGCTCCCCTGCATCATCATTTTGAATTGATAGGCTGGACTGAAACCAGAGTTGTAAGAGGTTTCTGGGTGGCTTCACTGTTTTTTGTCTTATTAGGAATTTTTAGTTTTAGTGGAATAGGAAGTTAAGAAATATTAAATTAAGGTTTGATTTGGGCTTGTTGACAGGAGTGTTAATAGATGGATTTTCACGGTAAAAGAATTTTAGTGGTTGGTTTAGCCAGAAGCGGCTGGTCGGCAATAAATGTATTGTCCAAACGAGCTGCGGTTCTGAGTGCTTGTGATAGCAAGAGTGCTGAGGAAATGGGAGAAAGGTATTTAGCGTTAAAAGACCTGGGTGTAAAGCTCTACACTGGGAGCTACCCGGTAATAGAAAAAGATGATTATGACTTGTTGGTGGTCAGCCCGGGCGTTCCTCTGCAAATTGCACCGGTAAAACAAGCTTATAAAGCTGGCATTCCAGTGATTGGAGAGGTGGAATTAGCCTATCTGATTAAAGCCGAGGGAGTAGAAATATATGCCATTACGGGAACCAACGGTAAAACCACTACTACATCCTTGCTTCAGTTTATATTGGAAACTGCCGGGAGAAAAGCATATTCGGGCGGCAACATAGGCATCCCGCTTACTTCATTGCTGGACTCCCTTGAGGAAGGCGTTATAGCCGTTGAAATGTCCAGTTTTCAACTGGATACCAGCATCGATTTCCATCCCCATATCTGTGGTTTGTTAAATATTACACCTGACCATTTGGACCGGCATGGCAGTATGGAATCATATATTGCATCCAAGGCAAAAATATTTGCGAGGCAGGATTCTGCTGACTATGCCATATTTAACTATGAGGATGAAAGTCTTAGAAAAATGGCTGAGTTCTGCCCTGCCCAAGCAGTCTTCTTTTCCAGCGAACGCATGCTGGAAGCAGGAGCTTTTGTGGAGGATGGGATAATCACCGTCAGGTTCAATAATGAAAGGCAGCCTATTTGTCCAGTTGGGGAACTGTTATTGCGTGGCCGGCACAACCTGGAAAACGTATTGTGTGCAGTTCTTATGGCGCATATAGCGGGAGTACAGCCGGAGGTCATTCGCTCAGCCCTAATTACTTTTAAAGGGGTTAGGCACCGCATGGAAGAAGTGGCTGTAGATAATGAGGTCATTTATATCAATGACTCGAAAGCTACCAATCCGGAATCTGTTATGCGCGCTTTGGAATCATTCAACGTGCCCATAATTCTCATTGCGGGTGGGAGAAATAAAGGCTCCCATTTTAATATTTTGGCTAAAGGCATTAAAGAAAAGGTTAAGGAGCTTATTCTGCTGGGAGAAGCCAAACAAGAAATAAGGACAGCAGTCATTGATGCTGGTTTTAAGAATATACATGAGGTAGAGGACTTGGAGGCTGCGGTATTAAAGTCTTATGAACTCGCACAAAAGGGTGATGTGGTAATGCTTTCTCCAGCCTGTGCCAGTTGGGATATGTTTGCCAACTATGAACAACGAGGGGATCTTTTCTGCGAAGCGGTACGTTCAATAATCAAGGAATAGGATCTTAACTTTCTAATTTAAGGGGGATTTGGCGTGCGGCTCAAAAAAGGCCCACCAGATTTCATATTATTCATAACAGTTATGGCTTTGCTAGGTATCGGCTTGGTTATGGTTTTTAGCTCTAGTTTCTACACTACCTATGTTCAATATGGTGATGATTATTATTATTTTAAAAAACAGTTAATGTGGGCAATTTTGGGTATATTGGCGTTAATTGTGCTCATGAAGCTTAATTACCTGAGAATCAAAGACCTGGCCATTCCGTTAATTGTATTGGTAGTAATATGCCTTATACTGGTAATACCTTTAGGTACCGAAGCAAAAGGGGCAGTACGCTCGCTGGGGGTAGGTTCGATTCGCTTTTCACCCTCTGAACTTGCTAAACTGGCGATGGTTTTATTCCTGGCCAAAACGATGGAAATCAACCTGGATAATATCAAGTCGTTTGCAAAAGGGATCCTGCCTTTTCTGGGACTACTGGTATTGATTTGCGGGTTGATTATGCTGCAGCCGGATCTAGGTACTTCGTTTGTGGTGGCGGGGACAATTTTCTTTATGTTGCTGGTAGCCGGAGCCCGCTGGTCTCATCTTACGGTTATTGCGTTTTCAGGAATAGCTGCGGTAGCAGTGGCTATCGCGATAGCACCCTATCGAATGATAAGATTTATAGCTTTTCTGGATCCATGGAAATATGCCCAGACAGATGGCTTTCAGACGATCCAATCGCTCTATGCCCTGGGTTCCGGGGGTTTATTTGGAATGGGCCTGGGCATGAGCCGTCAAAAATTCTTTTATCTGCCTGAACAGCATACCGATTTTATCTTTGCTATTTTGGGAGAAGAACTTGGTTTTATTGGGGTATTTGTAGTCCTGGCATTATTCTTGTTGTTTGCCTGGCGTGGCTTTAGAATTGCCATTAAAGCTCCCGATACTTTTGGGAGTCTCCTGGCCGCCGGGATTACCGTCATGATTACTTTTCAGGCTGCCATTAACATAGCAGTTGTAGCCGGAGCCCTCCCGGTTACCGGCATAACGCTTCCGTTTATCAGTTATGGGGGTACTTCTCTCTTGTTTACCCTGGCTGGAGTCGGCTTATTATTGAATATATCGAGATATAGTAATTGATCAGAATTGTGAGGCGTGAGGGGTGAGGAGCAAGGGGTAGAACTTCTTACCCTTCACCCCTTACTCCTTACAAAAAGGAGGCAATCAGTATTGAAAGTAATTATTAGCGGCGGGGGAACTGGAGGGCACATTTACCCTGCGTTAGCTATTGCACAGGGCTTAGAACAACGGCTCCCCGGGATAGAAATTCTATATGTCGGCAGTGAATCAGGTATGGAAAGTGCTATTGTCCCCAGAGCAGGACTGAACTATAAACCCGTTAATGTGAGTGGCATAGATCGTTCTTCAATGTTAAAAGCTTCCCAATCCCTGGTGAAATTCCCGCGTAGTTTTTTTCAAGCCTGGGATATTATTAAGAATTTTCAGCCCGATATTATTGTGGGAACAGGAGGGTATGCCTCTTTTCCCGTGGTTTTAGCGGGTACTTTTTTTGCTTGTAAAACAATTATCCATGAACAAAACGCCGTATTGGGGTTGGCAAATCGAAATCTCGCCAAACGAGTAAATTATACGCTTTTAACCTTTGAAGAAGCCGCTCAAGGGATGAATATTAATAATATTAAGCTTACCGGCTTGCCGGTTCGTCAGGAGTTCATGGTCGTTAACCGGCAGGATTCCTTACGCAAATTGAATCTAAGGGCGGGCAAGTTTACTTTGCTGGCTTTTGGGGGAAGCCGGGGAGCTTTGAGCATTAACCGGGCAATGCTGGAAGTAGTAGAGAGATATCAGGATGATGATATACAGGTAATCTGGATCACTGGAGAAGCCAATTATGAGGATTGTAAAAAGGAAATCGAAAAGAGCCTTAAACCCGGCAACAAAATAGGCCTTTCTTTATATCCATACCTGAATGAAATGCAAAATGCTTTGGCAGTTGCCGATCTTGCCGTGTGCCGGGCCGGCGCCAGTACGCTGTGCGAGCTTGCCATTATGGGCTTGCCAGCTATTTTGATCCCGTATCCTTATGCAGCGGAAAACCACCAGGAGAAAAATGCCCGGGCTTTGGTGGGAAAAAATAGTGCTGATATTATTATTGATGAGTTCCTGGATGGGGATACTTTGTATAAGAGGATTGAACAATTTCGAACCAACCAGCAGCATCTGGCTGATATGAGCAAGAATATACAGAAAGAAGCCCGCCCTAATGCCCTCAAGGATATTCTGGATCTAATACTGGATGGATGAGATTGCAGCCACTCTATTTAGAAAAGCAATATTTCAAGAGGATTTACAATGTAACCACTTTTATTAATTATGCATACTATACAATGTAATCGCTTAGAGATAGGAGAAGGAGATGAGGAAATGTCCTCCAAATCAGAACAGTGGATTCATATGGTGGGAATAGCTGGAGCGGGAATGAGCGGTTTAGCCAAGGTTCTTGCTGAACAAGGATTAAAGATTACGGGCTCAGACCTCCAGGCCAATAGTATTGCTGCAAAGTTCAAAGACTTAGGAATAAAAGTATATCAGGGGCATTCTTCATCCAACCTTGGGGAAGGGGTTGATCTGCTAGTCATTTCCTCGGCAATTCCTCAAGATAATGTTGAGGTAAAGCTGGCCAAGGAAAGGAATATTCCGGTATTGAAAAGAGGACAGATGCTGGCTAATCTGGTTAACACCAAGAAGGGGATAGCAATTGCCGGTGCCCATGGAAAAACAACCACTACATCCATGATTTACACGATCCTGGCTGATTGTGGGCTGGATCCCAGCTTTATAGTTGGTGGGGAATTGCAGGGCAGTGATCTTAATGCCAAATCGGGCTCAGGTGAGTTTTTTATTGCTGAGGCTGATGAGAGCGACGCATCATTCTTGGAAATTAAGCCCTACATTGCCGTAGTAACCAACATTGAGGATGATCACCTGGATTTTTATAAGTCGTTTGATAATATAAAAAATGCTTTTGAGCAATTTCTTAAACAAGTGGATTCCCAGGGTTTTGCTGTGCTTTATGGAGGTGATAAATGCAACCTCCGGTTAAAGCAGAAGATTCCTCGCCAATCGATTCTATATGGCGAAGACCAATCCTTTGACTATTTCCTGCAAGACTGGACACCTGATGGTATGGGCTCGCACTTTAAAGTTTATCGTCAAAGAGAATATTTGGGTGATATCGAGTTATCAGTGCCGGGTAAACATAATGCTTTAAATGCTTTGGCGTCAATTATTATTGCAGTTGAGGCCGGTATAGGCATAGACGATATAAAAAGCGCTTTAAAAAAGTTTTCTGGTGCCCGGCGGCGTTTTCAGGTTATTGGCAGCAAAGCAAATATTACCGTAGTGGATGATTATGCGCACCATCCTACTGAAATACAAGCGACCATCGAAGCTGCCCGAGCCTTTCATAAAGGCCGGGTAATCGTGGTTTTTCAACCCCACCGCTATTCACGTACCAGTATTCTGGGCAAACAACTGGGTGAGGCTTTTGTTAAAGTTGATAAAGTTATTTTTACTGATGTATATTCAGCAGGTGAGCAGATTATTCCTGGAATAAGTGGTGAAACCGTATATGAAGCTGCTTGCGCTGCAGGCTGTAGGGCTATGTATATGCCTTCCTGGGAAGCAATAGAGGGCTATTTACTAAAAAATTGCCAGCAAGAAGATTTGATTATAACCATGGGAGCCGGAGATATATGGAAGCTGGGTGTTAACTTGTTAAATAATATCGACGAATCTGTCCTGAACTTATAACTAGGTGGAGGTGTTTATTTGAACAGCCTAACGCTTAAGGGCGGAAGACCACTAAAAGGGCAGGTCAAAATAAGTGGTTCAAAAAATGCTGCTCTTCCAATCATGGCAGCTAGCCTGATGTCATCGGGAGAGGTTGTTTTGTCTGGCGTTCCTGAGTTGGAAGATATTAATGTAATGTCGGATGCCTTGCGAATTCTTGGGGCCAGAGTGAAAAGAGAAGCTGATACTTTAATTATTGATTCAAGGAATGTTGGAGCGTATGAGCTACCCGAGCATATTTCGCGTAAGATGCGCGCATCCAACCTGGTAATGGGAGCTTTGTTAGGCCGCTTTAAACATGCCCGGGTAGCCTATCCGGGAGGATGTGCAATCGGAATTAGACCGATGGATCTCCATTTGAAAGGTTTTCGTAATTTAGGGTATGAACTAGTTGAAGAATATGGATTCATGGAAGGTAACGGTCATTCAATAAACGGTAAAGAGATACTACTCGATTTCCCTAGTGTAGGTGCAACTGAGAATATTATAATGGCCGCTGCCCTGACTCCGGGAGTTACAATTATTCGAAATGCCGCCCGTGAACCGGAAATTGTAGATTTACAGAATTTTTTGAATCGTATGGGTGCTAAAATACGGGGTGCCGGTCTGGATACCATATGTATAGAAGGGGTGGAATGCCTAGGAGGGGTTGAACACGGGGTAATACCGGATCGTATTGAGGCCGGAACCTTCATGGCGGCAGCAGCTATCAGCCGTGGTGATGTTTATATTGAGAATGTTGTAATGGAGCATATCCAACCCTTGATTGCTAAACTTAAAGAAATTGGTTTGGAAATATTACCCTGCAGTACCGGAATTCGAGTTATCGGCAACCACCAATATCGTTCCACTGATATAAAAACCATGCCTTATCCGGGTTTTCCTACTGACATGCAGGCACAAATGATGGCCTTATTATCTACGGTACAAGGTACCAGCATAATTGTCGAAACCATATTTGAAAACCGCTTCATGCATGTCCAGGAACTCAGGCGCATGGGAGCCGATATTAAAACCGAAGGTAAGATTGCGATTATCAAAGGCAGAAGCAGCCTGGAGGGTACCAGTGTAGAAGCTACTGACTTGCGGGCAGGAGCTGCTCTAATTCTAGCGGCTTTGTTTGCCGAAGGAGAAACCAGAATCAGTAGAACAGAGCATATCAACCGGGGATATGAAAAAATCCATCACAAATTAAGGGGATTAGGAGCAGATATTTACTTGGATCATACCTGGCAAACTTAGTTTAATATAATTTAATGTGAAAAGTTAGAGGTAGCTTTGAGGATCAGAAGCAATGTGTATTATGGGACTATTGCAACTTGGAGAAATGGCAGGAGGGAGCAGGTTTTCTTATTCAATATTCCTTATGCATGCTTCCTTTATCTGGATATGAAGTCGGACATATGGAACTAACGGAGGATGATAAGCTTCCGTTAGTTCTTTATATACATGAGATGATAATGATTTTGTGTAAAATATTTGTTATAATCTTCACAGTAATTATGGGGATTGGAGAAATAAAGTGAGTAAGAAACTACGATCTAAGATTTTTCAATTTGCCATATTAATTCTCATTTTTTTTATCTCGGTTTTCTTGTTTATGCACAGCGCATTTTTTGAAATTGATAAAATCACTATTACTGGCCTGGAAAAACTAACTAAGGAGGAAGTATTAAAGCTTTCCGAACTTAAAACGGGAGTGAATATTTTTAGAATAGATGAGCAATTTATGTGCCGGACGGTGGAAATTCATCCTTTGATAAAAAGTGCCAAGGTGATCAGACATCTGCCCCGAACGGTTGAAATGCAGGTGGAGGAAAGAAAGATATGGGCACTGGTGCCATACCAGGATATGTTTTTGTGTATTGATAATGAAGGAATCTGTATTGATAAGATCAATAGTTTTTCATTTGCCAGCTATCTAATAATAACTTTAGATACTCTGCCGGAACGGGTTAATATTGGACAGGCAGTCCATGCCGAGGGTATTGGAAAGATCAGACAGGTATGGGAGGCCTTATCCCCGGAAAATCGGAAAAAAATATCCGACTTTCATTATATTAGCAATAATAAAGAAATAGTTATTTATACAGCACGGGGAACCCAGGTGAAATTTGGTAAAATGGAAAGATTAGCTGAAAAGGCCGAATTTTTTAATCAAATATTCATAATGGAAGATGACCTGCAGAAAGCCGGGGTTGAAGAACTGGAATATGTTGATTTGCGATTCAAAGGGCAACCGGTGGTTAAGACCCGATCATAATAAGAATTGAAGGTGGATGCTTTGCGCAGTAAAGGAGCCCAGTTTGCAATAGCGGCGGTATGCCTTATTTTAGGAATAATGCTGGCGGTTCAATTCAAGACTACGGAAAGTTACCAGGCCAATCTGGTTCCCGCCCGAGTCGAAGATCTGACCCAAGAGCTAAGCATCGTAAGTCAAGAACGAGATGCATTGGTTGAAGAAGTATTGTCTTTGCGCGAAAAACTGAAAAATGCCCGTCAGAATGATCCGGCGATGGCCGATTTAGAGGCGGATATCCAAAAGGCTAATTTGAGTGCGGGATTGGTACCGGTTCAGGGCCCGGGAGTAATTATCACTTTAACTGACAGTGCCGGGGAACTGCAAAACGGGGAAAATCCTAATACATCCATTGTTCATGATTATGATCTTTTAACGCTGGTGAATGAACTTAAAGCTTCCGGTGCGGAAGTCATTTCCGTTAATGGGGAACGTATTACCGCCCGTTCCGAGATAAGATGTGCCGGTACTCTGATCCTGGTTAATTGGAACAAAATTGGGCCTCCTTTTGTAATACAGGCGATCGGAAATCCTGATACTTTGGAAAGCGGCATGCTAATCAAGGGTGGATATATGGGGACACTCCAGGTCTATGGAATTCAAGCGAGCATTGAGAAAGCAGAAAAATTGGATATCCCAGCCTACAGCGGAGCGATGAACTTTACTTATGCGGTTCCTATGAAATACAAGGAAAAGGCGGAATAAATCTATGTGGATACTGGTTCTCTTCTGTTTATTGATTGGACTTTTTATAGGGATGCAGATGCCAGTTTTTTTAACTCTGGTATATGCCAAGTATATGTCGATTGCCGTAATTGCTGCTTTGGATGCGGTATTTGGCGGTATTCGAGCTTATATGGAAGATAACTTTGATACCACTATCTTTATTAGTGGGTTTATAGTCAATACAATTTTGGCCGCAGCCCTGGCCTATCTAGGGGACAGGCTGGGAATTCAACTCTATTTGGCGGCGGTGGTGGTTTTTGGAGTTCGTATTTTCCAAAATTTAGGAATTATACGTCGATATCTCCTGAAAAAATACTAAACAAAACCTGTTAAATAAAAAGGAAAATAAGTATCTTTGTGGTATTTAAATGTATGAGTTCTTCTAAGGGGTGCGTTGCGATTAACAAAAGAAACATTGTAGTAGCATTAGATGTGGGTACTAACCGGGTTAAAGCTGCTATGGCGGAGATTGGCTACAGTCGCGATATAAATATTCTTGGGATAACCGGGGCACCTTCTCGGGGATTGCGTAAAGGAAACATAGTAGATATTGAAAGCACCTCCCGTTCTATAGAAAATTGTCTTAACGACTTGGAAAGATTAACCGGGGTTGAAGTAAGCAGTGCTCTGGTAGGTTTTTCCGGGGGTAGTGTTTATGCTATAAACAATCATGCAGTCGTTGCAGTTGGAAACTCAAATTATGAAATAACCCAGGAAGATAAGGAAAGAGTACTTCAGTCTGCCTGCAATGTTGCCTTGCCTCCCGATAAAACTATAGTACAGGCCGTTGAACGACAATATATCGTCGATGGCTATGATGGGGTCAAGGACCCGGTAGGCATGGTAGGAAGCAGGTTGGAGTTAGAAGTTGCACTGATTGTTGCAGCAACCGCGGCCATTCAGAATATGCAAAGAAGTACCCAGCGTATTAACCTGCAGATTAATAAGATTGTTTATAATCCGTTATTAGTTGCTGAATCCGTTCTTCTTACCACGGAAAAAGAAATGGGGGTCGTACTGGTTGATATAGGTGGAGGTACTATTGAAATCAGCTGTTTCGAAGCTGGAAGTCTTCTTTTTACTTCCGTCTTGCCGGTGGGAGGAGAATATATCACCAAGGATCTGGCCATTGTTTTACGGACTTCGGTGGAAGAAGCAGCCCGGATTAAGGAGAAGCATGGAGTTGCCAGTCCGGATATGGCCAGCCATGATGTTTTTATAGATGTTAAGAATATTCAGGGTAAAGATAGCAAAAAAGTTTCACAACAGGTGGTAGCCGATATTATTTCAGCAAGGGTAGCCGAGATAATAGAGATGATATATACTGAACTCAAGAACTTTGCCTGTCAGGAAAGAATACCAGGGGGAATAGTACTTAGTGGCGGTGAAGCAGAACTAACCGGTATAGCGCGGGTTATGGAGGATTATATGAACATCCCGGTGCGTATAGGTATACCGGAAAATCTTAGAGGAATCCAACTTGATTATAACAAACCCCAGAACGCTGCCATTCTGGGAGGTTTGATTTATGCCGCAAATTATTTAAACATAAGCAGTGGTAAAAGACGAGGTTTTTCAGGTTTATTCGATAAGCTTGCTTACTGGTGGAAGGATTTATTCAGATAAGGTGGAGGAGGTTTGTAAATGCCGTTGGATTTTGATGTGGACGAGCAGCAGTTTGCTAATATTAAGGTAATTGGTGTCGGGGGCGGGGGCAATAACGCCATAAACCGGATGATTGAAGCTGGGCTTAAAGGTGTTGAGTTTATTTCTGTCAATACAGATGCCCAGGCATTATATCTTTCCAAGGCGGAAAAGAAGATACAAGTAGGGGAAAAATTGACTAAAGGTTTGGGAGCCGGTGCAGATCCGGAAGTAGGAATGAGAGCAACCGAGGAGAATGCTGATGAGGTCAAAAAGGCCCTCCAAGGTTCAGATATGGTGTTTGTAACCGCAGGTATGGGAGGCGGAACCGGTACCGGCGGAGCTCCGGTTATTGCTAAAATAGCTAAAGATCTAGGCGCACTTACGGTGGGGGTGGTAACCAAACCCTTTACTTTTGAGGGCCGAAAGCGGAATATGCAGGCGGAACGAGGAACGCAGGCTTTGCGAGAAGCGGTGGATAGTCTAATTACCATCCCCAATGACCGTTTGCTGCAAGTTGTTGATAAACATACTGCTTTCAACGATGCCTTCAGAATAGCTGATGATATCCTTCGCCAGGGGGTGCAGGGGATTTCTGATTTAATTGCGGTACCCGGAGTTATCAATTGTGACTTTGCAGATGTCCAGACGGTTATGCAGAATACTGGTTCCGCATTAATGGGGATAGGCAAAGCCAGCGGGGAAAAACGTGCCGCTGAAGCTGCGCGGCTGGCAATATCCAGTCCACTTTTGGAAACCTCAATTGAGGGTGCTAAAGGAGTATTGTTCAATATTGCCGGAGGCAGTGATCTTACCTTGTTTGAAATCAATGAGGCAGCCGAGATCATTCACCAGGCAGCCGATGAAGAAGCCAATATTATATTTGGTGCCAATATTGATGAGAGTCTGCAGGATGAGGTAAGAGTAACCGTAATTGCTACTGGTTTTAACACACCTAAAAGCCAAGTTGCGGAAGCCGCTAAAATAAAAGGTATTGAAGCACCTCCAACGTTTCTTGATAAAAATGATTTGGAAATCCCACCTTTTCTTCGGCGAAAATAAACAATAGTAAACTATATAGTTGACATATTACCAGGGTGATGAGCAGAGAAAAGATCAAGGCATTGAGAAAAATCCGTGATTGAGGCGTACAATGCTACGCTGATTGAACGGATTTTTCTAAAAACGCAGAGATTTGCTCTGCTCATCGCCCTCAAACCGGGAATCTCATGATTTCCGGTTTTTTGTCTCTTTTAGGATTATTAAAATCATTAAGGATTTTTGATTTCAACAAATAATACAAAATATAATTGCTATAATTTGGAATACATTACTTAACTCTATATGCATATGAATTAATCAGCTTAATTTGGCTCAATAACGAGGCGAAAAGATGTCCCCCGCTAGTGGTCGAACCAATCAGGCGGCGGGTTCTAATCCCCGGCCGCTTTGTAGCGGTTGTTAAAACTGCTCCGCAGTTTCTTCCGCTGCTTAAAATTCAAAATATTCCCTTAGTATTCGTGTGTTCTAGTAACTTGGATTGGGTGATAATATGTCTGGGCCTGAAGTATATGCCGACCTGAGTTTTTTAATTAATTTTTTAATGGACTTTCTTATACTCTGGGCATCTGCTAGTCTGGCCGGAATTACCGTAAGATACAAGCGAATAGCTCTTGCATCATTATTAGGAGGAATCTATGCCGTAGGCTTTCTTTTTCCCGGTCTGGAAAAGTATTATAGTTTACCGCTTAAGATTCTTTTTTCATGTCTAATGCTTATGATTGCAATATGGCCTCAAAATTGGAAGGAGTTTAAGAAGGCTTTTATTTATTTCTATTTTATTAATTTCTTAGTGGCTGGGGCCACAATAGCTGCCTCCTATGTTTTTAATCGCAATCCCTGGGATAATTCTTTTACGATTTGGTATCTGTTGGTGGGGATCGCTTGTGCTCTGGCAATAGGGCGATTTGGTAAAACGTATTTGGTGAATAAACTTATACCCAGTATGCTAAATTTTGATATTGAACTTCGTTTCGATAATAATAGCTGCAAAGGATGTGCATTTCTAGATACTGGAAACAATTTACGTGATCCCCTGACTAATCGCCCCGTAATCGTCGCTGAGTACCAATTTCTAAAGACTTGCTTGCCAGCAGATTTTACATCTGTGGTGGATAAACTGCAAAATGAGAAGGAAATGCTGGATGCGTTGATTGATACGGGCTGGGCTAAGCGATTGCGTATAATCCCTTTCAGCTCCATAGGCCGAAAAAATGGCATGATGTTAGGCATAAGGGCAGATCAGGTGATTATCAATAATGGCACCGAGGATTTATTTTATGCCAATACGGTAGTTGGTATTTACAATGAAAAATTGAGTGCAGAAGATAAATATCATTTTTTGATTCCATCGCAAATGCTTCAAGAAGGTTAGGAGGAAGAAATATGGGGATTTTAAGCATAATCAATGGCTGGAAATTGTTGTTGCTAAGATTGTATTTAAAAAGGAAATATCCGCAGTTTATTCATTACATTGGCTCCACTGAAGTTTTGCCTGCACCGTTAAGGGAGCAGGAAGAGATGGACCTGATCTCCAAATTAGGGATGGGGGACATGGCCGTAAAAGCCACGCTGATAGAGCATAATCTTCGCCTGGTGGTTTACATAGCCAAAAAATTCGAGAATACGGGGATTAACATTGAAGATCTGGTTTCAATCGGTACGATTGGCTTGATTAAGGCGGTAAACACCTTTGAACCCAAGAAAAATATCAAGCTGGCAACTTATGCCTCGCGTTGCATTGAGAATGAGATACTGATGTATTTGCGAAGAAATTTGAAGAACCGGTCGGAGGTATCTTTAGATGAACCTTTAAACGTGGATTGGGATGGCAATGAACTTTTATTATCTGATGTCCTGGGTACGGAAAACGATATGATCTATAAAAAAATAGAAGGAGAAGTTGAAAAAAGCCTGCTTTGGAGAGCCATGCACAAATTAAACAGCAGAGAAAAAACCATTATCCAGCTTCGCTTCGGATTGAATAATGGGGATGAAAAAACCCAAAAAGAGGTTGCAGATATCCTGGGCATTTCGCAATCATACATTTCCCGTTTAGAGAAGCGAATATTAAAAAGACTGCAAAGAGAGATTCGTAAAATCGAATAACTTAATCATACCCAAGAAGATATTGGGGTATGATAGGAAAATGACTTGGTTGATGAAATGAAAAATAATGCTCAACCTTTACACCCGCTTCGAAATGATCTGCGCCCACCCTGCGGGTAGAAGTCCTTTACACAGCAATAAGGTCGCTTCGGGCATACGTTGCTAATATCTCCTTATGGAACGGATGATGCAACTACTGGCGGTAAAGATTTTCTGCTGCTCTCCCTTCTCCGGTTACCTCTTATGTACACCCTTCGACTACTACCAGTACTACTCGCGTTCGCTTGTTCTCAATTGGCCCTAAATGTTGCTGTTGTCAGAATTAGTGTTGAGGTACAGTGCGGGTTTATTTATTGGGAATAATAAAGGAGCAAGTAGTAAATAATTTAAAAATGAATAAAAACGGCTAGGGAAAGGGGTGCCTTTTATTAATAAGGTTGAAATATGCGGCGTTAATACCTCTAAACTCCCCGTATTAAAAAATGAAGAGATGAAAAGATTATTTGCGGAGATGCAGACGGGCAATGCGACGGCGCGTGAGAAACTGATTCAGGGAAATCTGCGTTTAGTATTGAGTGTGATTCAGAGATTCAACAATCGTGGAGAATTTGTAGATGATCTTTTCCAGGTAGGCTGTATTGGCTTGATAAAATCAATAGACAATTTCGATTTAAGCCAAAATGTGCGCTTCTCAACTTATGCTGTTCCTATGATAATTGGTGAAATCAGACGCTATCTTCGTGACAATAACGCATTACGGGTATCCCGCTCACTTAGAGACATTGCTTATAAAGCACTGCAAGTCAGGGAGAAACTAGTATCTGACAATTCAGCGGAACCTACCGTGAGTCAAATAGCGGAATGCCTTGAGGTTAGCCGCGAAGAAGTGGTATTTGCGCTTGATGCAATTCAAGAACCGGTGTCACTTTTTGAACCCATATATAACGATGGCGGAGATCCTATTCTGGTAATGGATCAAATTAGTGACGATAAAAACAGTGATGATTTATGGCTGGAAGAAATATCGGTTAAAGAAGCGATGAAGAAACTAAACGAAAGAGAAAAACATATCGTCTCGCTACGTTTCTTCGCAGGCAAGACACAGATGGAAGTCGCAGATGAAATAGGCATATCCCAGGCCCAGGTTTCCCGTTTGGAAAAGGCAGCATTAAAACAATTACGAAAACATGTTTGAGAAAACAGTGCGGAGTTCAGTGTTAGGGAATAAGAGCAAATTGTTTTGCAAAATCACTTACTCCAAGATTTTTCAATATGATGATGGATTGAGGAGGCTAAAAAATGAAATCCAATGTTCTAGCGGTTCTATTAGTTGCGATAATTTTTGCCCTGCTTATTCCGGTGCTCGGTCAGTATTGCGTTAGCGAGCAGGCCTTTACATCTGGTAACTTGATAAGAATTGACTTAGTTTCCAGATAAGTTCTAATCTTTTTATGCTAAAATCTTTAATAAGAAGGTGAGGAGTGAGGACTGAGGGGTAAGGTGCGAATTTTCACCTGCCTGGCGCAGTTTTTCACAGAAGTAGCTTTTGCCGTATGGGCGTAGAGCCATATGGTTAATGTTAAAACGTCACTTTCTGCTTTTAGGTTTTGGCAAAAAGGAGCAGGATGGATATGATTGCAAGGAACAGTGCGAGACTTGTCTGGGATAGTAAAAATAATGAAATAGAGGGTAAGTTCGCTTCTTTTCAAGAAGTTGAACGGGTATATGTTAACCCCTTGTACCAGAACAATCCTTTGTTTAGTGAGCAGATTGATATTAGCTTATCAAGAACTGATAGCTCAGAAAATGCGTTTTTCCAAGGAGATAATTTAGCTGTAATAGAATGCTTATTGCAACAAGGCTACCGGGGAAAAATAGATCTTATTTATATAGACCCACCCTATTTGAGTAATCATGAATATATCTCTAGAATCGCCATCGGCAATGGTGAAAACAAACAGGCCTTGGACCGTTCTGCCTTTGACGATGTCTGGGAAAATAGTCTTGATTCCTATCTTGATGGATTATATCCCCGCTTGCTGCTTATGAAAGATCTTCTTTCCCCCAATGGCAGTATTTTTGTTCATCTTGACTGGCATGTAAGCCATTATGTTAAATTGCTCTTGGATGAAATCTTCTCCAGCGAGAATTTTATCAATGAAATAGTATGGTGTTATGGGGGTGGAAGCGGAAGCAAAAAGCATTTCCACAGGAAGCATGATCTTATATTCTGGTATGCGAGAAGTGATAATTATATTTTTAATCCCCAGTACCGGCCTTATAGCGCGGGAACTATACAAAGGGGTTTAACCAAAGTCAAAGGAGATAGGTACAGCCTGCATGAGAAAGGTGCACTAATGCAGGATTGGTGGGCCGACATTAACAAAATTCTTAGCCCTACCGCTCAAGAGAATTTGAAATACCCGACCCAAAAGCCGGAAGCTCTGTTGAGGAGAATAATAGCTACTGCTTCCCAGCCAGGTAGTCTGGTGGCTGATTTCTATGCTGGTTCGGGCACAACCATCGAGGTTTGTGAAGATATGGAGAGAAATTGGATTGCTTGTGACAGCAGTGACTTGGCATTACAAATCTCTTTAAAACGATTAATACAGAAAAGGACCCCAGGCTTTAAAATATTTAAGCTTAATGGAAATGAACAACACAAGATAAATAGGCCCAAGCTTTTTTGCAAATTGCGAAACGAGGGCGATCACGAAAAGGAGTCCAACTTAATCATATCTATTGATTCCTATCAACCTTCACCGGAAAATGCTGGCAAATTAAAACCTAATGCTAATTTCTGCTTATTTATTGACTTTTGGGAAATTGATCTTAATTACAATGGTTTTATCTTTAATTCAGATCTACAGGTTTTAAGGAAAAGCGGTTTTGATCAAGAGATTGCTGTAGATATAAATCTTATGGTGCCAAAGGTCCCAATATATAGAGTTGCAGTTAAAGTATGGGATGTATTTGCGGAAAATACTATGCAGGTCCTGGAATTAAAAACGGAATAGATTATTGTCTAATGGTTCCAAATGGGAGTTTTCAAGGTGATTAATGACTGCCTCTAATAGCTTATGGAACAACTAAAAATGTTGAGGTAAGGTGCAATTTCTACACCTCACCCCTAACGCCTCACTAGAATTTACCTATTCTTCTTTGCTGCAAGAGACTTTGAATATCATTTTCTCTTTCATCCCCAATAGGAAGCCACATATTTTCGTAAACATTTTCTCCCCAGATATCTTCCTTGTTCAAGGTAGTTTCTAGTTTTCCCATTGCTTTCTCCTCAATTCTCTCACTCTCTTAATCTCGTTCATGCCGAGATCTTGAAATGCTCTGCCCCAGCATATAGACGCCCGCTATGGTAGCAGCGTGCAATGCCCACCAACCAGGTTCCAGAAAACTAAAGGTGCCCGGGTCAACTTTTTCATGATGGATAAGATCGTCTATAAAAGAGTCTTTGTCTTTAAAATCCGTTAGCATAAGAACACCTCTTTTCAATAGAATATAATCAATATTGCTTTAATATTTTTCCCCTGCGCTACAATTTTTAGAGAAGTAAATGCTCCCATGAATGTTTAATTCTTTACAAAATAAATGCCAATAAAGGCAAGGAATAACAATACATAAATGGAATTATAAACAAATACTCTTGCCAAGCAAGATTTTTTATGTTAACAATTGCTTTAGAATTTCATCAATATGGTATTTAAAATTTTCAGTAAAGAGGAGTGGAAATGGATAGGCTTGAAAAGGCTAGCGCGTGTTTCCTGCACAGCATAAATGGTCTGGGGAATAGGAGTTTGTGGAACATACAAAAGCAATTTGGGAGTTTCACTTCTTTTATCACTGCAGATTCCCGGGAATTATATTCATCAGCTTTAAATGAAGGGATTATCTCAGAGATTTTAGAGCGCCGAAAAACCATGGATCCGCTTATTTGTCTTGATGACCTGGAGCGCAGAGGAATACAAACTGTTTGCATCGAGGAGCATGATTATCCCCAACTCCTTAGAAATATTCATAACCCGCCATTTATTCTTTATTATGCAGGAACTATCCAGTTAAGCATGCAGTTTTGTCTCGCTCTGGTTGGGTCGCGTAGGGCCAGTATTTATGGTAAAAAAGTTGCGCATAGATTCAGTCAGGGATTGGCAGGTAAAGGGGTGGTAGTAGTAAGCGGTATGGCCCGGGGGATAGATACCGAGGCTCATCTTGGGGCACTGGAGGCAGGAGGATATACTGTTGCGGTATTAGGAAGCGGGCTTGACCAAATATATCCCCGGGAAAATGTTAAACTGTATGAGCGGATTATTAGCCATGGACTGGTGCTTAGCGAGTTTCCTCTGCACACGCGACCGGAACCGGGGAATTTTCCGATGCGGAATCGCTTGATATCAGGCTTGAGCCGCGGGGTGGTGGTTGTGGAAGCCAAAAGTAAAAGTGGCGCACTTATCACTGCTGATTTTGCTCTGGAACAAGGGCGCGATGTTTTTGCGGTTCCCGGACCGGTTGATAGTTCAACCAGTGAAGGAACCAATAACCTTATCAAACAAGGTGCCAAATTAATTAGCGGAATAGAGGATATTCTGGAGGAATATGCATGCTTTAGGGATACAGTTCCGGTTGAGTTGCAGCAGGAGCAGCTATTGTTCTTTGATGAAAATGAAAACAAGATTATTCAGCACTTAGGGAATGCTAGCCTACACTTCGACGAGTTGTTAAATGGCCTGGGCATAGATGTCGGATTACTTAGCACGCTTTTGTTAAAAATGGAACTTTCAGGCATAGTAAAATCACTACCGGGAAATTACTATGTAAAGATTTGAAATGTAATTTAGTTTTATTAAAGAGGTGATTTTATTGGCAGTAAATACCCTGGTTATTGTAGAATCTGCAGCAAAAGCCAAAACATTAGGAAAATTTCTGGGCAAGGGTTATAAAATTAAAGCCTCGGTTGGGCATGTAAGAGATTTGCCTAAAAGCAAATTGGGAATTGATGTGGACAATGATTTTGAACCACAGTATATAACCATTAGAGGCAAAGGGGATATCCTTAAGGAGATTAAGGAGGAGTCGCAAAAAGCGGATCGGGTGCTTTTAGCAACTGACCCGGATCGGGAAGGGGAGGCTATAGCCTGGCATTTGCAAAATGCTATAAAAATACCGGCTGGCTCCAAATGCCGCATCGAATTTAATGAAATAACCAAAGAGGCGGTAACCGCTGCGATAAAGAAGTCGCGGGCCGTTGACATCAGCCGGGTTAATGCCCAGCAAGCCCGGCGTGTCCTGGATCGCCTGGTGGGTTATAAGCTAAGCCCATTACTATGGGCTAAAGTGCGCAAAGGGTTGAGTGCCGGGCGTGTGCAGTCGGTAGTGGTCCGGCTCATCTGTGAGCGGGAGAACGAAATAAGGAATTTTATCCCGCAGGAATACTGGACCATTGATGTATTGCTGCAAAACAAAGAAAAACAGGAATTTATGGCCAAGTTAATTAGCTGGAATGAGCAAAAAATTGAAATAAGCAATGAAGCTCAAAAGGATGAGATAATCAATTCATTTCGAAAGTTGCCCTTGGTAGTAAACAAGGTGGAAAAGAAAGAAAAGCGGAAATTTGCGCCGCCGCCTTTTATAACTAGCACGATGCAGCAGGAAGCCGCCAAAAGATTGAATTTTTTTTCCAAACGAACGATGAAAGTAGCGCAGGAACTCTATGAAGGTCTGGAAATAGGCAAAGAAGGCACGGTAGGTCTTATTACATACCTTCGTACTGATTCAACGCGAATAGCCAGTATTGCTCAATTAGAGGCCTTGAGCTTTATTGCTGCGGAGTACGGAAAGCAATATGCTCCGGATATTCCTAATGAATATAAAAGCCGCAAGGGTGCGCAAGATGCCCATGAAGCGATACGTCCCAGTTCAATAAACCGAACTCCGGAAAGCATTAAAGCATTTCTGACCCGGGACCAATATCGTTTGTACCAACTGATTTGGACCAGGTTT
The DNA here is from genome assembly GCA_028692415.1 of Syntrophomonadaceae bacterium. Classification (GTDB taxonomy): domain Bacteria; phylum Bacillota; class Syntrophomonadia; order Syntrophomonadales; family Syntrophomonadaceae; genus JAQUBU01. Next base: position 38,312 of record JAQUXM010000002.1, on the reverse strand, counting down.
GTGGCCAGCCAGATGAGTCCAGCGGTATATGATACCATAACTGCTGAGTTTACGGCGGGTGACGGTATTTTTAGGGCTAATTCATCAAAGATGAAGTTCCCCGGTTATAAAAAAATATACACTGATAATGAAGAGGAAGAAATCAAAAATCCTATACCCAACCTGAAGAAAGGCGAAAAAATCAGTTTTAAAGATATTAAGCCAGAGCAGCATTTTACCCAGGCGCCACCCCGGTTTTCCGAGGCAAGTTTGGTAAAATTGCTGGAAGAAAAAAATATAGGCCGTCCCAGTACTTATGCACCAATCATAGATACGATTCTCAAACGTAATTATGTAGAGAGACAGACTAAGCAATTTGTGCCAACTGAATTGGGTTTTATCGTAATTGACTTGCTAACTGATAATTTTGCCGATATTTTGGAAGTAGAGTTTACCGCGCGCATGGAAGAAGAACTCGATCAGGTGGAAGAAGGGGAGCGGGAATGGAAAAAAGTTATCAGGGATTTTTATCAGCCCTTTTCCAGCGATTTGGAAAAAGCCATGACCATGATCGAGAAAATTGAAATAAAAGATGAAGAAGCGGGTAAGGATTGTCCTAAATGCAAGCAGCCAATGTTGATTAAACATGGACGTTTTGGCAAGTTCATGGCCTGCTCAGGTTTTCCGGATTGCCGCCATACGGAATCGATCAATGAAGATGTAGGAGTAAAATGCCCATTCTGCGGGGGCAGCATTGTGGCACTGCGGAGCAAGAAAGGCCGCAGATTCTACGGTTGCAGCAACTATCCGGAATGTAAAATGCGCTCATGGAACAAGCCTACCGGAGATAAGTGTCCGCATTGCGGGGATGCGATGGTTGAAAAATCAAGTAAATCCAAGGCCGATGAGATAGTCTGCCAAAATCCCGAATGCAAATACAAATTGGAAATGAGGGCCTAAATTGCAAGCAATTAATGTGATTGGGGGCGGGTTAGCGGGTTGTGAAGCAGCCTATCGCATTGCCCAGGAAGGCATCAAGGTAAAACTCTGGGAGATGCGGCCCGGTCAAAATACCCCGGTACACAGAACTGCCAATCTGGCTGAACTGGTATGCAGCAACTCACTTAAATCAGAGTTGGAACAGACCTCTCAAGGGCTCTTGAAGCGCGAGATGAGAATACTTGATTCATTGCTGCTTTCCTGTGCCGAAGAAACCCGCGTGCCGGCCGGGTCGGCACTGGCAGTGGACCGGGAGTTGTTTTCGAACCTGGTTAGTGAAAGGATTTCAGGCCATCCGCGAATAGAAGTTATTCGTGAAGAAGTCGGTGAAATACCCGCCGAAGGGATCTGGGTAGTTGCTACCGGACCGCTCACATCGGAAGCTTTGAGTGTCAGCCTGGCAAAGTTTACCGGTGAGGACAGCTTGTTTTTTTATGATGCAGTAGCACCCAGTGTAACGATTGACAGTTTGGATATGAATAAAATTTACCGGGCTTCCCGCTATGGCAAAGGCAGTGATGATTATCTAAACTGTCCGCTGAACCAGGAAGAATATGAACGATTTTATGACAGTCTGATCAAGGCAGATATTAAAGAAGCACACAATATTGATCGCAAGCATTATTTTGATTCCTGTATGCCGGTGGAGGAAATAGCCAGTCGCGGTAAGGATACGCTGCGCTATGGACCGATGCGCCCGGTCGGTTTGGACGACCCCCGGCAAGGAGGCAGACCCTATGCAGTTGTACAACTCCGGCAGGAAGATCTGGCCGGGACTATCTATGGGCTGGTAGGTTTTCAAACCCGCCTGCGTTGGGGTGAGCAAAAGCAGATTTTCCAGCTTATTCCCGGATTGGAGAATGCTGAGTTTGTAAGATATGGGGTAATGCACCGTAATACCTATGTGAACAGTCCCAGATTACTTGGGGCTGGTTTGCAGCTGCGTCAAGAGCCGCGAGTATTCCTGGCGGGACAAATTACCGGAGTTGAAGGGTATATGGAGTCAGCAGCTACCGGAATTATTGCCGGTATCAACGCCGCCCGAACAGCCAGGAACAGCCAAGTGCTGGTTCCAGACCAAGCCACCATGCTGGGGGCTTTACTCCATTTTATAACGACTTCCAGCAGTGAGCACTTTCAACCGATAAACGCCAATTTTGGATTATTACCTCCTTTGGCAAAGAGAATTAAAGATAAACAGAAGCGTTATCTTGAGTATAGCAACCGGGCGTTGAATGAAATGCAAGAATTTTCAGAATTGTTGCAAGAACACTTGTGAACTGGCTAGTCTTATGATAGCATTTTTTTTATAGTATAGAAAGTTGAGGGGATTCCTGTGCTTTTTCAACATATAGATGGTTTCTTAAGTCATTTGCGGGTTGAAAAAAGTGCCACTAACTTAACATTGCTCGGTTACAAAACTGATTTAGCTCAGTTTTTTAATTTTCTTTCTTCCAAATATTCTCTTCCGAAAGAAGAGATCAACAACGAGTTACTGAATCACCGTTCGGTCAGAGAATATCTTACTTATATGCAGGAGAAGGGTTTAAGTCGTTCTACCATGGCCAGGAAGCTGGCCGCTTTGCGTTCTTTTGTGAGGTTCTTGTGCCGGGAGAACATCTTGGCGGGTAATCCCATTGCTGCAGTCTCAACACCTAAACGGGACAAAAAACTGCCTAAATTTCTTTATTCCCCCGAGATTAACCTGCTGATGGCTGCTCCCGACTTGTCAACCGCTTCCGGGAAAAGAGATAAAGCCATTTTGGAAACGCTATATGCAGCAGGTTTGCGCGTAAGCGAACTGGTAGGTCTGGATATTAAGGATCTGGATTTTGCAGAAGGTTTTATAAAAGTCAGGGGAAAAGGACAAAAGGAAAGAATTGTACCGCTGGGGAGCAAGGCGAGAGATGCCTTGACTATGTATATTGATAAGGGCAGGCTTTTACTGGGAAAACCAGAGCGTACTACCAGAGCGGTTTTTTTGAACCGTTTTGGCAATCGCTTATCGGCACGGAGTGTAAGAACTATTTTAAATAAATATGTGGAAGATATTGCTTTGAATCAAAAAATCAGCCCCCATACCCTAAGGCATTCTTTTGCCACCCATTTATTGAACGGGGGAGCTGATCTGCGCTCAGTGCAGGAATTGCTGGGGCATGTGAAACTGTCAACCACCCAGATATATACCCATCTTACCCGGGAGAATATAAAGAACGTTTTTGATAAAAATCACCCACGGAGGTAGAGTTATGTTTGAAGCTACAACCATAGTAGCCGTAAAAAAAGGAAGTCAGACTGCCATTGCCGGCGATGGGCAAGTAACCTTTGGGCAAAATATCGTGATGAAGCACAAAGCCAAAAAAATTAGAAGACTCTATGAAGGAAGAGTAGTAGCAGGTTTTGCCGGTGCAGTTGCTGATGCTTTTACCCTTTTTGCCAAATTTGAAGAGAAACTCAAGCAAGCCGGGGGGAATCTTACCAAAGCAGCGGTTGAGATAGCCAAGGAATGGAGATCGGATCGGGTATTGCGGAAACTGGAAGCCCTGTTGATTGTTGCTGATAGTGAGAAGATGTTTATTATTTCCGGTAATGGTGAACTGATTGAACCCGATGATGGCATAACCGCCATTGGCTCAGGGGGAGCGTATGCGCTCGCGGCCGCGCGCGCTTTAAGCAAGTTCACGGAAATGCCTGCAGCAGCAATAGCTGTCGAGTCCTTAAAAATAGCGTCTGATATTTGTATATATACCAATGAGCATATTTCGGTGGAAGTTATTGAATAAAAATGACAAAGGAGATTCATAATTTGCACAATTTAACACCAAAAGAGATTATTGAAGAGTTGGATAAGTATATTGTCGGGCAAAAGGATGCTAAAAAAGCGGTATCCATTGCATTAAGGAACAGATACCGCAGAAAACAACTGCCTCCGGAAATTAGCGAAGAAATATATCCTAAAAACATAATCATGATTGGCTCAACTGGGGTAGGAAAAACAGAAATAGCGCGGCGTTTGGCCAAGCTGGTTAAAGCCCCGTTTATAAAAGTGGAAGCCAGTAAGTTTACCGAAGTAGGTTATGTAGGTCGTGATGTTGATTCAATCATCCGGGATCTGGTGGAAACCTCCATCCGCATGGTTAAACAGGAGAAAATGGAAAGCGTGGAGGCAAAGGGCCGCGAGTTGGCGGAAGAGCGCCTGGTTGAATACGTACTTCCTTTGCCTGCGAAAAAAAATAAAAGTGTAAAAAATCCCTTCGAATTTTTATTAGGGCAAGGGCAGGATTCGAATGACATGGATGAGGAGCAAGACAGGCGCACCCATGAAATAAAAGAACAGAGAAAGATCATTAAACAAAAAATCTCCCGCCTGGAGTTGGAGGACGAAATAATTGAGATAGATGTGGAAGAAAAAAACCCCTCTTTTATGGAAATAATTTCAGGTTCCGGGGTTGAGGAAATGGGGATTAATCTTCAAGATATGCTGGGTAATATTCTGCCCAAAAACAAAAAGAAACGTAAAGTAAGATTGGAGGAAGCCCGGAGAATTTTGACCCAGGAGGAAAGCCAGGCTTTGCTGGATATGGATGAAATCCGCCGGGAAGCAATTAAACGGGTTGAAGAAGATGGGATTGTTTTTCTTGATGAGATAGATAAGATTGCAGGTCAGGGCAACAGCTATGGTCCTGATGTTTCCCGGGGAGGTGTGCAGCGAGATATTTTGCCTATTGTAGAAGGTTCCACGGTAGTTACCAAACATGGCCCGGCTAAAACAGATCATGTTCTGTTTATAGCTGCAGGAGCATTTCACATAAGCAAACCGTCTGATTTAATCCCTGAATTACAAGGGAGGTTCCCTATTAGGGTGGAATTGGAAAGCCTTACTCGCAATGATTTGCAGAGAATACTTAGTGAACCCCACAATTCCCTGCTTAAACAATATAAGGCGTTACTGTCCACTGAGAACCTGATAATTAGTTTTACCCCCGAAGCGGTAGATTATATCGCTGAAATAGCTTTTGAAGTAAACAGCAGAACCGAGAATATAGGTGCCCGCCGTTTACACACAGTCATGGAAAAGGTGCTGGAAGATCTTCTTTTCGAAGCTCCATCTATGGCGGGACAAGAGGTTAGTATTGATGTCAATTATGTTTCCCAAAGGTTGAAGGACATCGTTGAAAACGATGACCTTAGCAGATATATTTTATAGGAGGTGATTGAATGCCAAGATCTTTATTAGAAAAATCTCGATCAATTAACAAAATACTACAGAAGATTGCGGGGCATCCGGTTGATTTTTTTGAAATAGCCGAAGTACTGTCCAGGAATTTGGAATGTACGGTTTTTATTGTGGGCAGGAGAGGGCAAATAGGAGGCTATGCCTTTAGTGAAGGAGCAATATGTGATCAGATTGAAGAATTAAAAAATCATGCGGAACGTTTTCCGGAAAGTTTTAACCAGGAATTATTGAATATTTATGAAACCCAGACCAATATAGTTTTCAAGGATGGACGCAAGTGTCTGTTCAATACCAATAATATCAACTGCAATTGTTCAACGCGCATCTGGTCAATTACTCCAGTATTTGGAGGCGCCAGGCGTATCGGAACCTTGATACTTATGCGTGAGAACCTGGGCTTTAGTGACGAGGATATTGTACTGATTGAATATGGTGCCATTGTTATGGCGAATGAAATAATGCGTATCAGAACCGAGCGTATTGAAGAAGAAGCCAGAAAAAGAGCATCGGTACAAATCGCTCTGGCTACTTTGTCATATTCCGAGAAAGAAGCGATTGATCATATCATGGCCGAACTTAATGGTAAGGAAGGACTTTTAGTAGCCAGCCGCATTGCCGATAAGGTTGGTATTACTCGTTCAGTTATCGTTAGTGCGCTGCGGAAATTTGAGAGCGCCGGGGTTATTGAATCAAGATCACTGGGAATGAAAGGAACTTATATCAAGGTTTTGAATGACTTTCTATTTGAAGAATTAAGAAATAATGCCTAATTGGAAAGTGTGAAGTGACGCATTAGGGATAGGGAGTCTGTTGCACCATATGCCTCAGGTATTAAATTTTTCGTTACGGATTACCTGTCCCGGCTGCTGATTATTGATGCATGAGGCAGATCTTATATCTGCAGGCTGGGTATAGAGTATGCTACGAACTAAATACTATGGGTATCGATGGTTAATATGCTAAAAGGTTCAGGCTAAAAGGCTATTCCTTCCATAATCAGGTTAATAATACTTGACGTGTCAAATAAACCAATTAGTTGTAGGACTAAAGACTGACTATACGGTCAGTCTTTTTTATGTTTAAATGATTTTATTGTATATAGAAGGATATTAGAAATTGAGGTAGAACTATAGAAAATGGGAGGATATTGTTAAAAGAGATTCCTGCTGGAAAACTATTAAGAAACAAATTCTCCGAAATAGGCTAATAAAATAACAAATATTAACAACAGTTTTTTAAAGAAGGAATTATGTGAAAAAAATAGAAATTAAATCAGGTCTGAAATTTTATTAGGGGTGATACACTTGCTGGAGAAAATTTTTGACTCTAAAACCAATGTATTATTGAATAAAGCCATGGATGCAGCTAGCTTAAGAAATGATGTTATAGCCAATAACATAGCTAATGTGAGTACTCCCAAGTTCAAGCGCAGCGAGGTTGTTTTTGAAGAAAATATAAAAAAATTGTTGGAAAATGACAATGAACCGCATTCTGGCAAGCTGGCTACAACCCATTCCAAGCATATGCAGATAGTGGGGGAGAATGATGGGAAGAGACTGGAGGATTTTCAGCCTGAAACCAGACTTTTGGAAGACCTCAGTTTCAGAAATGATGAAAATAATGTTGATATTGATATTGAAATGGCCAAAAACACCAAGAACAAAATCAACTACGACGCACTTGGCCAGAGTATGAGCAATGAGATTCGTTTATTAAGAATGGCCATAACTGGAAGGGGGTAAAGGGACTTTGGGTTTTTTGGACAGTATTGATATAAGTGCTTCAGGGCTGACGGCGCAGCGCCTCAGGATGGATACCATAGCCAACAACATGGCTAATGTTGAGACAACCCAAGTAGCAAACGGTCAAGGGCCATACCGCCGCCAGATAGTATTGTTTGAAGCCCGCGGGGTTCAGCCCTCGGCACGTAAATTCAAGGACATTTTGGATGAAGAGGCCAAGGCGAAGACGGTGGGAACCGGGGTGCGGGTTAAGGAAATCAGGGCTTTGAATGAGAATGAAGCACCTTTTCGCAAGGTCTATGAGCCCTCTCACCCGGAGGCTGATGAACAAGGTTATGTCAATTATCCCAATGTTAATATTGTCGAAGAGATGATTAATATGATATCCTCCACAAGGGCCTATGAGGCTAATGCGAAGGTAATCGAAGCCAGCAAGAGCATGGCGGCCAGAGCTTTAGAGATAGGAAGGTAGGGGAGGATATTTGATGAAATTGGGCGCAACGGATATCAGGCATATGGCGGGAGCAGCAGGGCTTGTGCAAAAAGATGCACAAGTCAATGTCGCTGAAACTCAGAATACCAGTGAGGGTGGATTTTTTGGCTATCTCAAGAACGCTTTGTCAGAAGTAAATGATTTGCAGAACGAAGCCGCTGCAAGTGCCGAAAAACTTGCTCTGGGTGATGAGACTTATTTACATAATACGATGCTGGCCTATGAAAAGGCAAATCTGGCCCTGCAACTAACGGTTGAGGTGAGGAATAAGATTGTGGAAGCCTATCAGGACTTAATGCGCATACAAATGTAGAATTTGTTTTAGGGAGTTAGATGATGGAGACTTTTGTAAACAACGTCAGGCAAACGGGTGTGCGAATTAAGGAAGCCTGGACAAACCTCAGTTTAAATCAAAAAGTGCTTTTTGGAGCTGCAGCTTTATTAATAATTACGGCTGTTGTTATTCTGGCATTAAGTACCGGTTCAAAAACAGCTTATGAGGTTTTATATACCGAACTGGACAAAAAGGATGCATCTGCGATTATTGCTAAATTAGACGAGGAAAAAATAGCCTATAAACTCGGAGATAGCGGTACGACCATTCTTGTCTCCCCCGAAGTCAAAGATAAGACCCGCTTGCAACTGGCCAGCGAAAACCTGCCCCGGGGAGAAACTGGCTTTGAACTCTTCCAGGAAAGTAATTTTGGCGAGACCCAAACCGATAAGAAGGTAAAATACCAGATGGCACTTCAGGGAGAGCTTGCCCGGAGCATTCAGAGTCTGGACAAGGTTAAGGCGGCCAAGGTTAATTTGGCACTTCCGGAGCCGACTTTATATTCTGATAATGAGGAATTGCCCAAGGCATCGGTAGTGGTTAATACCAAAGAAGGCGAGAAGCTTTCGCCCAAAGAGATACAGGGAATAATTAACCTGGTAGCCAATAGTGTTGAAAATCTCACCGCGGAAAATGTAGTTATTGTTGACCAGGGGGGGAATTTAATATCTGATAACTTGCCCGATCCTGAGGGTGATGCCACTGCTATTATGAGAATCCAGATGGATATGAAAAAGCAGTTCGAAAAGGAGAAACAGGAAGCCATCCAGAGTATGCTGGACAAAAGCTTGGGCAAAGACAACTCCGTGGTGCGTGTCAATGCCGATTTAAACTTCGATAATCAAGAACAGACCGACGAGAAATACACTCATGATGATAAAGGGCCTTTCGTCCGCAGCGAAGAAATCAAGAAGGAATCGGGTACCGATACGACTACGAATAATGCGGCAGTTCCCGGAACCGATACCAATATCCCGCAGTACCAGGAAGCCGATACGAATGGAACGGGAAATTCGAGTTATGATAAAAGCAGCAAAATAAGAAATTATGAACTCAACAAAACTGAGACTTCAACCAAAATGGCCCAGGGAGAAGTTAAATATGACTATCTGACCGTAGCCGTTTTGGTTAACAATAAAGGCACAGAAAATGCCAATATAGGAGAGACTGAAGAGGCAAAGGTTGAAAAGATACGGAATATTGTGGCAACTGCCTGTGGCCTGAGAGAAAATCGCGACAATGAAAGCGTCCGCCTGGAGGATAACATATCAGTCGCTTTTGTCGATTTTGTAACCGAACCGGTTCCGGCATCTGCCCAGGGTACCATGGATAAGGTATTGCAGTCACCATTAACACCTTGGATCATAGCACTTTTAGCACTACTCATTGGATTGCTGGCCGGGTTCTTAATGAAGCGCCGGCAGGCTGCTATGCTGGCTAAACAGAAAGCCGAAGAGGAAGCAATGGCAGCCTTTGAATCCATTGTTGAAGAAGAGATTAGGGTTGAGGATTTGATTGATGCCGGATTGTCAGCCGAAGAGAAAGAAAAACGTCGTATCAAAGAAGAAATTGAACGAATCATTAATGAGCATCCCGAAACTGCGGCCCAGGCACTTAGAGTCTGGTTAGGCGATGAATAGAGGTGAACATAGTGGCAATTAAAAGCGGGCTTAATGGTAAACAAAAAGCCGCCAACTTATTAATTTTTTTAGGTCCTGAAAAATCGGCCAAGTTGTTCCATCATATGAATGAAGAAGAGATAGAGCAAATAACCCTGGAGATAGCCAACGTTCGCCAGGTCCCTACGGAAAAAATGGATGATATTTACCACGAGTTTTATGAAATGTGCATAGCCACTCAGTTTATCGGGCAGGGCGGTATTGATTATGCCAAAGAGGTTCTGGAAAAAGCCTATGGGGTAGAAAAAACCAATGAGATTATAGGCAGGATTTCTTCCTCGCTGCAGGTTAGACCTTTTGACTTCATACGTAAGACGGAGCCTTCACATTTGTTGAACTTCATACAATCCGAACATCCTCAGACTATAGCGCTGATTCTGGCTTATTTGGAACCGGAAAAAGCCTCGATAATTCTTGGGGCTCTGCCTCCGGAAAGGCAGTCTGAGGTGGCCAAGCGAATTGCGATAATGGATACCACTTCTCCCGAAGTCATAAAGGAAGTAGAAAGAATTTTAGAACGAAAACTGTCCTCGATTGCGCCTCAAGAGCTTACCGCTGCCGGTGGTGTTAAGGCGGTAGTTGAGATTATAAACCGGGTTGACAGGACCACTGAAAAGACCATTATGGAGTCTTTGGAAGTACAGGATCCTGAACTGGCTGAGGAAATCAAGAAACTGATGTTCGTATTTGAAGATGTTGTAATGATTGATGATCGTTCCATCCAGCGCGTGTTGCGTGAAGTCGAATCTCAGGATCTCGCTCTGGCTTTGAAAGGAGCTAGTAACGAGGTGTCGCAGAAGATATTCCATAACATGTCCAGCCGGGCATCCGATATGTTGCGTGAGGATATTCAATTTATGGGTCCGGTCAGATTGCGCGATGTTGAGGAGGCGCAGCAGCGCATCGTTAACATAATTCGTCGTCTCGAAGATGCAGGTGAAATCGTAGTGGCCAGAGGCGGAGGAGATGAGGTTATTGTCTAAAATAATAAAACGAAGTGAGTTGCTCATTTCCCAGCCCAAAATCATAGATCTGTCGACTATGTATGAGTTGGAAAAGATAAAAAGGGAGAGCCTTGCATCGCTGGAAAATATAGCTGTTGAGGAAAATACGGGAGAGCTTGATGCAGAGGTCGATGATAGAATTGAAAAAGAAAGACAAGAATTGGAACGCCTGAAATTAGAGAGTGAAAAGATATTAAATGAAACCGAGCATATGGTTATGGAACTGCTGCAAAAGGTAAGGGATGAAGCTAAAACGATTATTTCCAACGCCCATGAGGAAGCAGAGGTAGTTAGAGAAAAGGTGTATGAAGAAGCTGCAAAGATTCGCGAAACTAGCCATAAGGAAGGGTATGATCACGGTCTAAAAAATGCTCAAGAGGAAATAGAAGCCGATCGCATGCTGGCTATTGAGCAGAGTCAGAAATTACTGGAAGAAGCCCGGCAAACCAAACTGAATATGATGAAAGCCAGCGAATCAGATATGGTCCGTTTGGCGATGGCGGTAGCTAAAAAGGTCATTGGTGGCGAACTAACAACTAACCCCAATATCATTGTTAATGTACTTCGAGAAGCCTTGGGATTTTTAGATCAGCCCGGCAATGTTACCGTATATGTTAACCCACAGGATGTAGAGAGAATTTTTAAAGTAATGGAAACCGAAAGTTTTACCGATATTGGTAGTAACGATATGCAAATAAATATTTATGCCGATGATCGCATAACAGCCGGAGGATGCATGCTGGAGAGTGATGCCGGGTCTGCAGATTCGAGACTTGAGACTAGAATTGCCAATATGGAAAAAGCAGTTCAGGAAGTGACAACTGATGAATAGACAGTCAGCCCTGGACATAGAAAAATACTTGGACGCCTTGGAAAAAGCACCGAGTTGTCAACTTAAGGGGAAGATTTCCCAGGCAATCGGCTTGACCCTGGAAGCCAGCGGACCGAGGGTTAAGCTTGGGGAACTCTGTTACATAAAAACCAACTATGCTGACCGGCAATTAATACCTGCTGAGGTAGCCGGTTTTAAGAATAATAAAATTCTTTTGATGCCCCTGGGCAATATAGAAGGTATTGGCCCCGGAAGTGAACTGCTGGCGAGTGGTACTACCCTCAGGGTGAAAGTAGGTATGGAGCTTAAAGGCCGGGTTTTGAACGGTCTGGGTGAGCCCATTGATGATAAAGGCCGAATCAAATCCGAGAGCAGCTACCCGGTAATGAATCATCCCCCCAATCCTTTGAAAAGAAAGCGAATAAGTGAAATCCTGCAGGTGGGAGTCAAGGCTATTGATGGCTTGATAACGATTGGCAAGGGTCAGCGCATGGGTATTATGGCTGGCAGCGGGGTAGGAAAGAGTACGCTTATTGGTATGATTGCCAGGAACACTAATGCGGATATCAATGTTATAGCGCTAATTGGCGAAAGAGGACGCGAGGTTCGGGAATTTCTCGAGCGTGATCTGGGGGATGAAGGGCTAGCCCGCTCCGTGGTGGTTGTAGCAACTTCTGACCAGCCTGCTCTGGTTAGGCTAAAAGGAGCTTTCGTAGCCACCAGTATTGCTGAATATTTTCGTGATCAGGGTAAAGATGTATTACTTTTAATGGACTCTGTGACCCGCTTTGCTCTGGCTCAACGTGAAGTTGGTCTAGCCATAGGTGAACCGCCGGCAACCAGAGGCTATACCCCTTCGGTTTTTGCGTTACTGCCCAAATTGCTGGAAAGGGCAGGGACTTCTGAAGATGGAAGTATTACTGGTTTATATTCCGTTCTGGTTGAAGGCGATGACATGAACGAGCCGATAACGGATGCTGCAAGAGGTATATTGGATGGGCATATAGCCTTAAGCCGGAGTATGGCCGCTTTGAATCTTTATCCGGCCATTGATGTCGGACAGAGCATAAGCCGCGTAATGATTGATGTTGTCGCCGATACCCAGATGAAGAATGCCAGCCGTTTTCGAAGTCTCCTGGCAACCTATGAAGAAGCCAGAGATCTTATCGATATCGGAGCTTATAAAAAAGGTTCAAACCCTCGCATAGATGAAGCAGTTAAGCTCATAAATAAATGTCGTGAATTCCTAAAACAAGATATTTATGATGAATCTTCCCTGGAAGATACGCTTGCTAAACTGGAATATGCTGTGCAAAGCTAGGAGTATCTTATGAAAGCTTTTCGCTTCAGATTACAGACTAAATTGGATATATCCATAAGGCAGGAGCAGCTAGCCCGCGATGAATTACAAATCTGTATTTATGAACGGGATCGCATCCTGGAGCGATTGGAGCAGGCCGTAAGACGCCTAATATCCTTGGAGCAGGCAATTAGAGAATTTACCTGGCAGGAACATAGCTTTCAAGAACTTTTAATCAAGAAAGAATATCTCCCAATAATCAAAACCCAGATCAAAGATATCGAGGAATTATTATATAAGGCTGAGTTGATTTTGGAAAAGGCTCGTCAAGTCTTAATAGCAAGAATCAAAGAAACCAATACCATGGAGAAATTAAAAGAAAAGGACTGGCAGGAATACCTTCACCAGCTCAGTTTGGAAGAACAGAAAATAGTTGATGAGATTGCCATTAATAATCACTATCGCAAGCATATATCGTAGTATGGTGAGGCGTAGGGGTGTGAGGAGTAGATCCCCCGCCATAAATTCACGCGGTATCCAGAGCATGGCGAATACAAGCAAATTAGTCCTTAATTAATACGTATTTACTTTGACATACAGGAGAGTTTTTAATATATGGCCAAGATTTTGCGAAAAATCAAAATCATGTTTTATCTGCTTCTAATGCTCTTTATTCTAGGGGGAGGAGCTTACCTGCTTATGTATCTAAATGTTTTTTCCACCCCGGCCTTTCTTAACAGCATACCCTTTCTAGGCAGCTATATATCACAAAGCATGGATAAAGTATCGGTAGTTCAGTATGAACAGGTATTGAAGCAAAAAGAACGCTATGTCCGGGATAATGAAAGACTGGAGAAAATACTTGAAGAAAAAAGGGCTGAAATGGAGAAAGCTCAGGCAGCAATTGCTGACGCCAAAAAAGATCTAAAGGTTACGGAGCAGGATGATGATATGCTGAAGGAAGAGATAGCCCGGCTAAACAAAGAAATATTGGATTTGAAGGCTAAAGAGGAAAGCAAGGCGTCCGCTTATAAAGATATGGCTGTTTATTTTTCTGAAATGAAAGCCAAAAATGCTGCCGATATATTATCGCGTTTAAGTGACGAAGATATTATTGGTATCTTTACCGCTATGGAAAGTGATTTGGTAGCCGAGTTAATGGAAAATATGGATCGGGATAAAGCAGCTAATATCAGTAAGAAGATGCTGGTGGCGGTACCTTAGTTGAGGAGTCAGGAATGAGGGGGTATTCTCCCCTTATTCCTGACCCCTTAGATGAGGGGATTTTATCGAAAAGGAGGTGAAAGATTGACACAAGTGCAAATGGTAGAGATGCAGGCAGCCGTACCAGTCATGTCAAGGAAGTCTGAAAAAGCTGGATTGTCTTCCCCAAAGGCCAAAGCAGGATTAAACAGCTTCAATAAACAACTGCAAAAACTCACCCGCAACAGTAGCGAGAGTAAAGATTTGCCGTACAGCACCAAAGAAGCAGTTGTAGAAAGGCCAGAAACTAGTATTAGTTCCTATCCTGCCAAGCAAATAATCGAAAGTGATCCTTTTGAAAAACCCTTTCCAGTGAGTCGGAAGCAAACCGGGCAAGCAGTGCCAAGGGAATTAACAGCAATAGATGAAGAGCTTGCCGTTGACGAAGAATTAAAACTGGAAAGTACTGCGCAGGAAGTATCGAACAATATGAACTTAAGTGATATTCCAGTATTAATGGCTCAGGAAATAATTCCGGAGTTGCCGGCGGAAACTGCAGCACAGCTTAGTGAATCTGCAAGTTTAGAGGTTGATGGGGCTGATTTGCTTATTAAGCTTCCGCAAGATACTGCTCAAGTTATCCCTCTCCAGGAAAATCCTTTACCCCATGGGGGAATGCCAAAGGAGCAAGTAAGCGGACTGCAACAGCTAAGCTTGTCGGAAGTGGTTTTGTCAAAGCAGGTTCCGGTGATGGAAACAATAACAATCGGGTCCATTAGCGATGAAACAGCTGCAAACCATATGGAACCTATAACGGGTGAAGCTGCTCCCATAAAACAAGTTCCGGAAATCAAACTGCCGCTGGCAATTCAAGATTCAGCTATTGATTTAAAGCCATTGCTTAGTGAAATTATTCCGGCTCAACCCGAAATGGCAGTCGATAAGCTGGAGAAGCAAGCACAGATTAAAGCCGAAACGAATGCCGGCAGTGAACAGCATGCTCCGGAAGCAGTACCTGCAAGTGAAGCTGGGGCAATTAGTGCAGGAGTGGTCATGGAGCTTGGTATGGATAAGCCGGAGAAGCAAGCACAGATTAAAGCCGAGACGAATGCGGGCAGTGAACAGCATGCTCCGGAAGCAGTACCTGTAAGTGAAGCTGGGGCAATTAGTACAGAAGTGGTTATGGAACTTGGTATAAATAAGCCGGAGAAGCAAGCACAAATTAAAACCGAGACGAATGCCGGCAGTGAACCGCTTGGGTTGGAAGCAGTACCTGCAAGTGAAACTGAGGCAATTAGTACAGAAGTGGTCATGGAGCCTGGTATGGATAAGCCGGAGAAACAAGCAGAGATGGAAACCGGCAGTGAACTTGAACTGGAAGCAGTAACGGTAAGTGAATCTCCTACAGTTCAAAATATGGCGGTGCTAACACAGCTTGGTATAGCCAGCCAGCAGAATGCAAAACTAACAGATGCCAATAATCCGGGAAGAAAAACCAAGGTGCTAGGTGCGGAAACAGTCATTGATGCGGGAGTATTGGTAAACAAGCTAACTTCAGGCGATAAAAAAGCAGCTTCAATCATAGTGCCCGAACAAGCAAATATGACTGCCGAAAGCGATCAGGCGAGTACAGAAAGCATGAAAAGCGAATCCAAACCAACTCAGAGTGAAATACGATTCAAGGCCGTTGCCGGAATGGAAACGAAGCTTGAAAAAGCTCAAAACAAGCAAACGCCTACTGATGTTAAAAAGCTGATAGAATACGAAAGCAAACGGCTAAAGACTGATAGCGGTGAAGGTATTCAAGCAAAAGCTGAAACAGTGGTCAAAGGCGAAAAAGCAGAAGGAGAAACAAGCCTTTTGTTACTAGGCAAAACTGGTTTAGAAAGTGATAAAGCCCAGCTAATACGCAGTACAGCTTTACCGACAACCAGCAGCCTGATTGCGGAGCCGGAGCAAGTTCTGGACCAAATTGTTAAGAAAGCAGAAATGATGGTAAAGCTGAATTCTTCAGAGATGAAGATTCAATTGCAGCCTGAATTTTTGGGCAAGATGACCATCAAGATATCAGTCGAAGAAGGATTGGTGACTGCCCGGTTTATTACCGACAGCCATCAAGTAAAGCAGATGCTGGACAGCAACCTGAATACGCTCAAACAAACGCTGGAGGCTCAGGGAATTAGAGTGGAAAAGACCGAAGTCAATGTACAACTAAACAACGGTGGGATGTTTGACGGTTCCGGCCAAAACTCCCAAGAATCCTGGCAGCGGCAGCAGTTTATGAGCAGCCAATACCAGCCTAGTTTCACGGATCAAGGATACCAGACCGGGCTTGGCAATGCTGATATTGATGAAATTGAAGCAAGTGCCATATCCGAGCAGGATTATGGCATAGGCAGTAACGGAACCATGAATTTTTTGGTTTAGGAGGTGAAATATATGTCGACGACAATCAATGGCGTAACCTATGAAACCGTTCCCTGGCTGAAGACAGAGGAAAGTACATCAACAACCAGCAATACCAGTACAAGTAATACCTTGGACAAGGATGCTTTTCTCAAACTTCTGTTGGTCGAACTCCAATACCAGGATCCTACAAATCCGGTTGAAGACAAGGAATTTATGTCGCAGATGGCCAATTTCAGCTCACTGGAACAGATGAGTAATTTGAACACAAGTTTCACAAAATTATCAGATACCATTACCGGGACCCTGCTTCCCAATCTAATGTTGCAACAGGCCAGTACCATGATTGGCCGGGAGGTAAGTTATGTAGATCCAGATGATTCAACAAGCTTACTTACGGGTACCATTGAATCCGTGCTCGTCAAAAATGGCGTATCATATTATGTTATAGATGACCAGGAAATAGCTATGAGCAGTGTATCAGAAATTGGTATTCAGAGTACTACGGTTGACCAGCAGCTTCTATATGAGATTTTAGAAAGGATTGATGCAATGAGTACCTCTTTGTTGGAGGAGGATGAGTAGCTTGGATAACCGGATTTCTTTTCCCCAGCAACAAATAGTTCAACCATCCACGTCACGAAAAGACAAGTCGGTTAAATCACAAACCGGAACCAATTTTGGGCAGGTTCTGGATCAAAAGCTGCAGGGAGAACTGAAGTTTTCCCAGCATGCGAGGGAAAGGCTGAAATCCAGGAATATTGAATTGAGTGCCGGTGAACTGGATAAACTGCAGGATGCAGTCATCAAAGCTCGACAAAAGGGTGCCCGCGATTCCTTAATCCTAATGCAGGATTTGGCCTTGGTAGTAAGCGTCAAGAACAATACTGTGGTTACCGCCGTAGACGGTCAGAATTTAAAAGAGAATATCTTTACAAACATCGATAGTGCAGTTATAATCTAGGGCTGGACCTCTTAAAAGGAAGCCCGGGAATGCGGAATGAAGGAAGCATTCCAAAATGGCGTTAAACACTGCAGGATGCAGTGGATTAAGAAGATTAAAATAGAGGAGGTCGTGTGAACTATGATGCGTTCCATGTATTCTGGGGTTTCGGGATTAAAGAACCACCAGGTCAGGATGGATGTAATAGGCAATAATATTGCTAATATCAATACCGCGGGTTACAAGAAGAGCCGGGTAGTATTCAAGGATACCCTTTACCAGTCGATGAAAGGCGCTACAGGTGCTGTTTCCGGCAGCCGGGGAGGGACAAACCCCATGGGTATTGGTTTGGGAATGGCCGTAAGCAGTGTGGACCAGATTCATACCGCGGCAGCTACTACGGTGACCAATCGGATGACTGATATGGCTGTGGACGGAAATGGATATTTTGTGTTGAAAACTGGTGAACAGGACTATTATACCCGCTGTGGCAATTTTGATTTTGATGAAGAAGGCATGCTGACCAATGTCGCCAACGGGTATAATGTTCAGGGCTGGCTGACTGCCGGGTTGGAAGATCCCGACAGCGGAGATTGGATAATAGACACCAATGCCAATATGCGAAATATTGATATAAGTGGTTTTAAAAAATGTGATGCCAAAACCACTACCGAGATGACGGTTACGGGCAATCTATATGCCGGTATGGAAATACCGCAAGTAGGTACGCCTGCAGCCAATATCGACCCAACCGATGATTCGCAATATCCCAGTTCAAGTGATGATACATTGATTGTTTCCAGGGATGTATATGACTCGGTAGGCAGGCCGGTCACCGTTAACATGCGCTTTTTTAAGACCGGTATGGATGCCGGCCCCCCAGCTCTGACCAACTGGGCTTGTGATATTTCCCTGGACTCAACATTTGACCAGGCAACAGGCTATACTGCTGCAGATTTTACTGCGGTAGATCTAACTACTGCTACTGAGGATGCGCCTGCAACCGGTGACCTGGGTCTGGAATCAGGGCAAAATGTGATTAGAATTTATAATCTACAGTTTGATGAGGACGGAAAAATACAGGATCCCGAGAATTCTCCTTGGTTGTCACAGGTAAAACTTACCATCGAGAGGAATGATACCACACCGGTTGATGGGGCGATGGCGCAAACCATTGAATTTACCGTTGATTTAAATGAATTCACCCAGTATGATTCCGATGCTAGCGGAACTGCTACCCAGAACGGATATAAGGATGGCAGTTTGATTAGTTACAATGTGGGTACTGACGGGACCATCAAAGGCATTTACGATAATGGAGAAAGCAAGAGTTTGGCAAGGGTGGCACTGGCTACTTTTGAAAACCCTGGGGGTTTGAATCAGGTAGGAGGGACACTGTTTCAGAAGTCATCCAATTCCGGCGTTGAGGTCATAGCTCCTCCCGGAGAGAGTGGCAAGGGCGACATCATCCCCAACAGTCTGGAGATGTCCAATGTCGATTTGTCGGAAGAGTTTACCGATATGATTACAACCCAGCGTGGTTTTCAGGCCAACTCCAGAATAATAACCACCTCTGATGAGATGATTCAGGAACTGGTCAACCTTAAACGCTAATAATAAGATTTCCCACCAGGGTAATACCCTGGTGGGAAAATAGATTCGAGGTGAACAAATGATTTACCTTACCCGTCTAAATGGTGATAAAATAATGGTCAATATCGATATGATCGAGTTGATGGAGGAGACTCCGGACACGGTAGTTACCCTTAATACGGGGAAAAAATTTGTGGTTAAGGAGAAAACTCGTCAGATAAGGGAGGAAATTATTAGCTTTCGCAAGAAATCTAATACCACGCTAAAAAAATAGTTTCCAGGGGGGGATAGTATTGGCGGACGAAAAAGCTTCGGAAGAGAAACCAAAACGAAAACTGGAGATTAATGTTGATGTTAAACTTATACTTATCGGATTGCTGATATTTCTGGTGGCGATGGGCGGCTCTTATTTCCTGATGAAAAGCCTGATGGCTCCCCTGATGCCCAAAGAAGAGGAGCATGCAGAAGCCCTAACCGGCAATCTGGTTGAAGTAGGAGAATTCACAACGAATATTAATGATGTTAACGGGCAGCGCTTTTTAAAGGTTAAAGTAGCGGTGGAAGTATCATCGGAAAAGGAGAAGGAGAAAATTACGGAGTTTTTGCCGGTAATCAAAGATGGTATATTAGGAATAATTTCTGCCAAAACGGTTGCGGACCTGGATGTAAGAAATAGAAGCAACCTGAAGGCCGAGATTAAAAAAGATTTGAATAAAAAATTAGGTGGAGATACCATAAGGAATATATATTTCACCGATTTTATAATGCAATGATTATAACCTGGAAGGAGGGTTATAATGAGTGAGGTTCTGTCCCAGAATGAAATAGATGCCTTGTTGTCCGCCTTAAGCGATGGTTCAATTGATGCCAATGTCCTGAAAGAAGAAGAGATTAAAAACAAGGTCAAAGTCTATGATTTTCGTCGGCCCAACAAGTTTTCCAAAGACCAGATACATACTTTACAGGTCATCTATGAGAATTATTCTCGGACTCTGGGAACCTATCTGGCAGGACAACTGCGTATTCCTGTGCAAGTAGAACTGTTATCGGTGGAACAGCTAACCTATGAAGAATTTATAAGATCAATCCCTAATCCAACTATATTGAATATTTTTTCGCTTTATCCTTTACAGGGCAGTGCCATTATGGAGATTAACCCCAACCTGGGTTTCGCTTTTTTGGACCGCTTGTTGGGGGGTCCGGGTTATGCGCTGGCCAAAGTCAGAGCTCTGACTGAAATCGAGCAAACGGTTATGGAAAGAATATCGCAGCGCATGCTGGACTATCTACAGGAGCCATGGGAGAGTATCATTCAGATCGAGCCATCCCTGGACCGGGTGGAGACCAATCCCCAGTTTACCCAACTGGTTTCACCTACTGAGATAATGATCATTGTTTCTCTGGAAGCTCGGATGTCTGAAGTGGTAGGGATGATAAACATATGTATTCCGTTTTTGGTCTTGGAACCTATACTGGATAAGTTGAATGTTCACTATTATTATTCGACATCAACCCAGGAAAAATCACCGGAAAACATCGCAGCTATAAAAAGCAAGCTGGAAAATACATCAATACCTGTAAAAGTAATTCTAGGGAAGAATGTAATAACCGTAAAGGACCTATTGGCTCTTTCCGTGGGTGATGCGATGTCCCTGGACAAGAATATTAATGAGGAATTGGAGGTTGTTATAGGCAACCGCACCAAATTTGTTGGTAAACCTGGTATCTTTGGCAATAAATTTTCTATTCAGGTTTCCCGGATAATAGAGGAGGAAAGTGATAATGAATGATGGTATACTTTCCCAGGAAGAAATTGATGCTCTTTTAAGCGGGGGAAATAATTCCGATGCCGAGGAACCCAGTTCCGAAACCGGCTTCATATTGGGCGATTTTGAAAAGGATGCCTTGGGCGAAGTAGGCAACATAAGTATGGGGACTGCGGCAACTACACTTTCTACCTTGTTGCGGAAAAAGGTATCCATTACTACCCCAAGTGTCTCTCTAACGAGTCTTGAGGAACTGAAGGACCAGTATCCCATGCCATATGTAGTGGTAGAAGTGAAATATACGGAGGGTATCAGCGGTTCCAATGTTATGGTTATAAAAGAAGAAGATGCTTGTATCATTGCTGATCTAATGATGGGAGGCGAAGGTTTAATCGAGGCGAAACCGTTGGGCGAGTTGGAGTTAAGTGCCGTAGGGGAAGCCATGAATCAAATGATGGGTTCAGCCACCACTAGCTTGTCATCCATGTTTAGCCGGCGTATAGATATTTCCCCACCGAATTTAAGGCTAGCGGATTTTGGCAAGGAAGAGTTACAGTTATCCCATGAATTTAAAGATATGGTTAAAATCAGATTCAAAATGGAAATTGAAGATTTGATCAATAGTGAAATAATGCAAATAATTCCGATGAATGCTGTAGAAAGTATTATGGCTATTCTCATGGGAGATAGCAAGGAAGAAACCAAACCGGAGCCGGCCCCTCAGCCTCAAAGTCCGCCTCCAGTACAGCCGCAGGCGCCTCCCCCGCCTCCGCCGCAGGCATGGGCTGCTGCTCCGCCGCCGACCCCGGAAGTTCATTATGCTCCGCAGCCAACTTATAATCCGGTACCCGAGCCTCGCAGCAATCAAACCTTTGCTGTGCAGCCAGTTCAATTTGCGCCCCTTCGAGAAGCGCCGGTTGAAACCTATCCCCAAAACATCGGGCTGATTTTGGATGTTCCTTTGGATGTTACGGTAGAACTAGGCAAGACCCGCAAAACGATCAAGGAGATACTTGAACTTAATCAAGGGGCAATTATTCAGCTTGACAAATTGGCTGGTGAACCGGTTGACTTAATGGTAAATGGCAAGCTAATTGCAAAAGGTGAAGTAGTAGTCATTGATGAAAACTATGGTATTAGAATAACCGCTATCATTAGTCCTATGGATAGGATGAGTAAACTACAATAAGCTGGCTAGGAGGGTTAAAATGGAAAAAAGAGTACTGATAGTAGATGATGCTGCATTTATGAGGATGATGATCAAAGACATTCTTAACAAGAATGGCTTTATAGTAGTGGGCGAGGCCGAAAACGGGAAGGTGGCTATAGAGAAGTATAAGGAACTCCAGCCTGATTTGGTAACCATGGATATTACCATGCCTGAAATGGATGGAATAGCTGCGGTAAAGGAAATTAAGGCTGTTAATCCTGCAGCCCGAATTATCATGTGCAGTGCCATGGGACAACAGGCGATGGTTATTGATGCTATTCAAGCCGGGGCCAAGGATTTTATTGTTAAACCCTTTCAACCAGAACGGGTTATTGAAGCAGTTAGTAAGGCATTATCCTAATTTGGTCGGGATGTGATAGTCTATGGTCTCCATACGTAAAAGATATGCAATTATTGCTGTATTATGCCTGGTACTCTTGCATATTCTGGTCTTTAGTGCTTTGGCCGTAGACGATATACAGCAACTGAACCAGGAATTGGAAAAGCAACAGGAAGTTAGCACACAAACGCATAGTTTGTGGTGGGATTTTATTAAGCTTGTCGTTATACTTGCTCTCATTATTGGAGTTGCATGGTCCCTTATCAGGCTTTTCGGGAAACAGGTCAGCCGTAAAATGGAAGGGACCTGGTTGCATGTTGTTGATGAGGTAGTACTTGGACAAAATCGAGGCATAGTCTTATGTGAAATTGGTGAAAAGCTTTATGCGCTGGGAGTAACTGATCACAATATTTCTTTCCTTTTTGAGGTTAATAACAACAAAATGATCGAGGAAATAGGGCAGGGGACTTACCAGATGAAGGAACCTCAGGGAGGTTTTCAAGATATTAAAGACAAGCTGGATAGCTTTATTAGCCGCAATTCAAGAAACAACCCGCCCAGCAAGCAATTTCAACGGCTTATAAATGAGCAAGCCCAAAGAATGGATCATATTTCATATAAGAGTATGGGGGATATTGGAGCAAAAAGAAGTGGTGATGATGTTTAAACAAAGAGTTTGTAGCTTGCGCTGGCCAATAATTATATTGCTGGCCTTAATTTTGCTTTTAGTCCTATCGGTTGCGGTCTCAGCAGAACCATTACAAATACCGAGTATGAATCTGCAGTTGGGCGGTGGTACCGGCGAACCACAGGATTTATCTTCGGCTTTGCAATTAATTATCTTAATTACCATTCTGACCCTGGCACCGTCTATAATAATTTTGCTCACTTCTTTTATTAGAATTATTGTAGTTTTAGGTTTTATCAGAAGCTCACTGGCTACTCAGCAAATGCCTCCAAACCAGGTTTTAATCGGGCTGGCGTTATTTTTGACTTTTTTTGTAATGGCCCCGACTTTGCAACAGGTTAACTCACAGGCTTTGCAGCCCTACTTAAAAGGTCAAATTACCCAAGAAGCCGCTTTTGACACAGGTATGAAACCATTACGAAGTTTTATGTTTAAACAGACCCGGGAAAAGGACCTGGCCCTATTTGTAAAACTCTCCAAAATAACGCGCCCCAAAAATTTCAATGATATACCGAATTATGTGCTTATTCCTTCATTTGTTATAAGCGAGTTGAAGACCGCTTTTCAGATTGGATTTATTATCTTTATACCTTTTCTGGTTATAGATATGGTGGTAGCCAGTGCTTTAATGTCCATGGGGATGATGATGCTGCCTCCGATGATGATCTCCCTGCCCTTCAAGATATTGCTTTTTGTGCTGGTAGATGGATGGAATCTGGTTATACAGTCATTGATGATGAGCTTTAAATAGGAAGGAAGTAAAGGACATGTACGAAAACATGGTCTTGGGGATTGCCAACGAGGCAATGTATACCATACTATTAGTATCTGCCCCGGTTCTGGGTGCGGCCCTGATAACCGGATTGCTGATCAGCATTTTACAGGCCACCACGCAGCTTCAGGAAATGACTTTGGTGTTTGTGCCTAAGATTATTATTGTTTTTCTGGTTATCATTGTATGTGGACCCTGGATGCTTAATATTGTAACCAGTTTTACGCATGACTTACTGGCATCCATTCCAACCATGGTAACAATTTAACAGGATGGTAGTTTACTATGCCTTATGCGATGGAGAGTTTTTTTCTAATACTGGGCCGAATATCCGGGCTATTTCTTAGCGCACCAATATTCAGCAGCCGGATGATACCTGGCAGAGTGAAAGGCCTCATTATTATTCTGCTGGCAGCCGCCATGGCTTATTTTGTGCCGGTTCATTACGGGCAAAACCTCACTACTCCGGCATATTTTTTGGCAGCGCTGGTATTGGAAATAATTATTGGCTACACCATAGGTTTTATCGCCTATCTGGTACTGGCTACGATCCAGTTGGCTGGACAAATTATGGATATGCAGATGGGATTTGCCATCGTTAATGTCGTTGACCCGCAGTCAGGAACCCAAATCCCGCTTATGGGTAATTTCACCCAAATTCTTGCCTTGCTTATCTACCTGATTATGAATGGTCATCATTATCTTATTCAAGCCTTGGTGCAAAGTTATCAGATAATACCAGTTTTGGGTTTAAGTTTAAATAATAACTTTCTTGATTTATTGGTGGAAATGAGTATAAAAATGTTTGTAATTGCCGTTAAAATCTCTGCGCCGGTACTGGTTTCGGTGTTAATTAGTGATATAGCTATGGGTTTTATAGCCAAGACAGTTCCCCAAATGAATGTGTTTATTGTCGGTATGCCCCTGAAAATATTATTGGGCATGGTTACCCTCATTATAATGCTGCCGGTTTATTTATGGGTATTTGGCAGTCTTTTTAACCAATTCTTCGGTTATGTGGATCAGGTTTTATTGGTCATGGGGTCGCGCTGATTATGGAAGATAATAGATTGTGCTTCAACAGCAAACATCCATACCAGGAGGACATACCCTTAAGGACAGAAGTTGTTATCTGCAAAAATAATGAAGGAAATGGGAGCTTATACCTTTTGCCCCTAGTCCCAAACCCCCTAAATATTGATCTGCAATTATTTGCGGATGATGATACCGGAGAAAAAACCGAAAAGGCTACTCCCCGGCGCCGGGAAGAAGCCAGGAAAAAAGGGAATGTTTTTAAGAGTACGGATTTGAATTCAGCGGTAATAGTTTTAGCAGGTTCTTTAGCCATATATTTTACTTTTCCCAATATGCTGGAAAGCATCAAAGAGTTTACTTCGCTGTATATTCTGGATAGAACCCTGACGGACTTTTCCAATGATTATATTATTTATATGTTGATTGAGGTATGTATAGTTTTAGCCAAGGTTTTATTCCCGGTGTTTTTGGTTACTTTTGTCGTAGCACTCATGATCGGTTATTTACAGGTGGGATTTATTTTTAGCGGTGAAGTTTTAACTCCGCAATTGAGTCGGATAAATCCGATTGAGGGATTTAAGCGGATCTTTTCCAAACGGGCATTGATGGAATTAATCAAGTCTTTGCTAAAGGTGATTGTTACCGGTTACATAGTATATTCGGTAATGCGAAAGCATTTTTATATTTTCCCTCGTTTTATAGATATGGAACTTGTTGCTACCATAAAAATTATGAGCAGCATAGTTCTTGAGATGGCTCTAAAAGTAGGCATCGTGTTCATTATCATCGGTATAATTGATTATATTTTTCAATGGTATGAATACGAGAAATCCCTGAAGATGAGTAAATATGATATTAAACAGGAATACAAGCAGGTTGAAGGTGATCCACTGGTTAAATCCCGGCAGAGAAGAATTCAACGTGAAGTAGCGATGCAGCGAATGATGGCTGAAGTGCCTAAAGCGGATGTAGTTATAACCAACCCGACACATTTTGCGGTAGTCTTGAAATACGAAGCAGCCGAAATGCAAGCGCCGGTGTTAGTTGCCAAAGGCCAGGATTTCATGGCCTTAAAAATCAAAGAAGTTGCCAGCCGGCACAAGGTAATCATTGTGGAAAACCCGTTGCTGGCAAGAACGCTATATTACAGCCTGGAAATTGGCGATGCGGTTCCTGAAGAACTATATCAGGCAGTAGCTGAGGTTCTGGCGTTTGTCTACAAACAAAAAAAAGTGGCCTTGTAAGTAAGGGAGGTCAGACCTCTTCCAGAGGAATGTCCCTATGGCAGAGACCAGCCAAAAAACCTCCCCTTTGGGGACAACGATGTGTTCTTCGACACCAATAAGGATGTTGAGGGCACACGGATGTTCCCCCCGAGGACACGCGTTTTAGCGGACCAATAAGCAAATAGCAGTGTTTACGGAGCGGCTTTATTCGTTCGTATCTCCGAAGAGAGGTGCTTTGGGCTCGATCTGCGAAACATACTGATTTTAAAAGTGGCCATTAAGTATAAGGTATAGACTATTTAAACTTAACCCATTGGAGGAATTATTTTGAATTCAAGATCAGGCTGGATAGATAAACTGCTTGATTATAGTGACGTATTAATAGCCATTATTGTAATCGGCATTGTTATGATGCTGATTATTCCTATGAGTCCAGTCGTTCAAGATATTTTGCTGACATTCAATATAAGTCTGGCCCTTATTATTTTGATGGTTTCCATGTTCAATTCAGAACCGCTGGATTTTTCGATTTTTCCATCCTTGTTACTGGTTACTACTCTACTTCGTCTGGCTCTCAATGTTTCCGCCACCCGCTTGATTTTGCTCTATGCCTATGCCGGAGATGTAATACAGGCATTTGGGCAATTTGTAGTTGGAGGAAATGCCATTGTCGGGGTGGTCATATTCCTTATTCTGGTAGTTATTCAGTTTGTGGTAATTACCAAAGGTGCGGAAAGGGTATCGGAAGTAGCAGCCCGGTTCACGCTTGATGCTATGCCGGGTAAGCAAATGGCCATTGATGCTGACTTGAATGCTGGCCTTATAAATGAAGATACAGCTCGGCAAAGACGGGAGAAAATTCAACGCGAAGCCGATTTTTATGGAGCTATGGATGGTGCCAGTAAATTTGTCAAGGGTGATGCGATTGCTGGCATAATTATAATAATCATCAATATTGTGGGTGGCTTTATCATAGGGATGGTGCAGAAGGGATTTGGCTGGAGTGAAGCACTGCAAACCTATACACTGTTAACCATCGGAGATGGTTTAGTTACACAGATTCCAGCCCTGCTTATATCAACAGCTACCGGTATAGTAGTTACCAGGAGCGCCTCCAAATTGCCCCTGGGGCGCGAGATGGGAACCCAACTTTTTGGGCACCCTAAAGCACTTGCAATGGCTGCGATAATTTTACTGATTATGGGTTCGATCGGTCTGCCGCGAGTCCCCATGTATTCTCTGGCTGCATTCTTTGCAGTATTATATTTTGCCTTTCGCAAATCCGCTGGCGAGGTGGCAGTGGAACCCGATTTGGAAGATATTGAAGAGGCCGAGCAGATTAAAAAGGCAGAAAATGTTGTTGAATTATTGCAGGTCGAAAAGATGGAAATGGAATTGGGATATGGACTAATCCCGTTGGTAGATTCCGAACAGGGTGGAGACCTGCTCGATAGAATCGTTATGATCAGGAGACAGTGTGCGGTTGAATTGGGTTTCATTGTACCTCCTATTCGGATTCGGGACAATATGCAGCTTAAACCTAACAGCTATGTAATCAAGATAAAAGCCAATCAAATTGCGGCGGGGGATTTGATCCTGGACAACTATTTGGCGATTGGTCCGGAAATAGAATATGATATGGAATTGGCCGGTATAGATACTATAGAGCCAGCGTTTAACCTGCCCGCCCGCTGGATAGATACCATTGAAAAAGACAGGGCGGAATTGAAAGGGTATACGGTTGTCGATCCACCCTCGGTCCTGGCGACCCACCTTACTTCTGTTATCAAATCCCATGCTTACGAATTATTGGGGAGACAGGAAATTCAAAATACTATAAACTTTATTAAAGAAAGCAGTCCAGCGGTAGTTGAGGAATTGATACCTGATTTATTGAGTTTGGGAGATCTGCAAAAGGTTCTCGCCAATCTTTTAAAGGAGCAGGTAGCCATTCGCGATATGCTTACGATTCTGGAAACGCTTGCTGATTATGCCAAACTGACGAAAGACACTGACGTTCTGACCGAATATGTTCGGCAATCACTGCGCCGGCAGATTAGTAAACAATATGCGGGAGCAGATGGCAAATTGAATGTCTTGACCCTTGATCCGGGTTTTGAGGAAAAACTGCGGGACTCGGTACAGCAGAGTGAATTTGGGGCCTATTTGGCCTTGGATCCGGATATCGCTCAGAAGATGGTGGATAAGCTGTCCTTGTATTTTGACGATTTAAGTAAAAAGGGTATTACCCCCATAGTAATATGCGCACCAGTTCTGCGTCTGTATTTCAAACGCTTGGTTGACAGGTTTATTCCCAATCTCCTGGTTCTTTCCTACAACGAAATTGATTCCGGGGTAAATGTTGAAGTAATAGGGATGGTGTCACCGTGATTATAAAAAAATTTGTGGCCAAGGATTTTCAAAGTGCTTTAAAACAGGCCAAGGAGGAAATGGGCCGGGATGCGATAATCTTACACACCAGCAAGGTTAAAAGAGGTGGTATTTTTAGTTTTCTGTTTACGCCACGAGTTGAGATAACCGTAGCTATCGATGATAATTTGAGGGTAAACAGCGATCGGCAGCGTAAGCCGGATCCTGCCCCTGCACCGGCGGCAGTTGTCACTCCTCAGCAGCAGCCACCTGCCGAGGCGGAACCGGAAGTGCTTGCTTTGCCATCAGAACAAGAAAAAGAACTTTTACAGGAAATGCAAAAGATGAAAAGCATAATATCTGATGTTAAGCTCAAGATGTATGAAGTAGAGCTGATTAAAGGCATGTCAGAAGAAGTACAGCTTTTTTATGAAACGCTGGTTAATAATCAGGTAGATAAAGATATAGCTCTTAAAATCATTAACAGTGTTGAAACCAGATTGTCTCAAGAAAATATTGCGGATAATGATTGGACCAGGGATCTATGCCTGCAAACCTTGCAGGAATATATAAATGACGTGAAACCAATTAATACCCAGGGCAATAAAAAGGGGAATCTGGTATTTATGATTGGTCCAACTGGCGTTGGGAAAACCACTACTATTGCTAAACTGGCGGCTAATATGGCTTTTTCGGATGGTAAAGATGTAGCCTTAATTACACTGGATACCTATAGGGTATCTGCTGCCCAACAGCTTAGAACTTTTGCTGAAATCATCGAGATTCCTATTAGTGTGGTGTTTAGTCCACTGGATTTGGCGAGCGCAATAGAACAGTACAAGGATAAGGATATTATTTTCGTTGATACGGCAGGGCGCAGTCCCTATAAAGAAGAACACATGCAGGAACTTCAAGAGTATATTGAAATTGCCAAACCTGATGAGACGATTCTGGTTTTGAGTATTACCACTCATAGTACTGATTTGGTTAATATTTTCCAAAGATTTAACAATATCGGAGTAGACAAGATTATCTTTACCAAACTTGATGAAACCTGCAATTACGGGCGGATATTGAACACTATTTATGAAATAAAAAAGCCCATTGCATACTTAACCAATGGTCAGAATGTACCGGATGACATTGAGATACCGGATAGCTTGCAACTGGCTAAAATGCTCCTCAGAGAGGGGGATGCATCATGAAAGATCAAGCTGATAAGCTCAGGGAAATGGCGTACAATGTCAAAAAGCAAATTGAAGCGGAGATAAGCCGTGAGTTGAAAAAAAGCCGCGTGGTTGTGATAAGCAGCGGCAAGGGCGGGGTAGGCAAGAGCACCCTGGCCCTCAATATAGCAATTAACCTCTGTATCAGGGACAAGAAGGTTATTCTTATGGATGCGGATATGGGTTTGGCCAATCTGGATGTAATGCTGGGATTAGTTACCAAATACAACCTTTATCATATGATACAAGAGAAAAAAACCTTAAAGGACATTACCATTTCAGGTCCGGAAGGTTTGAAAATAATACCGGGCGGTTCTGGGATAAGCGAATTAGCCAACCTTAACGAGGATCAACTTAAGCGAATCCTGGTTGAACTGAGGAAACTGGATGGTGAATATGACTATATGATAATTGACACGGGGGCTGGTATTTCTAAAAGTGTAATTGCTTTTTTACTGGCGGCCGATGATGTAATCGTTATTACCACCCCGGAACCAACTTCCATAACTGATGCCTATAGCATTGTAAAAAGCGTCACCAAGAATTCCTTTTTAGGTAATATGTATATGGTGGTAAACCGGGTAAGTGATAATTCGGAAGGTATACTGGTAGCGGAGAAGTTCAAACTGGTTTGTGAAAAGTTCTTAAACTGTTCCGTAAAACCTTTGGGACATATTGTTAATGAACCTTTAATTGGGGAGGGTATTAGACGCCAACAGGCTTTTGTCCAGATATTTCCTAAAAGCCCTGCTGCCCGCAATATAGATTTGATAACCAGTAATCTCTTGGAAGCCAACAGTGATAATAATCATGGCTTGGATCTTAAACGAGGCGGAATAAAGAATTTCATCGAAAAAATTGCTGGTTTTATAAAGTAATTGTTTGCGAGGGATTATTTATGAAAGTAGACGACATAAAAATCAACCAGTTATTGGAAATAGAAATTGAATCCAGTAAAGGTAATGAATACTTGCCCAGTCGAATTGAGGAGATTCATGGAAACAACTGGTATATATCAATGCCTATGCGCAGGGGTGTATATCTTACCTTGCGGGTAGGGCAACGAATAAAAATCCAGTTCAAATTTAAAAATAGTCTTTTTGGCGGTTTTGTCACGATTATAGATCGAAGAAGGGGACATATTCCTCTACTGATAGTAAATAAACCTCAGGAATTAGTCAGAATGAACCAGAAGCGGACCTTTGTGCGCTTGGAAATTGCCATCCCAGTGGCATTTAAAATGGTAAACGACAAAGGAAAAAGTGATGTGTTGGAGGGGGTAACAGGAGATATAAGTGCAGGAGGCCTTTGCCTTTTTACCCCGGTGGTAATGGAAAAGGATCAGAAAATGGAGATGATGATAGAGCTGCCTGATTGTGAAGCGGTGTTATGTAAAGCACATGTCGTAAGAGTGCTGGCTAAGGCCAGGCAAGAGGGAGAAAACAGTAAATATGCCATAGAATATGACGATTTCAACGAGGTTCAACAAGACCGGATCTTTAAATTTATTTTTAATAAACAGCGAGAATGGATTAAAAAGGGAGTAAAAGAATAGAGAGGACGGATTATTGATGACAAAAATAAAAGTTTTGATTGTTGATGACTCCGCCTTTATGCGTAAAGTAATCTCAGACATTATAAATAGTGACGCAGGTATGGAGGTTATTGGCAAGGCCAAAAATGGCAGCGAGGCAGTGCTCAAAGTAAAAGAATTGCAACCCGATGTTATAACTATGGATGTTGAAATGCCGGAGATGGATGGTTTGTCGGCTTTAGGAAAAATAATGGCTACGAATCCGGTCCCGATAATTATGCTCAGCAGTCTGACCAAGAGTGGTGCCGAACAGACTTTTAAAGCACTTCAGCTGGGTGCAGTTGATTTTATTCCAAAGCCATCAGGGCAAATTTCTCTCGATATAGTAACGATCAAAGAAGAAATCGTCAAAAAAATTAAAATTGCGGCAGGTACTAAGAAAAAATTGCAGAATTTTAATAGTATGCCTGAATTCGTTGCAAAAAAAGTTGCAGCACCGGTTAGGAAGACTATTGATTTGAACAAGGAATTAAATAAACTGGTATTGATTGGGACTTCAACCGGGGGGCCAAAGGCTCTGCATCAGGTTATTCCACGTTTCCCGGCTAGTATTGAGGCTGGTATTCTGGTGGTTCAGCATATGCCCCCGGGATTTACAAAATCTCTGGCTGACCGGCTCGACTCTTTATCGGAGATTAGGGTGAAAGAAGCCGAACAGGGGGAAAAAGTTTTACCGGGTTGTGCATATATAGCCCCGGGTGATTTTCATTTAACAGTGGCGCGGCCTAAAAAGGATGCTGCCCGAGAATTATTTATAAATCTGGATAAATCTTTACCTCGGGGTGGCTTACGCCCCGCAGTTGATGTAATGCTGGAATCGGTTGCGGATCAGTTTTGGTCGCATATGGTTTGTGTGATTATGACTGGTATGGGACATGATGGAGCAGCGGCTTTGGGACTTATAAAAGCAAAAAATGGCAGAATAATTGCTGAACACCAATCTAGTTGTATTGTATATGGAATGCCTAAAGCAGCTGTGGAAACGGGTATGGTGGATAAGGTAGTTCCGCTCTCCGATATTAGTGAAGAAGTTTTAAGAATGTTATAACGAGGCGAAAAAATATCCTACGCTTCTATAAGAGCTCGGTTTCATGTTACCAAAACAGGCGACGGGTTCTAATTCCCCGCCTTGTTGCAGCGGTGTGAAAGAAACTGCTCCGCAGTTTCTTCCGATGTTAAAGGAAATCTTGTATCTGGATAGACAAATTATTAGGAGGTGATTATTTCATGAAAATGGACATGTCCCAGTACCTGGATGTATTTCTTGAAGAAAGCAAGGAACACTTGGAGAGCTTGAATCAGAAACTATTGGAATTGGAAAAGCACTCCCAGGATATTTCGGTATTAAACGAAATCTTTCGTGCTGCCCATACCCTTAAGGGCATGTCTTCCACTATGGGTTTTGATGACCTTGCTGATCTTACTCATCATATGGAGAATATCCTATCTGATTTGAAGGAAGGAATGCTGGAAGTTAATTCTCAGGTAGTCGATGTTCTTTTTCAATGTTTTGATCGCATACAGTTGATTATTGAACGTATAGAGTCCAACAACTCCGGGGCCATCGACAATAGTGAACTAATTTTCTTACTGGAAAATGTTAAAAGCGGCAATGGGCAATTTGGAGTAGCGAACGAAATGGCAGGTAATTCTCCAGAAGCCAATAGGGATATTAGAGTAGACCAAATTTTAACTGACCCAAACACTTTTGGATTCAATGATTACGATATTACAGTTTTAAAAGAAGCAGCCAGTAAAGATTTTAAAATACACTATATTAAATTAGGCGTGGATAAGAACTGTTTGATGAAAGCAGTTCGTGCTTTTATGGTGTTTAGAGCCTTGGAAGAGGATAGTGAGATAATAAAATCTATACCTCCCGCCCAAGAAATAGAAGAGGGTAAATTTGAAGAATATTTTGAAATCTTTGTAGTTAGCGGTAGCGAAAGACAAGAACTTGAGAATCGTTTAAATAATATCTCTGAAATCAAGGTGCTTGCGATTCAAGAAATGGATATAAGCGATATTCAGCCCGAGAAGCAGACCATGAGCATAGAGGCCGCTCCGGAAATTAAAGAAAGTTCGCAAGATAATACAGAACCCAAGAAGGCTCATAAAGTTAAACAAACGGTCAGAGTAGACATAGACCGCTTGGATAGTTTGATGAATCTGGTTGGAGAATTGGTTATGCACAAGGGCCGTTTGGAGCAAATTGGTGCCAGTAGTAAAATTAATGAACTTAATGAAACCATTGAACAGATAGACCGGATCAGCACGGATTTGCAATCAGTGGTCATGAAAGTCAGGATGGTGCCTGTTGAACAGGTATTTAACCGCTTTCCGCGAATGGTTAGAGACCTGGCCAAAGATCTTAATAAAGAAGTAGATTTTCTAATGGAAGGCAAAGAAACCGAACTGGATAGAACGGTAATAGATGAAATTGGCGATCCTCTGGTTCATTTACTCAGAAATTCCATAGATCATGCCATAGAATCGCCACAGGAAAGACTGCGGGCCGGTAAGTCGCAAAAGGGAACAGTTATGTTGCGAGCTCGCCATGAAGGTAATAATGTGTATATTGAGGTTGAAGATGACGGAGCAGGAATCAATGTTAAAAGGGTTTTGGAAAAAGGTATTGAAAAAGGAATAATAACAGCTAAAGAAGCTGAACAGATGAATCAAGATGATGCTATAGGGCTCTTATTCACTTCCGGTTTCAGTACCGCTCAAAATGTTACTGATGTTTCTGGACGTGGCGTGGGCTTGGATGTAGTAAAAACTAAAATTGAATCATTGAGCGGTGAAATCTTTGTTGATTCCCGGCCAGGCAAAGGGACCAGATTTCGGATAAAACTTCCCTTGACCTTGGCGATTATTCAAGCCCTCATGATTTCGGTCAGGGATGAAATATATGCTATACCGCTTGGCTCGGTTGATGAAACAACCATGATCAAGAATCACGATATCAAAATGGTTCAGAATCAGGAAGTCATTGTCTTGCGGGGCAATGTATTACCACTGTTCAGGTTGTCAAGCCTCTTGGAAATACCAGGTGAAATTGAACGCGAAGATGAGATGTATGTGGTAGTCGTTCGCAAAGCTGAACGTCAAATCGGGTTGGTAGTGGATACCCTGATTGGACAGCAAGAAATAGTAATTAAAGCTTTAGGAAAAATTTTAGCCGGTATTCCAGGTATAGCTGGAGCTATTGTGGCGGGAGATGGACATGTAAGATTGATTATTGACATAGCAACACTTTTCTAAAGGGAGGTGGATTAGTATGGAAAACATGCCTAATACTGTAGGAGATACCTATGGGCAGGGAGAGATTCAAGTAGTAGCTTTTCGCTTGGGCAAAGAGGAATATGCGGTAGATATTTTAAATGTTCAGGAAATAAACCGGCTGTTGGATATTACCAGAGTGCCTAGGGCTGCTAGACATATTGAGGGTGTGGTAAATCTAAGAGGCAATATTATTCCCATCATTAATCTGCACACCCGTTTTAATTTGCAGGCTGCAGGAGACCAAGAAGATAAGCGAATAATCGTCTTCCAATTTGATGATATCAAAACCGGAATAATAGTCGATGAAGTATCCGAGGTCTTAAGTTTAAATAAAAACGATATTGAAGAGACCAGCAATGTCTATAATTCTATCAGTGCTGACTTAATAAAGGGCATTGCGAGAGTAGATGACCGCTTGTTTTTATTGCTGGATATATTAAAAATATTTGAGTAATTGGATTTGCTAGGTAGGTGTTAAAGCGTGGTATTTGATTTCAGTGAACTGTCTGGTTTGGAACTTGATGCGCTTCGGGAAATAGGCAACATTGGGGCAGGCAATGCCGCTACAGCCCTTGCCCAAATGTTAGGTGCGAAAATCGATATGAGCGTTCCTAAAGTCAGTATTCTGCCTTTTGCGGAAGTACCTGAATTAATAGGTGGTGCTGATTCGCATGTAGTGGGACTTTATTTGAATGCCAGCGGTTCCGCCCCAGCTAATATATTGTTTATTCTGCCGATAAACAAGGCTTGTTATCTGGTAGATATGCTAATGAGCAGGCCTTTGGGGGAAACGCAGCCCGATAATTTTAACGATATGCAGCTTTCTGCCTTAATGGAACTGGGAAATATTATTACCGCTACTTACTTAAATGCTCTGGCTATGTTTACCAATCTTGATTTTCGCCCTTCGGTACCGGCCTTGGGGATAGACATGGCCGGTGCTATATTGGATGCGGTTTTAGCCATTTTTGGTGCCGTGGCTGACCATGTACTGGTTTTGGAAACTGAATTTACCAAAGACGAAGAGGATATAGTGGGACATTTCTTCCTGCTGCCCGAACCTGGTTCATTGGATACCATATTATCATCGCTTGGAGTGAGTATTGGATGAGTAAGATTATCCAGGTTGGAATGGCTGAATTTAAGCTGGCCAAGAGCCCGGACAAACTAATGACAGCTGGGCTAGGGTCCTGTATTGGTATCTGTATTTTTGATAAAGCCATAAAATTGGGTAGCCTGACTCATATAATGCTGCCTTCAAGTGCGCAAGCGCGTAATCCACAAAATGCTGCTAAATTTGCGGATACCGGTATAGAGCTGGCATTGAACGAAATGGGGAAAAATGGTGCTGTGCAGTCCCGCCTCTTGGTGAAAATTGCGGGAGGTGCCCAAATGTTCAAGTTTTCTGGGGAAAGCGATATTATGAAGATCGGGGAACGTAATGCGATGGCAGTAGAGGAAACGCTCCAGAAGTTCAAGCTTAAAATAATAGCCGCAGACACCGGAGGCAATTATGGCCGCACGATTACCTTTGATCCTGAAAGCGGTGATTTACTGGTAAGGACTATTGGACACGGGGAGCGAACAATTTAAATGAAAAGTGATATGAGCATATTTTGGGTTCAATACAAAGAAAAAGGTGAAATTGAAGCCCGCGATGAATTAATAATACATTATGCTCAACTTGTCAAGTATGTAGCCAATCGCCTGGCTATTCACCTGTCTTCAGTCGTAGAACTTGATGAATTGATATCATATGGCATAGAAGGCTTGATAGATGCGATTGAGAAATTTGATCATAAAAGAAACATTAAATTTGAAACCTATGCCATCACCCGAATCCGGGGTTCAATAATAGACGGCTTGCGTTCCATGGACTGGGTGCCGGTGTCAGTGCGGCAAAAAGGCAAAGAAGTTGAAAAGACCTATGCAACGCTGGAAGCAAGATTGGGAAGAGCAGCCAGTGATGCCGAAGTAGCTCAAGAAATGGGGATAAGCCAGGAGGATTTGTCAGTACTTTTAAGGGAAATTGCAGGCACTACGATAATCTCTTTGGATGATTTTCTCCCTGGAGAGGACGGAGAAGATAAGCGGAAAAGAATTATTGATATGCTGGAAGATCAAAACGGCAGTAATGCCATTGAACTTGTGGAACTCTCTGAAGTCAAGGAATTATTGGCCAAATCTATTTCGAGATTGCCTGAGAAAGAAAAAATTGTGACCTGTCTCTATTATTATGAAGGTTTAACCCTTAAAGAAATTGGTGCAACCTTAAATCTTTCGGAGTCACGGATATCTCAACTGCATACCAAAGCCATACTCAGGCTGCGAGGTAGTTTGAGCAAAAAGAAATATCTGGTAGTCTAAAAATTGGAGGAGAGCTATGACAACCGAACAAATAGGCCAAAATGGCGAGGCCAAAGTCAATATCTCCAGGGACCAATTGAAAGTCTTTCTGACTATTACTGCTCCATTTGGATCCGGGGTGAGTTGCACTATGGATGAAGCTAAAAAAGCTTTAGCCAATCATAGTGTAGTATTTGGCTTGATTGAAGAAAATATCAGAGAAGCTCTCCAGGAAAAGAATTGGGAGCAAGAGTTTTTGGTAGCCGAAGGTAAAGCACCGGTTAACGGAACCGATGGTAGAATCGACTATAGATTTCCTTTGCCCAAAGAGAGGATGGGACCCAAGGTAGATGAACAGGGCAATGTTGATTATCATGATTTGGGTCTGATTTTTAATGTTAGAAAAGGAACCCCGCTGGCAGAGCGGATTCCACCAAGTGAGGGAATTCCCGGTACCAATGTTTTGGGTTCTGAAATTGCCGCCAAAAGAGGCAAGGATGTTCGTCTTCCCAGGGGTAAAAATACCGTTGCAGATAATGACGATAAACTGCTTTATTCAGTTATAGACGGTAATGTAACCATTATCGATAACAAGGTGGTGGTTGACCCTTTAATGCAGATTTCCGGAGATGTTGACTACTCTTCTGGAGACATCGATTTTGTAGGCGATGTAATGATTAACGGTAACGTTAACACGGGTTTTAAGGTGAAAGCTGAAGGAAATATTGAAATTAAAGGGTTTATTGAGGGGGCCGAGGTCACATCCGGAGGCAGTATTTTAATTAAGGGTGGTATAACCGGAGGCGTTAAGGGTATTGTAAGAGCCCGGGAAAATGTCAATTGCCGGTTTATAGAAAATTCCAGAGTTGAAGCGGGTAAAGATATTATCGTTAAAGATTCGATTATGCAATCGTTTATTAAAGCTGGAGGCAGTGTCCGGGTAAATGACAAAAAAGCCATTATAGTCGGAGGTGTTATTCAGGCTTTTCAGGAAGTTGAATCAAAGATATTGGGTTCCCAACTGGCAACTCAAACCATTGTTGAGGTAGGGATAAATCCCCATTACCGCGCAGAATATCAGAAGCTATTAAAAATTAAAAATGAAAAAAAGAAAATATATGAGAATCTCAGCAATAATTTACAAGTTTTTCAAAAAAGCGGTATTTCACCCGATAATCTTAGTGAAAACAAACGTTTGACTTTATTAAAGATGCTGGAGGATTTCAAGAAATTACGTCAGGAAATTACTGAGATGGAAGAGCGGACTGTTTACCTGGAAGAGCAATTTAACCATAGCAATGCGGCCAAGGTTAAAGTTTTGGAGACTGTATATCCGGGAGTACGTATTAGTATTGGGCAATCAATTTATATTGTCAATGATGCTATTAAATATGCAGCTTTTATCCTGGACCAAGGAGAAGTTAGGTTAACATCATTGCGTTAGGGAGAAGGGATATTAATGAGCATAAGAAGTATTGATATGCAGGTTCTCGTTCATAAGGTTGGTGATGTTGCCAAGGTTCAGCAAGCCCAGCAGTTGGAAAACAGCAATCGCCAGCAGGAATCAACCCAGCAAATTGGACAGCAAACTCATATTGATGTTAAAACCGTTAACCAGCCTTTAAGAAATGAACATGCTGATGTACATGAAAAACAGGAAAAAGAGAATCAAGAAAAAAAATCTCGTGCAAAAAAGGGAAAAGGCAACAA
>JAQUXM010000044.1 GCA_028692415.1 Syntrophomonadaceae bacterium | reverse complement strand
TAGCCACAGGTCTCCATTTTTCTTAGATAAATAAACCGGTAGTTTTTTCTCCATCTTCACCCTCCATTTTTATGCTTCTCATTACAAGTTAAATATTATATATAATAAATGAATACACGTCAAGTATTTGAGGATTTTAAATAATCACCTCTTGCTAAAAGCAAATCAATATATAGCGGTTGCAACTGGATAATTGTACTATATATTGTGCTTCCCCGAGGCCTTTTTAGGTTTTTTCGAATTATGTAAAATCCTCAAATAAATATAATGCTCACTAATTACTAATTAATTACTGGTATATCAATACGGTCTGAATCCCCTGCTTGGAACCCTCTTCGTGATAGTGACAGCACATACGGGGTCAACCTCGATACTATTTAGCATTATATAGAACCATTTCAAGGCATAGGCTTGCTCTCTTTATCTTATCGAATGATAGTCTATTCTAATGAGATATAATGATTTTGAATTGATAACTTCAATGTACTATAATTAAGATACTTACTCATAATCGAAAAAATGAATACAGTCGAAATTCTCGTATGCTTAATCCTGAAAGCTCTTTCAGGAGCGGGGGAACCATTTTTTGGGGTGAATCCAGATATTCTGGTAGGGCTCCCTAGCCCAAATCCGGCAGCTAACCTCGTAAGCAGTCACAGGGGTGAATGAAGATTTGTAATTATGCCTTTCTCCAGGTATTAATGCCTTTTCATTTGTTCTAATCCTATTAATTCACATGAATTATCCCCTGTTAATTATAGCTATTGCGGTAGCCTTTTTGTGTGGAGGCTTGTTTTTGCACGGGAAATACATGCCATTTATTAATGTATTTGTCTTAACTATTGTATTGAAAAAAAAGGAATGATGTTATGTCCAAAATTGAAGTTAAAAACCTGAGTATGATTTATGGTGGAGTTCCAGAAAAGGCCTTGGAAATGATTGAAAAGGGTTTCTCTAACGATCAGATCCGCAAACAGACTAAACAGGTGGTAGGCATAAAGAACGTTTCCTTTTCAGTGGATGAGGGTGAAATCTTTGTTATCATGGGACTGTCGGGCAGTGGGAAATCAACTCTGCTGCGTTGCATAAATGGACTCAATAAGCCTTCAGCAGGATCAATAATTATTGATAACAAGGATATCAGCCGGGTGAATTCCCAGGAACTGCGTGCTATTAGAAGAAAGAAAATGTCGATGGTATTTCAGCGCTTTGCTCTCTTGCCTCATCGAACAGTGAGGGATAATGTGGCCTATGGCCTGGAAGTACAGGAAATGGACCGAGAAGAACGCTATGAGAAAGTTATGAGTGTTCTCACGATGGTCGGATTGGATGCCTGGGCGGATTATTATCCGGCCAATCTAAGCGGAGGAATGCAGCAACGGGTAGGAATTGCCAGGGCTCTTGCTACGGATCCTGATATTCTGCTGATGGACGAGCCTTTTGGGGCACTCGATCCTTTAATCCGTCAAGATATGCAAGATGAACTAATCGAAATCCAAAAAAAGCTGCACAAAACTATTGTTTTTATTACGCATGACTTGGATGAAGCACTTAAAATTGGAGACCGGATTGCCTTGATGAAGGACGGAGAAATAGTTCAAATGGGTCAACCGGAAGATATTTTATTCTCGCCGACCAATGAATATGTAGCCCGTTTCGTTGAAAATGTTGACCGGAGCAAGGCTCTTACGGCTTCCTCAGTAATGGTAAAGCCCCGGTCAGTAGTATATCCAAAAGACGGACCGCGGGTGGCCCTTCATGTAATGGAGCGTTTTGGAATGTCTGGTCTTTTTGTAACTGATCGAAATGGAGTTTTAATGGGATATGTTCTGGCTGATGATGCCGGCCGAATTTCAGATACGGGGGAACGCCAGCTCGATTCCATCATTCTAAAGGATGTTCCCAGCGTAGCTCCGGATACCTCGCTGGCCAATATTTTAGAAGTCATTGCCCATACCCAGATCCCCGTTGCAGTCGTTGATGAGAAAAACAATCTTAAAGGCGTCCTGGTAAGAGGCTCGGTAATTGCCGGTCTGGCTGGACAAAGGAGGGAGGCATAAATGGATTTAATACCAAGATTGCCGATTAATAATTGGACAGATATAGGAATTAATTATCTTCAGTTAAGGTTTGGGACTAGTTTTGATTCCCTCAGCAATTTTCTTAAATCCATGATAATTTCACTGCAAGATGTTTTGCTTTTCATGCCTCCTGCATTGTTGATTACCCTGATTGCGTTATTGGGCTGGAAATTTGCCAATAAAAAAGTTGCCCTGTTTTCAATAATTGGTATGTATTTGATTTATAATGTAGGACTCTGGGATGCAACCATGCAGACCCTGGCGATGGTAATCGGCTCGGTTGCCATTTGCATTATGCTTGGGGTTCCACTGGGGATTTTGTCAGCTAAAAAGGAAACCGCGCACCGGATTATTAGTCCGATTCTTGATTTCATGCAGACCCTTCCGGCATTCGTTTATCTCCTGCCTGCGGTTACCTTTTTTGGTTTGGGAGTAGTACCTGCAGTAATAGCTACCTTGATTTTTGCCATGCCACCGGTAATACGGCTTACTGATCTTGGAATAAGGCAGGTTCCTGAAGAGCTAGTGGAACTCGGAAAATCATTTGGATCTACGTTCTACCAGATGCTTTTTAAAATCGAACTCCCACTGGCAAGGCCTACTATTATGGCTGGCATCAACCAGTGTATCATGTTGTCGCTGTCAATGGTGGTTATTTCCGCCATGATAGGGGCCAAAGGGTTAGGAGGTGAGGTATGGAGATCGATCCAGAGGATGGAAATAGGTACCGGCTTTGAAGCCGGCCTGGCGATTGTTGTAATTGCGATGATACTGGATCGAATTACCCAGAGTTTTGGGAAATCCAATGAATAAAGAAGGAGGAATGAACGGAGTGTTAAAAAACAAGAACATAATCAAGCTATTGGCAATGGTATTAGTACTATCTTTCGGGCTGGTGGGCTGCGGTGGTCAAAAAACTACGGATAATCCGGCAGATACGACAGCTGATAAGGGCACCGTAAAAATTCTTTATGTGGAATGGGCCTGCGCCACTGCTTCGTCTCATGTAATGGCAGATATTCTGGAAAACAAAATGGGTTACAAGGTTGAATTGACTCCGATATCGGCACCCCTATTATTTGAGGGACTGGCTAATGGAGATGGAGATGCCATGACTACTGCCTGGCTGCCGATAACCCATAAGAGTTATATGGAAAAAGTTACCGGCAAGGTGGAAGATCTGGGTCCTAATTGCGAAGGGGCCAAGCTGGCACTGGTTGTTCCCGATTATGTTGACATTAATTCAATTGAGGAGTTAAAAGCCAATAAGGACAAGTTTGGCGGACAGATTATTGGAATTGACCCTGGTGCTGGATTAATGAAGCTTACCGAACAGGTGATAAAAGACTATGATTTGGATTATGAACTGATGGAGGGCAGCGATGCCACCATGATAGCGGCATTAAAAAGTGCCACTGACAAAAAGGAACCGGTTGTTGTTACCGGATGGAGCCCGCATTGGATGTATGCCAGCTGGGCTTTAAAGAATCTTGAAGATCCCAAAAAGGTACTTGGAGAAGAAGAAACCATTAATACTCTGGTTCGTAATGGACTTAAAGAAGATATGCCGGAAGTTTATGAGCTCTTTGACAACTTCAAGTGGACCATTAATGACATCGGCAGTGCCATGCTTATGGCAACTGAAGAGGGCGCCGACAGCAAAACAGCCGCTCATAAATGGGTAAACGAAAATGAAGATTTGGTAAATAGCTGGCTGCCGGATCAATACAAATAATATAACGAAATATGAAAGAACAAGGGACGGGCTTGATGATAGTATTCGTTATCAATAACCGAGACGCTGAAAAATTTGCGTAAAAAAGTTTAAAAGCATCCTTTCAGGCGAGAATTCAGGTTAAAGAATTCACGAAAGAAAGGGTGCTTTTTTATGTATTGTATATTTAGCCTTTCTGTGTTAGATTTCCTCTAATAGAAAGGAAATCTTTTATGATTACAGAAATACTATGATAAGCATGAGTTCAAGCTGTCAATGAAATTTATAACGAGGCGAAAAGATGTCCCATGCTTCTCTTTAAGCGGTCGGTTCCTATTAACAAAACCGGCGGCGGGTTATAATCCCCCGCCTCGTTGCAGCGGTGCTAAAGAAACGGCTCCGCAGTTTCTTTCGATGCTGAAATTTGCCTCTTTGTTGGTTATTCAACGTTTTCTGAAAGGTATTATAACTATGATACTGCAACTTATATTTATTTTCTTAGCCCGGGTCATTGATGTATCTCTTGGTACAGTGCGTATGATCCTTGTCATAAAGGGCAATAAGTACCCGGCAGCAATTATTGGATTTTTTGAAATTCTGGTTTATACGATTGCTCTGGGCATGGTGGTTGGGAGCTTGCAGGAACCCTTGAAACTGCTGGTGTTTTGCAGCGGCTTTGCGCTGGGCATCCTGGTTGGCAGCATTATTGAAGAAAGGCTCTCCCTTGGGTATCGCGGAATACAGGTTATTATCGATCGGCAAAACACCTATATAGTAGAGGAATTGAGGAATGAAGGTTTTCCCGTTACTTGTTGGGAAGCCAATGGCCGCTTGGGCCCCAAGCTGGTATTAAGCATGGTGGTTACCCGCAGCAACGCCCAGAAGCTGGCCGAACGGATACTGGAAAAGGATAGTGAGGCTTTTCTCCTGTTTCTTGAACCGAAACAGTTCAGCGGTGGCTATATTAAGAAAAAGTAAAAGAGTAGTTTAATTTTGTAATGGAAAGCGAAGGCCAGGGATGAGGATGTAATTCTTATCCCTGGCTTTACAGTGATTTCAAAAAATAATAAATATTTTAGGATAATCTCAGTCCAACTCGCTAATATCGGCATGATATTCCTGCAAGGATTTTAACTTGGCTTCCGGATGATTATCTTCTTTATAGGCGGCGATGCCCTTGGCACTGGC
Source organism: Syntrophomonadaceae bacterium (assembly GCA_028692415.1). GTDB lineage: Bacteria > Bacillota > Syntrophomonadia > Syntrophomonadales > Syntrophomonadaceae > JAQUBU01. Next base: position 13,670 of record JAQUXM010000044.1, on the reverse strand, counting down.
CAGGGCAGCGGCCATCGTAGTGATATATGGAACTTTATACTTAATAGCGGTCTTGCGGATATAGGAATCATCATTCTGGCTCTGCCTGCCGAACGGGGTATTAATCACCAGGTTTATCTCTTGATTGGTAATGCCGTCAACTATATTGGGCCGGCCTTCAAACAATTTTTTAATTTCTTCGCAGGCTATGCCGTTTTCCTGCAGGAATTTGTGAGTTCCTCCCGTGGCCTTGATTTTAAAGCCGATTTTGGCAAATTCCCGGGCGGTTTCCAGGGCGGCTGGTTTATCTTGATCATTTACACTGAAAAGCACGGTACCGGACAAGGGCAGGGACGACTGGGTGGCTTCCTGAGCCTTGTAGTAGGCGAGACCAAAGGAATCAGCAATTCCCAAGACCTCTCCGGTAGAACGCATTTCGGGTCCCAGTACCGGGTCAACTTCCTGGAACATATTAAAAGGGAAAACCGCTTCTTTAACTCCAAAATGGGGGATGTTTCTCGGGGTTAGATTGGCGACCGAGAACTCTTGGCCGGAGTTTTTAGCCATCATTATTTCGGTGGCAATACGCGCCATTGAAATATTGCAGACTTTGGAGACCAGGGGAACGGTTCGCGATGCCCGCGGGTTGGCTTCCAAAACATAAACCCGGTCATCGGCGATGGCATACTGCATATTCATCAGACCAATTACATTCAGTTCTTTGGCAATCTTCCTGGTATACTCCTCAATGGTTTTAACATGTTGGGGCGGTATACTGATCGGTGGAATCACACAGGCCGAGTCGCCCGAGTGGATGCCGGCCAATTCAATGTGCTGCATTACGGTCGGCACAAAGGCATCGTTGCCATCGGCAATGGCATCGGATTCGGCTTCAATAGCATTCCCTAGAAACCTGTCGATTAGAATCGGCCGCTCGGGTGTGACTCCGACGGCAGCAGCCAGGTACTGGCGGAGCATTTCTTCATCGTGTACAACTTCCATGCCTCGTCCGCCCAAAACATATGAAGGTCTGACCATCAAAGGATAGCCAATCCGGGCGGCAATAGCCAGGGCTTCTTCCAGATTAACTGCCATACCGGATTCCGGCATGGGGATATCAAGTTTCTCCATGATTTGGCGGAAGCGATCGCGGTCTTCGGCCAGGTCAATGGTTTCCGGGGTAGTGCCTAAGATCTTTACGCCAGCTTTGGCCAGTTCCCCGGCGATATTCAAGGGAGTTTGCCCGCCAAATTGGACGATTACCCCCAGCGGTCTTTCTTTCTCATATATGCTCAAAACATCTTCTACGGTCAGTGGTTCAAAGTAAAGCTTATCCGAGGTATCATAGTCAGTGGAAACTGTTTCAGGATTACAGTTGACAATAACCGTCTCATAGCCCAAATCGCGCAGGGCAAAGGCGGTATGTACACAGCAGTAGTCAAACTCAATGCCCTGACCGATCCGGTTGGGACCGCCGCCCAGGATCATAACTTTGGGCCGGTCGCTTACACTGGTCTGGTCCGCAGCATTGTAGGTGGAGAAATAGTAGGCGGCGTTTTCAACCCCGCTGACCGGGACGGCTTCCCATCCTTCTACTATCCCAAGCGCAGATCGGCGCTGGCGAATTTCGCTTTCCGGCAGGTTTAACAACTGGGCCAGATAACGATCGGCAAAGCCGTCCTTTTTAGCCTGGATTAGCAATTCGTCCGGCAATTGCCCTTCTTTATATTTGAGTATCTCTTCCTCCAGTACAACCAGTTCCTGCATTTGCTGAATAAACCATGGCTTGATATGGGTTAAACGATAAAGATGCTCTATATCGACACCTTTGCGTAAGGCTTCATACATGATAAACTGCCGTTCACTGCTTGGCTCGGCCAGCATTGCCAGCAGTTCTTCCAGGGAACGCTGGTTAAAATCTTTGGCGAAACCCAAGCCAAAACGATTGATTTCCAGGGAGCGAATGGCTTTATGGAAGGCTTCTTTATAGTTTTTGCCGATGCTCATAACTTCGCCAACCGCGCGCATTTGGGTTCCCAGTTTATCAATGGAACCGGGAAACTTTTCAAAGGCCCAGCGCGAGAATTTAATGACCACATAATCACCGGAGGGAGTATATTTCTCCAGGGAACCATCACGCCAGTAGGGGATTTCATCCAGGGTCAAGCCGGCTGCCAGCATGGTAGAAACCATGGCGATGGGAAAACCGGTGGCTTTGGAGGCCAAAGCCGAGGAACGAGAGGTGCGGGGATTTATTTCAATTATAACTACCCGGCCGGTTTTGGGGTCGTGGGCGAATTGAACATTGGTTCCCCCCACAACTTCGATAGCTTTCACAACATCATAGGCGTATTTTTGCAGGCGTTCCTGCAGCTCCGGGCTGATCGTCAGCATAGGCGCTGCACAGAATGAATCCCCGGTATGTACACCCATGGCATCTATGTTTTCGATAAAACAAACCGTAATAAGCTGATTTTTGGCGTCGCGGACTACTTCCAGCTCCAGCTCTTCCCAGCCCAGTACGGATTCCTCAACCAGAATCTGTCCTACCAGACTGGCGGCAATGCCGCGGTTGGCAACGGTTCTTAACTCTTCAACATTATAAACCAGACCGCCCCCGGTACCGCCCATGGTGTAGGCAGGGCGGATAACCACCGGATAGCCAAGTTCCCCGGCTATCTTTTCCGCTTCCTCAACATTATAGGCCGGTTTGCTGAGGGGCATTTCAATACCTAAGCGGTTCATGGTTTCCTTGAAGGCGATGCGGTCTTCACCCCGTTCAATGGCATCAATTTGTACACCGATGACTTTTACACCATATTTTTCGAAAATTCCAGCTTTGCTTAGTTCCGAACACAAATTTAGAGCTGACTGGCCGCCTAGATTGGGCAGTACTGCATCAGGCCGTTCTTTGGCTATGATATCCGACAGACTTTTTAGATTCAGGGGTTCAATGTAGGTTACATCAGCGATTCCCGGGTCAGTCATAATGGTGGCTGGGTTGGAATTGACTAAAACAATCTGGTATCCCAACTTGCGCAGGGCTTTGCAGGCCTGGGTCCCGGAATAGTCAAACTCACAAGCCTGCCCGATCACAATAGGGCCTGAACCAATAATAAGGATTTTTGTGATGTCACGTCTTTGTGGCATATCTTACCTCCAATTCTCAAGTAGAACGATTTTAGACTCTACTCACAAGGGCTTTTTTGTCTTATCAACTGTTCATTTTATCATATTAAATGCATTAGTTAAATTATCTCTAAACCGGGAATTTTGTATACTTTATATATGCTCCAGCTTATTTTCTTATGCGGTCATAGTATGGGGTTGGAACAGGGCATCACAATAGGGCAGCATACAGAGAATACTTGACTACGTTGCGCTGCATTATTTAGAAATAAACAAAACAACAAGGATTACGGCAGTCGTTGCCGAAATATTTAAAATTATGGAAGCACTGGAGTGTGGGGGCAAGCATGCAATGCTTTGCTTTCGAAAGGAGTTTTAGCCTATGCGGATCATGCATAGCTCGGACTGGCATATAGGGCGTTCGCTATACGGGCGCAAAAGATATGAAGAACATGCGGCATTTTTGAACTGGTTGCTTGAGGTGCTGGAGGCCGAAGGAATTGACGTTCTACTGGTGGCGGGCGATGTTTTTGACAATACTGCGCCCAGCAACCGCGCTCAGGAGCTGTATTACCGTTTTTTGTGCCAGGTAGCCGATTCCTCCTGCCGTCATGTGGTAATCACCGCCGGCAACCATGACTCACCTTCTTTCCTCAATGCCCCGCGCGATTTATTGCGCCATTTGCATATCCATATTGTGGGAACGGCAGGTGACGCAGTTGATGAAGTACTGCTGCTCGAAGATGCCGGCGGGGAAGCGGCGTTAATCGTCTGTGCAGTTCCCTACCTGCGCGATCGTGATATTCGCAGCGTGGAGTCCGGGGAGAGAATGGAAGATAAAGAACGAAAACTGCTGGAAGGCATTCGCCAGCATTATGTGCAAGTATGCGCCCGGGCGGAGCAGATCCAGGCGCAGCTGCCCAAACCTGTTCCCATTGTGGCGATGGGCCATTTATTTGCTGCCGGCGGATTGAAAGTGGAAGGGGATGGGGTACGGGATCTGTATGTGGGTTCGCTGGCCCAGGTGGGAGCGGATATTTTTCCTGCCACAATAGATTACGCAGCCCTGGGCCATTTACACGGTGCCCAGCTGGTGGCAGGAAATGAGAAATACCGTTATTCAGGGTCACCTCTGCCCATGGGTTTTGGGGAGGCAAGCCGGGCAAAGTCGGTTATAAAAGTAGTGTTTTCGGAAAGCTGTGCAGAGATTACCCCCATAAGCGTACCTCTTTTTCGAGAGCTGCGTACGATTCGCGGCGACTGGGAAAAGATTCAAGAGCAATTGGAAGCCATGAAATCTATTCACTTAAAGGCCTGGCTGGAAATCATATACAACGGAAACGAGATGATCGGAAATTTACGGGAGAAATTGGATGAGCTAATTGAGGACGGCGAACTCGAAATCTTGCGGGTTCGGGACCAGCGAGCGGCGGCAGCGGTACCCAGCCTGATGGGTGAGGGAGAAATACTAAGTGAACTGGACGTCCAGGAGGTCTTCGACCGTTGCCTGGATGCCTATGAAGTGCCGGAGGATCAGCGGGAAGAGCTGCTCCGGGTTTACCATGAAGTAATTGATACGCTGGATACCGAGGATTGGCTGGCGGAATAGGAGGCATTCAGTATGAGGATACTGCAGCTGCGTTTTCAGAACCTGAATTCCCTGGCCGGGGAATGGAGCATAGATTTTACCGATCCGGCCTATTTGGCTGATGGCATCTTTGCGATTACCGGTCCTACGGGTGCAGGCAAAACCACCATTCTTGATGCCATCTGTTTGGCACTTTATGGTCGTACCCCAAGACTGAACCGGGTTAATAAGAGCAGCAATGAAATTATGTCCCGGCAAACCGGGCAGTGTTATGCTGAGTTAAGTTTTGCGGCCGGGGAGGGACAGTTCCGCTGCCACTGGAGCCAGCAGCGGGCCAGGAAAAAACCGGATGGGGAACTTCAGCTTCCCAAACACGAGATATCGGATCTTGCTGATGGTCAGGTCCTGGAAACCAAGATTCGTGAGGCAGCTGCGTTAGTGGAGAAAATTACCGGGATGAGCTTTGAGCAATTTACCCGCTCGATGTTGCTGGCCCAGGGAGGTTTTGCGGCCTTTCTCCAGGCCCTTCCTGATGAACGGGCACCTATTCTGGAACAGATTACCGGCACCGAAGTATACAGCGAAATTTCCATCAAGGTACACCAGCGGCGTGGGGAAGAAAAAGCCCGCTTGGAGAATCTCCAGGCGGAAATGGCCGGTATCAAACTGCTTAGTGTGGAAGAGGAGCAGGTATTAAAAGAGACTTTGCAGGCTAAAAACGAGCAGGAACTGGAGGAAAAGGGGAAACTCGATGCCCTGCGCGAGGCCCTGGCCTGGCTGGACAAACTGGCCGGGCTAAGCCAGGAAATCCGTATGCTGGAAGAACAATGGCAGGATGGTATGGCCCGCGAGCAAGCTTTTGAACCTGAAAGACGGCGTCTGGAGCGAGCGCGGCAGGCGATGCGGATTGACGCTTCCTATGTTAAATTATTGGCCTTGCGGGAGCAGCAGAATCGTGATTTAACAGAGCTGGACCAGCTTGAAAAGGAACTCCCGCAGCAGAAGGAAGCCGGGAAAAAAGCCCGACAACTGTTCCAGCAGGCTGCGGAGAAGCTTGGAAAACTGCGTAGTACTCGCAAAGAGCAAGAAGAAATCATTAAAAAAGTTCGCGAATTGGATTTACTGCTCGAACAGCGAACGCAGCAAATAACGACGAACCGCTTGACCGCCGGCGAAGAGGAAAAAGCCTGCTCGGCTTTGCGGGCGCTTATAAAAATGGGGCAGCAGCAGCGACAGGAAATGAACGCAGAACTGGATGAGATAGAATTATATATCCGGCAAAACAGTGCGGATACCAGCTTATTACGCAAATTCTCCGGCATTGACAAAAGCTTTGCACGGGTTCAGGAGAGCTCGGCTCTGTTAGATAAAAAGCAAATTGAACGGGATGAAGCTATCACGGCGCAACAAGCATGGATTAGACTGTTGGAAGCAAGAACCGCCGCGTATGAAGAAAAATCCAAGCAGTTGACTCAGTCGGAAAAAGAACTGAAAGTTATCCGGGATGAACTGCAGAGCTTGCTGCAAGGACGTGAACTCAATGCTTGGCGGGAAGAGCTGGAAGCTTTGCAAGAGCAAAGGAATATGCTTGGCGAACTGCAACAATCATCGAGCAAGATACAGCAGGCCAGGGTTAATATCAAAAACCAGCAGGAATCAAGAGCAGCCCAGCAAGCGCAGCAAGCACTATGGAATGCTGAAATAAGGGTTAGGGAAGAAAAAGTCAATACTGCAGAGCGCGAATTGAAGCAACTGGAAACGCAGGTGACTTTACTAAGCCGCATCCGTGACCTGGAAGAGGAGAGAGCGCGTCTGGAAGATGGCAAAGCCTGCCCGCTCTGTGGCGCGATAGAGCATCCTTTTGCCCGGGGCAACCTGCCCCGTATCGATGAGGCGGAATCGGCCCGGGATCAGATTAGCGATATGTTAAGCAAGCTGAACGACGAATTACATGATTTGAATTTGGAAATAGTCAAGCTTGAAAAAGATATTGGGTTTACTGAGGCAGTTCTGGAGGAGCAAAAATTGCTTTGGAAGAATGAAACAAAACACGTTCAGCAGATTTTGCAAGAGTTAAACCTGGAGGCATGGGGAGAGGCAAGCCTGGAAGACTTTCGACATAGATCAAGTGAGCTTGAGAAGACCATTAACGAATACGCTCAGACCTTGAATCACTGCGCGGCCGGACAGGACCATGAAAGGCAGCTGACCCGGCAATATGATGAAAACAAAATTGCCATGATTCAAGCCCAAAATGAGCAGCAGCAGGCTGCAATTCAGCAGGAGCAGGCTCGGCAGGAAACAAACCGCCTCCAAGGTGAATGCGATAATTTGCGGGTTCACTTGGACCTGCTCCAGCAGGAGGCTTGGCGGGAAGTAGCGGAATACGGGATAACGCCCCTGCTTATTGAGGACATGCCCGATATACTGGATAAGCTGCGGGTACGTCAGGCCAACTGGATCGCCCGGCAGGATGCGAAGAGCAAGCTGGAGCAAGCAGCTGCACTAATCCAGACCGATCTAACCAAGCAGGAAACCCTGCTGGAAACCCGGGAAATTCAACGGCAGCAAACCAGCATTAGCCTGCAGGAGCTTGAACAGCAGGTGCAGAAGCTGCAGGCAGCGCGCTGGGAACTATATGGCGACCGTAATCCATCCGTGGAAGAAGAAAGCCTGGACCGGGAGCTGCGGGAGGCCGAGGCAGCTCTGGATAAGCTGCGAAAAGATATGGATCTGGCTCAAAGTAAACAAGAGCGGTTACAGGAACAGGCACAAAGCCTGGGTGCCAGTACCCGCAACCGCGCCCGGGAACTGCAATCGAACGAGGTGGATTTTACACAGCATTTAGGTGAATCAGGCTTTGAGCACGAAGACGATTATCTGCAGGCGATTTTACCGGTACCGGACCAACAAGCCCTGGCTCAAGCGGCCGAGCAATTGCGGGATGAAAAGACGGAACTGCAGACGCGACTGTTTGATCGAAAGGATACTTTGCGGCTGGAAAAAGAAAAGGCGTTGACGGAGCAGCCGCGTAAGGTTCTGGAGGAGCAACGGCGGCTTGCTGAGCAAGCACTGAAACTTATACAGGATGCCATTGGGGCTGATAAACATCTGCTGCAAAGCAGCCACCAAAGCCGTATGCAAATGCAGGAGCAGCTGCAGAAGATCGAGGCCCAGAAGGATGAATGCCGGCGCTGGGAACTCCTGCACAGTCTAATCGGATCGGCCGATGGGAAAAAGTATCGCAACTTTGCTCAGGGACTGACTTTTGATATTATGATTGCACACGCCAACCGCCAGCTCCAGAAAATGAGTGATAGATATCTGCTGCTTCGTAATTCGCGGCAAGCCCTGGCGTTAAATGTTATAGATAATTACCAGGCCGGGGAGATCCGCTCCACCGCCAACCTTTCCGGGGGCGAAAGCTTCCTGGTCAGCCTGGCCCTGGCTCTGGGGTTATCCCGTATGGCCAGCCGCAAAGTCAGTGTTGATTCGTTATTCTTGGATGAAGGGTTTGGGGCTCTGGATGAAGATGCCCTCGATATAGCTCTGGATACCCTGGCCGGACTGCAGCGGGATGGCAAGCTGATAGGCTTGATTTCACATGTGCCGGCACTCAAGGAGCGTATTGCCACCCGTATTCAAGTCATAAGCAAATCAGGTGGTCGCAGCATTATACAGGGTCCTGGATGTACGCAGTTAAAAAGGTAAATATGCGGGAAGAGATGGCTGGTGACTGAAAGATAGAAAAAATGCTTAAGGCGGGCAGGGATGATTATCCTGCCCGCCCATTTATTCCTGCTGCTCCAGGCTTATTGGCCAGCCGGCTCCGGGAAGGGGATATGGCTGCTTTTCGCATATCGGTCGGAGGATATCCCAAAAGCAAACAATTCCTTTACCGCCCAGTATTTATCAACCAGGCACACCAGTAGTGATTCCTTGTAGCTAGGGGGGCGCCAGGTTAAGGGAAACATGTGTTTAAGGATGATATCCTTTTCCAAATCATTGAGGGCAGAGACACCCGAAGCGTTTTCCAGTGCAATCTGCGGATGGACGAAACCATGCCGGCCATTTTCCAAAGTGGTGGTTCGCCAGTCATACAAGAACAAATCATGAAGCATTCCGCCCCGGGCGGCTGATTTATAGTCCCAGCCCAAAGCCTTGCAAAGCCGGTAACTGCTGTATGATACATTTAAACTATGGTAAAAACAGCTGGTGCTGTAATGATGCCGGTACTGCTTCATTTCTTGAATAAGCGGGTGAAAAATCAAATCATCGATACATTGCGTATAATCACAGTGATCTGAATACTGCTCACCGGGCAATTCTTTTTGATAAGAGTTATGGCTGATGCGCATTTGCTTACTCCTGTATGAAAATTTTTCAAGAAAAGGCAAGAAGTTAAAAGAAACCGTCGATGGGCTTTTGCCCAGCGCCTTTAAACATTTTACTATATCCAGGGGCAAGTAAACTACTAGTAAAAGCGAAAGACAATATTTTAAATCAAAAGCGGTGTTTTGCAGACACCGCATAAGCCAGGGCTGAATAAATTGAAGAAGCAAATAACCCAACAATCCCCAAAATATCGAGTATTTTAATGAAACCCGTCCCTTGATATGAAAGCGCTCATCGCTATAATCCCACCATTTTGCTTGAAAAAGAGATTCCAGCAAGGCAGCGGTGCAGTACTCCAGCAGGCTGGAAACGGCGGCTATGGACAAAAGGATGGTGAGGATACGCACGGCTGAGTGAAACTCTGCAAATAAAGGAGACCAGACCGCGGAGGTTTGGGTCAGTAGTATAGCTGCAAAACCATAGATGGGAACAATCGGCCCGAATAAGAAACCGCTGTTAACCAGGCGCCGGTCGCGTATACTCTTAAAGGCAGTTTCAAGTACCCAACCCAGGAAGGCATAAGTGGAAAAAATTAATATGAGATTGACCATATTTTCGTTCATACTGTTCACTCCAAACGCTTAATAAGCCGGTCTTGCCGGACTTTAAAATCCCCAATTTCCCCAAAAAAACCAGTAAAAAATATTGCTGTATGCAGCATCAAAAACGGAAAAAAGATCTATAAAGATGCGAAAAGATCGCCCCCGCTTCTTCAAGCGGTTGGGTTCGTAATAACAAAACAGGCGGCGGGTTATAATCCCCGCCTCGTTGCAACGTTGTGGAAGCAACTGCTCCGCAGTTGCTTCCGACGACTAAAAACATTCTCCAATTTCAACAATTACCCCTATTTCCCCAAATAACCCCCAAAAAAATTAGCTCGTTTTGGCCAAAGCAGCCCCCAGGAAGTCCATCAGCTGGTGCTGCTCGGATTGATTCAGGAGCGCCAGGTTTTTCTGAAAACCGGGGAGGTGATTGAGCAGCTGAAAAAGCGGCTGGACCCGGGAATTAATTTTCGAAGCACTGGCAATTACTGCACCAGTAAACATGGACAATCCTGATTCAGGGCTGGCCGCATCCATGACCAGCTTTTTGATCAGCTTTATACTGCTGTCACTAAGGGTATGAAGCTGGGCAATCAGCAGGGTAATGACATAAGCACTGAAAGTCATGGGATTGCCGATCTGTGGCAATTCGGCAAGCAAATGCCTGACGATTTCCTTGGAATTCTCCTTTTTCAATTCTTCGCACAGAGACAGGAGCTTTTCTTTAATCTGTTGCCATTCCCGGGCTGATTCCTCCAGTGGTTTTCCGGATAGAATCAGTTCCAGCAATTGTGTAGGAGTAAAAAGAACCATAGCTCGCCCCGGATGCTTTTCACCCTGGTTCACTTCATATTGACTGGCTACGAAACCTTCCTTTTCCAGGGTCTTCAGCATTTCGTACGCACTCCACTTGCTGATCCCCAATAGCTGCGCAACTCGTACGTAATGTACGGGCAGATTGGTGGATTCATAAAGCTGTTTAATGGTTCTCAAGAAATCCATACGCCGCCGGGTAATCGCCATTTGCTGCCTCCATTAGATATCTGGGGAATTTTATAAAACAAAAAGCATATCCACAATTTCCCCAAAAATATAAGACAAATATATATCTCACAAGCCTAATTGTCAAGAATAAATGATAATATTATTATATACTCAACCCATCATGCCCGCAGGATGCAACCAACTATGAAAATAAAGTGTGTGGGTTTATTTCCGTACTAACTTTCGCAGTTGACTTATAATACAATACAACTGAATTGTCTTTGCTATGAAAACTAGTGTGCTTGTCATTGCGAGGAGCGCAGCGACGCGGCAATCTTCCCTGGTCATTGCCGTGTAAACGAAAACGAAATATTATATTTTTTTTCGCGGCATTGAACTTGACGAGGTACTGTTGTACCTGCGGGGGAAGAAGATTGCCACGCTGCGCTCGCAATGACAGGCTTAAAGGTCGCTTGCCAATATTGTTTTCATAACAATGACAAATAAGAACGTCGCAATGACAGAATTGCAAAGCAATCGTTTATTTGCTGCACTAAGCGGTCAACTGCGAAAGTTGAGATATATATATATTATTGGATGATTCTATCATAAAGCTTGTAGGGGGCATTGGGAATGGCCATAAGCATTAGCTTGATCAATATGAAGGGCGGGGTGGGCAAGACCACCCTTACGGTCGCGCTGGCCGAGTTTATGGCTCTGGAACACGGGCTTCGGGTGCTGGTCATCGATTTGGACCCCCAGTCCAATGCCAGTGCCTGTCTTATGGACCTGGAACGATGGAAACGCCGCAATATGCGAGGGCAAACCATCATGCGCCTGTTCCTTGACCCTTTTAAAAATTGGCCGGTATTTTCCGCTCAGGAGGCAGTAGTTAGAAATGCTTCCAACATAGGAGGTGGAATAGCCGGGTTGGACTTAATGCCTTCGGGAATGGAACTTATGGATCTACAAGATTCTTTAATGAGCGTATTCTCGGAACAGGATGAGCAAAGCCCACTAATCTATCTTTTACGTGAGGCTCTGGGGAAGATGCTGTCGGATTATGATATAGCACTTATCGATTGTCCGCCCAGCCTGGGGCTTATTACCCAGAATGGCCTGGCAATCAGTGATTATTATCTTATTCCGGTGATTCCGGAAACTATGTCCATACATGGGATACCGCAAATTGTATCCCGGGTCAATCGTTTTAAACGCCAGACCGGATTAGAGACCCAGGCCATGGGAATAGTTGCTACCAAGTATCGCCAGCAAAATCAGGAGCACTTGCACAACTTGAGCGATCTTCGGGCCGGAGCCCAGAAGAAAGGCTATCAACGCCTGCTGGAGACGGTCATTCATGAATCTACACCGGCGGCCAATGCGGTGAATTTCAGGCTTCAGCCGGCCAAACTGCGGGACAAGTATGCGTCACCCCGTCCTTTTAACGAATACCGGGATTTAAGCAGGGAGGTATTAAAGTATGTCGGAAAATAGATTCACCCCGCTGATGGCCGAGTTCCTGAGGCATTTAGCCCGGGAGTTGGAGAATAATAGAGCGCTGGCCCGCCGCCTGGCCGAACCTTTTCAGGAAATACTGCAGGCCAGCCTGGCCGAGCAGCGATCCGCCGTAAAACCCGCCAGTAAAGATAAAACTGCTTCCAAACAAAAACAATACCCGGCTCCCGAAGGGTTTGATCCGTACCGGGTTTTTTATGATGAGGGCAGTCCCGGTCTGTATAATGCCCTGCATAATATGGAAGTGGACGAAATAAAAGGGGTGCTGGCCCGATTTACCTCTGTTGCCCGCAAGGACTTTACCCGCAAGCAGAACCGCGAAATACTGGCGGAAATGGCCGTACAAGGGGTAAAGGATGTAGCCACCCGGGGTCAGGCTTTCGGTGACTACAAGCTGGATTTATAACGGATTCTATTGAACGATCAGCGGATCACCCAATACCCCGGTTTGTTTCAGCTTGAATTCGACATTAATGTTAACTTGCACGGTGGGAAAAATGTCGTTCCACTGATCCTTGATTTGTTGCCATTGTTGAGGGTCAGAACGGTGGATTTTATCACCGAAACCAAAAATGTCGGATTCAAGTTCCAGGCTTTTTTGCAAAGCCAGCCGGCAGCGCCGTTCAATTTCGTGCCTGGTCAATTCTTCTACTTTTTTAAAATCGGTTTTGCTTATACGAAAAACGTCATTATCCTCTTCCAATAGATCGCCTTCGGCTTTAATATTAATATCCAGTGTTACGCCATCCTGGCTGAAAACCGGTTTTATCCGGGTTTTAGAACCCTTAAGACGGATTGAGGCATTTTTATCCGAACTTTCAATAGCAATTGGGATGGTTCCTCCTTTGACTTGATTGCTCAGGAACAACTGGCCCTGGTTTTCTTTCTCATTTAATAAACCCACCATGCGATCGCTCTTAAAAACTGCAGACCCGGCAATACTAAATGTTTGCTTTTGGGGCTGAGATCCCTGCTGCCCGCTGGTTTGGACAGCGGAAGTCGGTTCCCGATTTTGTTGCTTGATCGGGGAGCTGGGTTCCGGGGGGGTGAATAATGTCATATAGGGTATGACAGCCTCTTTGCCCGGGGTTAGCAGGTCGTAACTTACATTAAATAAATCCACGCCCTTTGCCTTGCTGGCTCGCAGCCAGGCATCCCGCATAATACCGGAAATTTCCAGGGAAAGCATAGGTTCATATTCCGGCTGGGCATTGAGGAAATCGGCGGCCGAACCCTGGCATACGATGACCCAGCCCCGCTCGCGCATATCCTGGTGGCGATTGAGGAAATCAATAATTTGAGTTATTCCTTGGCGGGCTGTGTCTTCGCCAATAACCACTACCAGAACCTGACCAATGAAAAGCCGTCTTGATGAACGCAGATTCCAGTTGCGCTCCGCATCCCAGAGGGTATCTCCAGTAAGGTATATTACCTGCCCGGTGCTGCCCTTTTGGGGTTCATTTATACCGCCGCTGCTGCCGGTGGCTCCGCCACCTGCTTGTTGAGGTTTGGAACTGAGTATCGTTATGTGGTAT
>JAQUXM010000196.1 GCA_028692415.1 Syntrophomonadaceae bacterium | reverse complement strand
TGAATGCGCTCCTGACATTTTTCACCGCGGTATTGAATAATTCGGCCTCCTCTTCAAACTGCATAACAATGCTTTGGTGATAGTCGTTATAAGCCTCTCCCATATCCAAATGTCCATATATCAGTGCTTCCAGCAGTACATATTTTCTATCCTTTTTCTTCTGCACCTCCAGGTTTAGCCTGCGGACCGTTTCATAGGCGAATCCAAACGCTCCCTTTTCCATCTGCTTTTGAAAAAGCAACAGGTTGATCGTAATTTTGGTTTCCTCGGGGAATTCCTTGGTGCGCAGGAAAAAGTCTACGCCCTGCTCGGTAATAAAATAGTACAGCATGCCATCATCATGCTGCCTGATGTCTATAAACTTAACATACCTTTCCTTTAAACCGCCGGTTTTGAAACTGTAGGTATTCAAGAAGAAATTCCGGCCTCCATTTTGCAGTCCATCCAAAATCTCGGCGGTTAAATCGCGGGATACCTCTGCTTCTACATCTTTGGAAAGAAAGACCTGCAAAGCTTTGGTCAGAAACGCAGCCAGATTCTGAAAGGTGATCCCTTTATACTTGAGTTTCCCTTCATATATTAGATAAGAAAGGATTAGAAAGCACAGTTCCGGAACCAACTGAGAAAACTCATCCGGCTTCCTTTTACGCAACATTTCCATGACGGGATAATATACTTTGACCTGCTCCAGGCTCATATCCAGTTCATCCAGAAAATCATGGGTTAGGGAGATCTCCGGGTCTTTGCCCCCGGTGTTTTCCTGTATTATAGCCCGGGCTAATATGTCGTCTCTATCGTTAATTTCAAAACTGCGCACTGGAGTGATCATGATATTTTATTGCTCCATACTTTCTAGTATCTCAATGAGATCCCCTCTGCGAAAAGTTGCAGCCAATTGCTGGATTGAAATCTCTGATTTTCCATATAATCGTTGAGTTGCAGTATTAACATCCTTAATGGCCCTTTCCAAGTATCGCATACCATTTTGCTCAATCAGGTCGCGAGCAATTTGAAAATTACGATGTGATAATTTCTCGGCATTACATTGTAGATCTTTTAACAGATATTTACCCATTTGCATGGCAATAAAACAAGATGCATAGCGCACTAGGAGAAGATCATTTCCTAATGGCCGGCGTCTTCTATTCTCGGCAATCCGATATAGCAGGGTTGCTATAATGGTCTGGGCACCATTCAAATCATCAGAGAAAATAACCTTGTATAATTTGCCGAAATGCTCCCTGGATAGAAACTTGGCTTGCTGTGGTCTTTGTCGCCAGACTGAAAGAATAGCCTCAGCTGCTATACCGGAAGTAATATCAGTTGGCCTAATAGAGACATCGCTGCGTTTTCTATGATAGTTATATCCCAACTGAACCATATCCATCTCTAATACCTGTTGTTTTTCATCATTAGCTCTTAAATCTCTCATATCTACAGGATTCTGACTATTTGTAGCAAAAGTGATTTGTTGAACCAGATCGTGATTATCGCTAGGCAACTGGTACAGTCTAACAAGTACATAGGCTTCTTCTTGATTGTGGTTAAAAAGGTTGTTGAGAGTTTTATGAATCGTCATGCAGGTTTGCCCACCATTAATTATTTGCAGATTTTCCACTTGCACTTTATAGTCGCCACTTTGGAGGGCATTATAAGAAAATTTATCGCAAATCATAGTAATACCATTGTTGTAAAAATAAAAGTTGCTCCGCTCCGGACTCTCAAGGGTTATACTGATAGCCTCATTAACTCGATTTCCGGCAACGCCCAGATATCTGCGAATGTTACGTTCCAATAGTCTTTCGCCATGTCGTGCAAACATAGCCGCAATTTCGAATACAGAAATTCTGGCAACCAGTACTCGAACAAAATTAAAGTCTTCCACGATGGCCTTCCCAGTAAATTGAAGCGTATCACTAACCGATTTGGGAGCTTGCAAAATCATCACCAGGCGATCATGATTTACATGTTCCCACGTAACCTGATGTCCAAAACCAAACCTGTCAATCGCTTCCTGTCCTGCTGCATTCCACTGTAAACCATTGTTACAAGCCAATGCCCTAATTTGCGGAATATACCCATCACGAATCAAGGATCTTATCTCTTCCATTTTGGAACTAAGACGATCATTCACATATTCCAACTTAGTACCTGGGTCAAATATATAGCGGATTGCTTTATTAAGGGCATCAATACCCCCTTCCGGAAAGTTAGATGTCCCTTCCAAATTGTTCATTCGATATTTGCACTGAAAAAGCGTGACTGTAAACTCACCATCTATCTCCTCCGAACAATGAATAGCATCTACTCCGAAATCCCCGCCGCCTTCAGTTATACAGTCAAATGTCTCATCGTCGTTTAAATCAAGTACGGTTTTTACGCACAAATATACGAAAGCCAGAGGCTTCAATTTCTCTTCCTTATTAATATTGAGCTCCTGGGCTACGCGATCTCTAATTTCCTCACCAACGGATTGCAAGCGCTGGTCAATAATGGCGGCATTAATATTCATTCTTACTCCTCCTTAAAAGGGATTTTTGCAGATTAAAAAATGGCCTCATTAGCCCGAAAAAATTGGCTGCTTTAATAATAAAGATAGTATACGATAAATTAACATTATATGGAAGAGCTCAATTTACCCCAAACCTTTCCTTTATGGCAGTCGCCGACAAGGCTTCCTGTGGTATATAGAATCCCTCCTCCAGGTGCTGTTGCAGCTTTACTGCCCATGATTGATCGAATGCTTTAATGAACCTGGTAATGTTCTCAGACTTGATCTTCTGTTCTTTGGGAGTCTTAACGGGCGACCGTTTAAGGCCAATCTCCAAAATGGCCTGATATCCCTCAATAAAGGGCGTTATGTTGTAGTCAGGATATTCGTCCACCAATTCGCAGTAAATGTTTATACCCTCCGCATCCAGATCGCCAAAATAATGAAACTTGTCCTTTAAGGCATTAATATCGTATTCAGAAATAAACTTGAAGCTGCTAATGATTTTCTTACCTTCACCGTAAACCAGCATATCCGCTTTGATAATTGATGGAGCATCGAGAATAGTACGTTTGAGAGACCAGAATGTATCTTTGTTTTCAATAATATACACATCTTTTGCTTCCAGCAAATGAAAATCCTTTTTCTGAAAGCTAAAGAAAGGTTCAACGGTCTCTTCACATCTTAAATGAGCGTAGCTCAGACCCAGTCTTTTTAATACCGTTTCCCCCCGGCTTCTGCTTTTACCTGCTCCCTTAAAAAATTTTTCATCCCCAAACAACTGATACGCTCTTTCATTAGCAGTAATAATGTCCTTATCTTTGTAACCGAAAAAATTAACCATAGCATCAATGACAATTAGGTCATCCAAAAATTCCCTGGGATTTTTGATATAGTAATCAATGGTTGCCGGAGGAACTATCTTTTTAATTATTTCCATAGCCAGTTGGTCATCCTTATTGATAGGGTTCTTATTTATCCGGTATTTTTTATGCAATCCCTGTTGGGTATGAGGTTTCTTACCTACCGCCACAATTAGCTGCTCTGTTACCAGCTGCTTAACCGCTTGGCAAAAGGTAGCTTGCCCTTGCGGACTTTGAAGAAATACCGGCATGTCCGGATTTATTTTTTCAGCGATATAATATAACCTTTCCAGGGGAATAAAAACGGATGGCAATTCATCAATTTCATTTTTAAGAAAAGAATATAAATCATCATTGTCAGGCTCATATACTTTCATACAATTGCTCCCATATTGATTACTACATTTTCTTCAACTATCTCTTCAAATAGCCATCAACATATAGTTCCAGAGCTGTGGTGCGCTGATACCATATCCTTGATTTCTCCCTGCCAATCAAAAAGATCAACTATTTCATAATAACTCGGGGTCAGACCCCGAGTTATTGAAGAACGATATCTGCTTTATATACCTG
>JAQUXM010000195.1 GCA_028692415.1 Syntrophomonadaceae bacterium | reverse complement strand
ATAATCAGGCTGGCACTCAAGCGGCTAACCAGCTGGGAAATCTTGTGATGGGCCTTGGGACTCAAATCAATTTCGATATTCATATGCAAATGCCCATCGGCGGTGTTTTTAACCAGTTTATTAAAATTAAACGGTAACGCACCCAGGGGTTTAATATCTTGATAATACTTCCGGCGTGCCATTTTATATAGATTTCCGGGTTTTAGCCGTTCTTGATATATCTTGCTGGCCAGCGGGCGGGCGGTCTCCATAAAATCATAGTTTGGATCCAGCTTCTTGCCCACCCCTTCCACGGTAATCAGGGCTTTCATCATACTGGTGAGATAAGCCGGCATTTTCAACTGGTAACGATAGGCAAGCAGCATCATTTCCTTACGCAGGCGATTAATATCCAGTTTGCCAATGTTACCTGAAACGCTTTTTAAAAGATCCGCAAAATCCTCCTGCAAGTCTTCAATATCAATATTAACATTTACAATTCCCATATCCTGCAGAACGACCATGGCCTTGTCCATGTCCTGTTTATTAATGCTTAACAGTAACTCGCCAATTAGAATCAAACGCTTGTCAGTAAGTGAACCTATTTCGCCAAAATCAATAAAAGCGATCCGCTCCTCGTCCAGTACCAGGATGTTTCCGGGATGGGGATCTGCCTGGAAAAAGCCATGCAGCATAATTTGTGACAAAAAGGCTTCCGTGCCCAGCTGCGATATTTTACGTCGGTCCCAGCTCCGCTTGGCAATCTCATCCAGATTGCTGAGCTTGACCCCGCTAAGATGTTCCTCGGTCAGTATTTTCCCGGTGGTATATTCCCAGTATACACGGGGAATAACCACCCGGCGGTCTCCGGCAAAGTTATGATAGACCCGTTCGGTGTTGCGGGCTTCGCGGGCGTAGTCCAGTTCGCGCAAGAACATGCGGGAATAGTCTTCGATCATATCCACCACCCCGATCCGCCGGGCTTCCAACGAACGGCGTTCGGCCAACCGAGCCAAGGCTATGATGATTTCCAGATCATTCTGCACAATTTTTTCGATACCGGGACGCTGGATTTTAACGATCACCAGTTCTCCGCTTTTCAACCGGGCCATATGTACCTGGCCTATGGAGGCTGCAGCTAGAGGCTCCTGCTCAAACTCGGCAAAAATTTCATCGGGGTGGCCCAGTTCCCGAACCAGCTGCTTCACTATCTCCTCATATTTTAGAGCGGGTACTTTATCCTGCAGTAATTCAAGCTGTTCGATGTAAACCGGAGGCAATAGATCGGTTCGGGTGCTCATTACCTGACCCAGTTTGATAAAAGTGGGTCCCAGTTCAACCAGCGATTGACGTAGCTTGACCGCTAAAAGGTGATCGGGTTCCGGCTGAAATCTGATCAAGGTGGACCGGCCGGATAGAGGTGCAAACTTATCCAGCCCCAGACGCTGAATCATATAACCAAAACCATTCTTCACCAAAACCCCGACAATCTGCTGCCGACGCCGTATATGCCGATACTGCTGCATGATGCTCAAATTTTGTCCCCCTCTGCGAATGAACGCATTCATTCAAAATAATTAAGTTTATTATTAGGAAAAGAAAGGATATTATATAATAACTTATAATACCATAATCCGGCAGCAAGTTTTTTTCTTGTCAGCCGAATTATTGGAAAAGGAGGAAGGGAACAAATGAAAAAGGTAGTATGGCTGCTTGTGGTGCTGGCTGTTCTGGCCGGAGGATTATTTCTCTGGCATGAACGCTCCGGCCCGACTCCCCCGGAAAAAATAACCCTGATAAACCCCCTGGGCCCTCTGGTGATACCGGTTACGGGAATTACCAGCCAGCAAGTAAAAGGAGAAACGCCGATCAATGTCCAGTTCTGGAAAGATACTGATGAAGCCGTGGCTATGCTGGCTTCCAAACGAGCGGATTTTGCGGTTTTGCCAATTACCAACGCCGCCAATATCTATGCTCAGGGTATTAAAATAAAAATGCTGGGGGTTCACGAATGGAAGGTATTTTACCTGGTAGCCGCTCCCAATATGTCTTTTGATGGCTGGAAGTCACTGCAGGGCAAAAATGTGTACACCGCTCATGGCCGCGGCCAGACGGTCGATGTACTAATGCGGGCTGCTTTGAGTCAAGAAGGTATGGACCCCGATAAGGATGTGAAAATCTCTTACGCTCCTCCCCAGGAAATAGTAGCCCTGTTCAAAGCGGGCAAGGTCGATTTCGCTGCTCTGCCTGAACCTTTTGTTACTTTGGCTGTGGCCGGGGGAAAAGGGAATATTGTAGTCGATTTTCAGCAATACTGGGGCGAATCCACCGGTAAACCAGAGCGACTGCCTATAGCCGGTCTTTTCGTTACTGAAGAATTTATGAGCCAATATCCCCAGCAAACGAAAGAAGTAGCCCAGATTTTAGACAATTCCACGAGCTGGTCCAATCAACATATCGACCAGGCTATTGACCTTGCGGTCGAGACTCTATCCTTGCCCAAGCCGGTTCTTAAATCATCTATGAGCCGGGTTGACTTCCACTATTTGTCGACCCAGGATTCCCGGGCCGAAGTGGAATTCTTCCTGCAAAAGATGAAAGAACTCTACCCTAAAGGAACTCCTAAATTACCTGATAAGGGCTTTTATGCCGAATGAAAGGGCTGGGGCGTTCGCTAGTCGGTATTATTATTTTTATCCTGCTGTGGCAGGCTGTCGCCATGATACTGGACCGCAGTATTATCGTGCCCAGTCCTCTGGAAACATTCAGCCTTTTTGGACAGTTGCTGGCTCAACCAACCACCTTGCTGGCTGGTTTACAAACCGCCTGGAAAGTTGTACTGGCCTTACTCCTGGTACTTATCCTGGGGCTGCCGGCAGGCTTGCTGCTGGGCCTGTTTCAGCCTTTATATGATATGTCCCGTCCCCTAATTATGGTTATCCAGGCGGTTCCGGTTATTTCCTGGCTTTCCCTGGTGCTCTTTACCTGGGGCCGCAACTGGCAGGGGCCAGTATTGATCGCATTCCTTTCCATACTGCCGGTTGCCATTCTTACAACCGTTTCCGGAGTAGGCAATCTGGACAAGAAATTATTGGAAATGTCCCGTTTATATAGAGTTCCCGGACAAAAAGTGTTGAGGGATATTTATCTGGGTTCATTGGTGCCTTTTATTGTAGCAATAATCGATGTTAGCCTTGGACAGGCCTGGAAGGTCATACTGGTTGCCGAATACCTTTGTGGAGATAGCGGTCTGGGTATGAAAATTTTCGATGCCCGCTCCTTTGTTGATACCCCATCAGTATATGCCTTTACCTTGCTGGCAGTTTTATTGGGAATCGCAACCGAACGACTTATTAAAATGGGTACAAGGAGGATCTACAAGAAATGGGTACCAGCCTAGTTGTAAAACGCCTGAGTAAGTCATTCGGAACCCTGCGCATACTGAACAACTGGAATTTAACGGTGCAGGAGGGGGAACGGATTGTCATTTTGGGTCCTTCCGGTGCCGGGAAAACCACCTTTCTTCGCATCATTGCGGGATTGGATGCGCCCAGTTCAGGGGAGTTAAATGTAAATTCAGAGCGTTTAGGGTTTGTCTTTCAGGAACCCCGCTTGATTCCCTGGCGCAATATAAGGGACAACCTGCTGTTTGTGAATGAAGCGGGTGATATTCCTGGTATACTTGCTAAACTACGTTTAAAAGGCTTCGAGCATTATTATCCCGCTCAGTTAAGCGGAGGTATGCAGCAGCGGGTAAACCTGGCCCGTGCCTTACTGGTGGAACCTGAACTGCTCATTCTGGATGAAGCTTTTGCTTCACTGGACTTACCAGTCAAAATAAGCATTATGGAAGACATTCTATTGCATTGGCAGGAAAAGCAATTTACTATGATTACAGTTACTCATGATTTAAAAGAAGCCCTTTACCTGGCAGATAGAATTATCATTGT
>JAQUXM010000043.1:8374-19432 GCA_028692415.1 Syntrophomonadaceae bacterium | reverse complement strand
GCATTAAGACTATCCCTATCTTCCTCCTGGCAAAGCTCGGTTCGAGGAATCCAACTTAGAAGATATTTTAGACTATTCCATAAATATATGTATTTTCCTTCCGACTTTTAGCGATCTCAAAATCTGTGGCGGGAAGGGTCTGGCTTGAAAAATAGAAATAACCATACCCCTATTCACTTAATTAGCTTTTCTCGCAAAGAGCCAAAAGCAGTAGCTGCACGAGAACTGCAAATTCCATATTGTCTGGGGGTATAGCAGAGGTTATAATTTTAAAACCATGTAATAGGTTTTTTATATTATGTACATTCTCAATTATGAGCTTTTTTGCTTTAATTTTAACAGGAGAAAAAACTCATACAGAGCAGAGAGCAGGGATGAAGGGAAATGAAACCAACCGATTTAAAACAAAGGCTTTACTTTATTTTTCTCAAGGCTATGATGCTTATTTCTGTTATTACGATTCTTGGAAATTTGATAGTTGACTTACCCCTCAGTGTTAATATTAAATGGATCTTTTTGTTTTGTCTGGCACTTTTCAGCTGTCTTTACAATAGATATAATGGCTTTTCTGATTTAATGAAATTCATATTTTTTTTCTTTTTAACTGCTATTATTATGCCGCTTTGCTTTGTTGATGCCGGTGGATTCAAGAGTGATACGATTGCTTATACATTTTTAACTCTGATTGTGGTTACCTACATATTTGACGGTGGTTATCGAAATATCCTCATTACAACGATCATCGCCGCTTTTATGGGGATGCATATTTACGAACATTTCTTTCCTGAAAAAATACCTATCTATGATGCGTACAGTCGTTTTATTGACCGTTTGATACAGGTACCGATTATTCTGGTTTTAACTTTCTTGATAGTTAGACGTTTTGCCGACGCTTATGATCAAGTGAATCGAAGACTTGCCCGGCATGCCCATTACGATGTGCTTACGGGACTGCTAAACCGAAGAAACTTCAACGATATTATTCAGAAACAGTTTGAATCGGGTAATCGCAGTGGTTATTTAATCATGATGGATGTCGATAATTTTAAATTAATTAATGATAATAAAGGGCACCTTATCGGGGATACGGTTCTAAAGCATTTAGGAAGTATATTGATGCAATATTTTGATGATGGAAAAAACATGATCAGCCGATGGGGCGGAGATGAATTTGTCATAATCTATTTTGGTGATGCGGCACAGTTGGAAATTATTATCGAAAAAGTAAAAAAAGACTTTAAGATCTACGTTGAGCCGATTAACTCCAAAGTCGATATTAGTGTAGGGGTTGCTTCCCTTCAGGGATGCAAAACATCTAATGATGTTTTTGCCAAGTCGGATAAGATAATGTATGAGCAAAAAAATTCTAAAAAGAATGGTTAAAGCTGCTATTAATTTAACGTTTTTTTGTTTGTTGTATTCGGCGATTTATTACCTGACAAAAAGTGGCGATTACTAAATGATTCATCCGGGCAAAATAGGCTTAGGACTTCTTTGGGAGGTGATCAGTTTAATGAAAAAAGCAAAAAACGCGGCCAAGAACAATATGATTCCAGACTCGAGTGCGCTGGAAGGCATCCCTAATCAGAATCCCCATGATGACTTTGCCAAGAAAGATGCCCAATTTAAAAAGAGCAGAGGAGCCCAATAATAGTCCTGTTTGGAACGGGGGCTAATACAGCCCTCGTTTTATGTATGAAAATCCAGCCAATGGACCTTAACTCAATGCAGGGGTTATAGTATTTACTGCTATAGGCTATGGGTTCATGGCTTCTTTGTAACCGGCATCATTTTTGCCTCGCCGTCGACCACAACTTCACCCCGCTGGTTGGTGCAATAGGCGCGCAACCACACCCGGTTTCTGGTTTCGTCTTTTTTGGTCACCTCAACGGTCGCGGTTATGGTATCGCCGATATAAACTGGTTTTTTAAAATCGCACTCCAAACCCACGGTAATGCTTCCTGGCCCTGGGAGTTGAGTCCCCAGAACATTGGAAATAAATCCGATCGATAATATACCATGGGCGATTGTTTTGCCGAATGAAGTTTCACTTGCAAATTCTGTGTTAATATGAGCCGGATTGAAGTCACCGGTAACACCTGCGAACGAATAGACATCATATCCAGTTACGGATTTGGTAAAGTCGGCTGAATCACCGATATTAATCTCCTCAATAGTTTTGCCTAGCATAGTCCTCCGCCTCCCATATTACGATTCAGTATTGGTGAAATAGTATTTTATTATAGTGACATAAATCATTATGTTATTACTCAGGCACTCATGGCAGGATTGCCATTTAACGTTTCGATATGGCAAGTGCTTAAGCAGACTTCTTTCGCGGCGGCATCATTATAGCCTCGCCGTCGACTACCATCTCATCCCTTTGGTTGGTGCAATAGGTGTGCAGCCATACCCGGTTCTTGCTTTCGTCCTTTTTGGTCACCACAACGGTTGCGGTTATCGTATCACCGATAAAAACCGGTTTCTTGAAATCACATACCTGGCGGATGTAAATTCCTCCCGGCCCGGGGAGTTGAGTCCCCAATACATTGGAAATAAAGCCGATCGATAATATACCATGGGCGATTATTTTGCCGAACGAAGTCTCACTTGCATATTCTGTGTTTATATGGGCCGGATTGAAGTCGCCAGTTATTCCAGCGAATGAATAGACATCATATTCAGTTACACTCTTTATGAATGAGGCTGAATCACCGATATTGATTTCCTGAACAGTCTTACCGAGCATGATCTCCCCCCCTTTCATGTTCCCGTTATTATGACAATTATTGATGGGAATCAACTTTTGTTTTTTTTAAGTATATCGCTTTTTGATATGATAACGCTATAATTATTATCCCGAGGGAGGGCATCAAGTCAAATTCAGAGCATTACAAATGAGAAATGTAACGGCGTATTGAAACTGTTCTGCGCTTTCTTCCTATGTTTAAATATTCCAATTCGAATAAATATCAATGGACAGGGCAATTTGATATTCAGATGGATATAACTTAGCAACTGGAGGCGTAAATCCCAGCAAAAGAGTATACTTTAGCTAACTATTGATTGGAGGTAGTTATTATGGCAGATAAAAGTCCTAAGAAAAAGGAAGAAAAGAAGAAGAAGGCAGAAAAAAGTGTTATTGACCCAACATCAACATCCACATCCACTGGGAAAAAGCCCAAAAAAACCTACTAATGGCGAAGGAATATTTTGAATAACAGAATCTTTTGAAATGAGAACAGATGCTTATGGAGGCTATCAGCATGAAGGGTGGATAGTTTTTTGCATGGACGCAGGGTGATATATGAGGTACCCTTAGTATTGTGGCATTAGCATAACGAGATGAAAAATGTCCCCTGCTGCTTTAAACGGTCGGTTTTCTATAACCAAGCAGGTGGCGGGTTCTAATCCCTGTGCCTCGTTGCAGCGGTGCGAAAGAAATTTATTTGCAGTTTCTTCCGATGCTTAAAATTATGTTGCATTATTATTTTTAAAGTGTAATTCTATATACGCAAAATATTTAAGTTTAAAATACATTTTAAGGGGTGTAGCTGCTTTGAGTGGATTTTTTGGTGTTGTTTCAAAGGAAGATTGCGTCACAGATGTGTATTTTGGTACGGACTATCATTCGCACCTGGGAACTAGCAGGGGTGGGATTACTGTTTGGAGCGGAAACAGTTTTAACAGTAAAATACACAACATCGAAAATACTCAGTTTCGAGCAAAATTTGAAGCTGATCTTCCGGAATTACAAGGTAATATGGGTATTGGATGTATCAGCGATATAGAGCCTCAGCCATTGACAGTACGTTCACACCTTGGTCAATATGCGATTAGTACGGTAGGAAGAATCAATAACTTGAATGAGATAGCCGACCAAGTATTCACTAACCGGAATATGCATTTCCTGGAAACTAGCAAGGGTACCATAAACCCTACCGAGCTTGTATCTGTAATTATTGATCAGGAAGACTCTTTCAAGGATGGTTTGCTAAAAGCGCAGGAGTTGATTCAGGGATCCTGTTCAATTCTGCTTTTAACCCCGCAAGGGATTTATGCTTCAAGGGATAAGCTGGGCAGAACGCCTTTAATTATAGGGGAGAAAGAGGGTTCATACTGCGTTTCCTTTGAATCCTGCACTTTTACAAATCTCGGATATAGATTCAACTATGAACTTGGCCCAGGCGAGATCATTCTTCTGACCCCGGATGGTACCCGGAAAATTGCGCCACCTGGAGATAAAATGAGAATATGCGCTTTTCTATGGGTTTATTATGGTTACCCATCCTCAACTTACGAGGGAATGAACGTGGAGGTTATGCGTTATAGAAATGGAGCAGCTATAGCTAAAAACGACAATGTAGAAATTGATCTGGTTGCCGGAATACCTGACTCGGGTACTGGACATGCCATTGGTTACTCAAACCAATTAAAAGTACCATTTGGCCGCCCTTTCATAAAATATACCCCAACCTGGGCCAGGAGTTTTATGCCCCAGGACCAGGATATTAGAAATCTGGTTGCCAAAATGAAACTGATGCCAGTCCCTGAACTTATTGCTGATAAACGCCTGCTTTTCTGCGATGATTCAATTGTGCGGGGTACCCAGATGAGAGAAACGGTCGATCTGTTATATAAATGTAATGCCCGTGAGGTTCATATTCGATCAGCTTGCCCGCCGCTGGTATACGGATGCAAATTCTTAAACTTCTCCACTTCCCGGTCAGAAATGGATCTTGCGGCAAGACAGGCCATTATCGAACTTGAAGGCAAAGAGCCGGAGTCTCTTGACGCATATTGTGATCCGGCAAATGAAAAATACACTTGCATGGTGAATTGCATAAGCAAACGGCTTAGCTTTTCAACGCTAAAATATCAAAACTTGCATGATATGCTGGACGCAATTGGAATAGGAAAGGATAAAATCTGCACCTACTGCTGGAATGGCAAGGAATAGTAATAGATGCCAGAAAACGAGGAAGTCCCACGTTGATTGTATCGCGGTGAGAATGTGGAAGCAAAAATAAAGTGCATTCAAAATTGCCGATAATTTTTCTGGAATCCAGGCCGGTATTGTCTTTAAAGAATAGATGAAGGACATCTAGTGTTGATCCGGTACAGGCACCCTTGTTAAATATCGACAAAGACAGGCAAGATGTAAATCCAGATTTGGATCATACATCTTGCTTTTCTTTATCAATATTTTCTGTTGGGCCAAACGCCAGCAAGCCTACCACCACAACTTTACCAAAGTGCTTGGCGTATTTTTTTGTTTTCCCTAATTCTTGATGGGCCAGATGCTTATCCCCTTTGATATAATGTTTTCCGGCTTGTACGGCGCTGCTGCTAGTTTGCGTACCGGCTTTATAAGTATAGGTGAGCCCTTTTTCAAAGCCAGACACCAGCTCTTTGCCCGCATTTTTGGACTGTTCCAGGCCATTGTTTATCTTGATGTCATCTTTGGCTAGATATCCAACCCCAGCATCAATCCCCCCATCGACTGCATCAGTAAGCTTTTTAACAGTATTTTCAGTTGTTCGAACGGTGCTGGATCCAATTTCTGATGCGGTTTGAACAAATTCATTTTCTCCATATTTAGCAACAACGCGCTGAGTACTTTTAGTTATTAGATAATCTAATCCGTTGGCACATAAGCCGACCGTTCCTTTTAATACCTTGCCGAGTATACTCATCTATCTGCACCAATCCTTGAAAACTTCTACTCCTATATTACAACACTATTTACCAGAAAATACGCCTTGGCAGAATAACCTACTTTTTATTGTGGGAGAATACAAGCTGTTGATTAACTGATTCTATAACTTTATAATAGTCTGTAGTGTTTTACTACTTTTATGTAGTATGGTTTTATATCGAGTAAAATAAAAATTCTTTTAGGTAGAACGGGGAGGATAGAGAAATGCCCATCACTGAAATATTGTCGCGCAATGCTGAGATATATGGAAAGGAAACCTGCCTGACGGAGATTAATATGGACCTCCAGGAAAGTCATAATGTCACCTGGCTTGAGTATGAGCTAATTGAAAACAACCCGGCAGGTGAATATCGAAGGGAAATGACCTGGCGGGTTTTTGATGAGAAAGCAAATCGACTGGCCAATCTATTACTGAAGCGGGGGATAAAAAAAGGGGATAAGGTGGCCATTCTTTTAATGAATTGTCTGGAGTGGCTGCCGATTTATTTTGGCATATTAAAAGCTGGAGCGATCGCAGTACCGTTAAACTTTCGCTACACGGCTGATGAAATAAAATATTGTTTGGATTTATCCGAAACCGTTGCATTGATTTTCGGACCTGAATTTATCGGAAGGATAGAAATAATATATAACCAGATAGCAAATGTGAAGACAGTTCTTTTCGCAGGTGAAAATCGCCCGGCTTTTGCTGAAAACTATGACCGCCTTACTGCCAATTGTTGTTCTGAAGACCCCCAGCTTAACATTACCGACCAAGATGATGCGGCAATATATTTCTCCTCGGGGACTACGGGATTTCCCAAAGCAATTTTACATACCCATCAAAGCCTGATGTCGGCATGTTTCACGGAAAATACTCACCATGGGCAAAATCGGGAAGATAATTTTCTATGCATTCCGCCGCTCTACCATACCGGGGCTAAGATGCATTGGTTCGGCAGTCTGCTGTCGGGGAGCAAAGCGGTGCTGCTGCGCGGAGTTAAACCGGAATGGATATTAAAAGCGGTCTCGGAAGAAAAAATCACCATTGTCTGGCTTTTGGTGCCCTGGGCCCAGGACATTCTGGATGCCATTGAAAACGGGGATGTGAAGCTTGAAGATTATGAGCTTGCCCAGTGGAGGTTGATGCATATCGGTGCGCAGCCAGTTCCTCCCAGCTTGATTCATCGCTGGAAAAAGTATTTTCCCAACCATCTCTATGATACGAACTATGGCCTGAGCGAATCTATCGGTCCGGGATGTGTCCATCTAGGCACTGAGAATATTCATAAAGTCGGAGCGATAGGAATACCAGGTCACAATTGGGAAGTCAAGATTAGCGATGAAAATGGATGCGCCGTAACCCAGGGACAGGTTGGGGAATTGGCAGTCAAGGGGGCGGGCGTGATGAAATGCTACTTCAACGATCCGGAAGCGACCATAGCTGTAATCAAGGATGGCTGGCTGTTTACTGGAGATATGGCCCGGATGGATGATGAAGGTTTTATTTATTTGGTTGACCGGAAAAAAGATGTGATTATTAGCGGCGGAGAAAATATATATCCTGTACAAATTGAAGATTTCCTGCGCGCGCATAAAGCAATTAAGGATGTAGCAGTCATTGGTTTACCTGATAAGCGGGTTGGAGAAATAGCGGCTGCTATCATAGAAGTCAAACCTGGTTGTATATGTGATGAAGAAGAAATAAAGTCATTCTGTTCCACAATGCCGCGGTATAAACGTCCGCGAACAATTATATTTGATAAGGTCCCGCGTAATCCCACCGGCAAGATTGAAAAACCACGTTTAAGGGAAAAGTACGGTGCAATCAGTTTGGTGGCAGCTCAAACGGGGAGTTAAAACATTTTTTAATAACGAGGCGAAAAGATGTGCCCCGCTAAGCGGTCGGGTTCCTATTAACCAAACAGGCGGGTTCAAATCGAGTGTATGGTGTCTGGAGCATCTGCAAAGGCAGGTGCTTTTTTTCTTGTAATAAACCAAAATTTACCACATATATTTAAATTTCTTTCTAAAAGAATATAATTTTATTTACAACATTATTTGACATAAAATATAATAGAAATACTTAATCATCACAAGCCTGTTGAACTCAAGCAGGCCAGCTTCAGCCCTAAATTTATGAGATAATAACAACGCACTCATCGGAAAAACGAGAAATGGCTATTTCATTCATCATATCACCGTATCATCAATCTTTCCAAACCAACCAAAAATCATATTTGCCTAAGCAGGATAATTTAATAATGAGGAAAAGAGAATGAAAATGATTAGGTTTAAGCAGGGCATAATGATAATACTTATCTTTTTTGTTGTGGTTTTTTCATTCAGCAGTAAATATGATTCGCTGATCAAGGACTTTGAAAGTACAGCAATATCAAAAGAAGTCAGACTCAGGGAGCATGTTCAAGTGAGCAGCAATCTGATTAAAGGCATTGCCATAACCGGGAATATACTTTTGGAACAAGAAGGGAGCATAGAATCAGAGCTTTACCGTTACCTGAGATACGTTCCGGTGAAAGCCAGCTATAATCTGGATGCCGTTGTTGGGACACAGTATGAAAAGCGGGTCGGCAACCTGACTGGAATGGGGCCGATACCAGATAGCGGGATGAATAAGGATGAAATCAATCTTGCTCTTCAATGCAATAAGATATTCAATAGTTTCTATGAAAAATTTCCGGATGTTGCATGGCTGTACTATACAAGTGAGAATGGATTTATAAACATGTATCCCTGGATTGCATCCAAAGATTTCAGTTATTCCGACAAGCTGAAAACCGTACCGTTCTATACAATTGCTAATCCCCAAAACAATCCCCTCCGCAAAAGTGTATGGTCTCCGGTTTATTTGGATGAGGCCGGCAAAGGGCTCATGATCACCCTGTCAGAACCAATCTATTGCAAGGATACTTTTAAGGGGGTTATCTCCCTTGATTTAACCAATGCCCAGCTTAGCAAGATAATTACTTCCGAATATGAAAGCTATCTGATTGATGATACGGATACGGTGCTGGCTAACAGCCGCCACAGCATATCTGATCACCAGGTTATGAAAATAAGTGATTTTCTAAGTCTCTCCGCCAGTGATATTAAAAGCATGAAAGAACTAAAGATGAATACCGTACAAAGATTTGGCGGTTATTATATCTATGCGGCTGCTTTCAACAATGCGCCCTGGAAGATCTTTGCCCTGGTTCCGGTTTGGCTCATCGCCAGGGATGCGGCAGCAGCTACCATCCCGATCTTGCTAATCAGCATTCTATTCCTATTGTCGATGCATCAAATAGATAAACGCAAAATCAGTGAGAAGCTACTCAATAGGGAAAAAGAACTAATGGAAACCACGTTGTTTTCGATAAATGAAGGAATAATTGTGACGGATCAAGCGGGGAATATAACCCTTATGAATGAGATTGCGGAAAAATTCACCGGGTGGTCAAATGAAGAAGCTTACGGAAAACAATTTGATACTGTATTTCATAATTTCAATATTTCGAACCGGGCAAGAATAAGCAATCCAGTCAAGCAGGTGCTGGAAACCGGCAAGAATGTTAATTCGGAAAGAACTATCGGATTGCTTTCCCGGGATGGTTCGGAAATCTATATATTAGGCAGTGCAGCCGGGATCGTTTCGAATACAGGAAAAATGACCGGAGTAGTCGTATCCTTTCGGGATATAACCAAGGAATATGAGCAGGAGAAAGAAATAGAAGGCTTTCTCAATGTAAATCTGGATATGCTTTGTGTTGCTGATGCAGAATTTAATTTTCACAAGGTTAACAAGATGTTTGAGGAAATATTGGGCTACAAAACAGAAGAACTGGAAGGGAGAAGCATTTTCGATTATGTTCATGAAGATGACATAGCGGCTACCCGTGAAGTATGCGGCCAATTGGAAGTCAGAGGCGGCGTGGCTACTTTTACAAACCGGTACCGCTGCAAAGACGGCGCTTATAAATATATTGAATGGCACTCCCAGATTAGTGTCGGCAAATTTAACTATTCTTCGGCTAGAGATGTGACGGAAAAGCTGATGATGGAGGAAAACCTGCGCAGGATTGCCATCAGAGATGAATTAACCGGGTTATACAACAGGCATTTCCTGGATGCGGTTATTGAAGAACATTTGGCAAGATCTGACCGATATGATGAACCCATTTCTATGGCCTTGCTGGATCTGGACCATTTCAAGAAGGTTAACGACACCTGGGGCCATCCGGTAGGTGATGAAATGCTAAAGCTGATTGCTCAAATTACAGAGAATATTATACGCAGCTCAGATGTGTTGGTCAGGTTCGGCGGAGAGGAATTTGCTGTTTTGATGCCGCAAACCTCGTTGAATGGAGCCATTGGAGCGTCAGAAAAGATACGGCAAGCCATAGAAGTGAATAATCATCCGGTAACTGGAAAACAAACGGCCAGCTTTGGCGTTGCCGAAAGGGTAAAAAACGAATCTTTCGCAAGCTGGTATCAGCGTGTAGATGAAGCGCTTTACCGAGCCAAAGAAGCCGGGCGGAATTGTGTTGTAGCCGCTGATCAATAAAAATACTTTAAAAAAATGTCCATAGAAGTTAGTGCTCATGGCGGTAGTTGGTGGTATCGCGAGCATTCAAGAAACGGGAGATCAAAGATGCCTGATAAAAAAAGCTTGCTAGAGATCTATGAAACACTGCTAAAAACCTATGGGCCAAGAAACTGGTGGCCAGCCAAGACCCCATATGAAATGATGGTTGGAGCAATCCTTACCCAGAATACCAGTTGGCGTAATGTGGAAAAAGCAATCAACAACTTAAAGGGCTGTTTGACCCCCGAGTTTGTATCTTCGGTTCCGAATGAAGAACTGGCTCTGCTTATTCGTTCCAGTGGTTATCATAATCAAAAAGCGATAAAGCTCAAGTCTCTTACCGAATGGTTTGGCAAATATGCATACTGTGCAGCAAGCGCAAAGAAGGTCGATGGAGAAATCCTGCGTGAGGAATTGCTGGCTATAAAAGGTGTGGGTAGGGAAACAGCTGATTCGATTTTGACCTATGCATTGGATAAACCATTTTTTGTAGTAGATGCTTATACCAAGCGGATATTATACCGCCTTGGCTGTGATCTTTCCGGCAGCTACGATGACATACGAACAAAGATAGAACAAGGAATTCCGAATGATCTTTACATATATAATGAATTTCATGCCTTGATCGTTGAACATGCCAAAAGGTATTGCATGAAAACACCCTCTTGCGAAGGATGTCCCCTTGAAGAAAAATGTCAAAAGAGAATTATTGACACCTGACTGCTTGTTTCTAAGATATAGGGGCATTTGGCTGTGAAAGTCGATGTCTGACAGG
>JAQUXM010000043.1:0-8274 GCA_028692415.1 Syntrophomonadaceae bacterium | reverse complement strand
AAGGTCCAGGTTAATAAAGTATGCCTGATGCAACAACCACCCTGAAATTTCTGGTTTCAGGGTGGTTGTTATTATGAATTCGGGCTATGAAGCGTTGGATTATGATAATATAAAATTATTACATAAACCAAAAAGAATTAAAGCACAGTGCCAACCATAAGAATACTGATTAATAATAACAATGCAAACCCTTGCCACCAACATCAGGATCAGGCAAGTCAAACTATGTTGCATACCTGCCGGGAGGGGAGATATTTTTGAATCAGGAAGCATTTTATGATCTCAATAACGATATGCAAAGTAATTTTACCACCTTTTTTGATGCCATTGAGGATTTGCTCTTTATTATCAGTGAAGATGACAAGATTATTAATGTCAATGCGGCGGTCATCAAAAAAATGGGGTATAGCAGGGAAGAGCTGATAGGTATGAACCTGTATCAGCTGTACCCGCCGGAACAGATGAATGAGGCAATACAGATACTTCAGGCTGTACTGGAGGGTGAACGCAATTATTGCAAAATTCCCCTCTACACGAAAGAGCAAAGCGATATACCGGTGGAAACCCGAGTTGTAAAATGCATCTGGGATGGAAAACCTGCATTCTTTAGCATCTCTAAAGACATTACCCAAAGAAATAATGCTCAGAAGCAGTTGATAATCAAACAAAAGATGCTGGCCAATATTTCCGCAGCGACTAATGAACTGTTGGTGAATAGTGACATCTATCAAGCGATTGAAAGGTGTTTGGGTTTATTGGGTGAAGCTGCCGGGGTTGAACGAGTCTATCTCTTTGAAAATCATTATGAGGATAATATAGGTTATAGCAGCCTGAAGCTGGGGTGGAATAAGGGGCAAATATTTGCCCACAGCCAAAACCCAAGATTGCTTAACATATCCTTTGAGAAAGCCAATGATTTTTTCGAACCGCTGATTCTGGGTAAGGCTGTCAACAGTCAGGTTAAAGACTTTAATGATGCTTGGATTAAAGAAACGCTTGAAATGTTGGATATAAAATCAGTAATGGCTCTATCTATTATAGTTTCCAATACCTTCTGGGGATTTATCGGTTTTGATGAATGCAACATTGAGCGGAATTGGACCGAAGACGAGTTTTCAATTCTTCAAGCCTTTGCCAGTTCCATATCGGAGGCCATTGTACGCAGCCAAATTGAACAGAAACTCACCCAGGCCAAGGAGGCGGCGGAAGCTGCCAATCAAGCCAAGTCTTTGTTCCTGGCTAATATGTCCCATGAAATCAGAACCCCTATGAATGGTATTGTTGGATTCCTGGAATTATTGGGGGAAACTGAGCTTTCTAATGAGCAACAGGATTATGTTCAGGAAGCCAATTCCGCCTCAGAGGTTTTGCTATACCTTATTAATGATATCTTGGATTTCTCCAAGATAGAAGCTGGCAAGTTAAGAATGGAAACGATAAACTTTCGGCTTAGAACTGCAGTTGAAGATGCGGTTACCCTTCAAGCCCCCAAAGCGAGGGAAAAAGGGCTGGAGTTACATACCTTTATAAAATCCAATGTACCCGAAGAGCTAATTGGAGATCCCGCCCGCCTGCGCCAAATTCTAAACAACCTGCTTAGCAATGCCGTTAAATTTACGCATACGGGAGAAATTATGGTAACCGTAGAATTGCTTAAAGAGACTGAGGAACAGATCGAAATTCTGGTTGAGGTCTGTGATAGCGGTATCGGCATCGCCAAAGATAATCTGGATAAACTCTTCCAACCGTTTACCCAGGTGGATGCCTCAACGACCAGGAAATATGGAGGAACCGGCTTGGGGCTGGCGATATCCTCTCAACTGGTACAATTGATGGATGGTCACATAGCGGCAGAAAGTGAATTAGGGAAAGGCTCAAAATTTCAATTTACGGCCTGCTTTAAACCTAGTATGGAAAAATCTCATCCGATAGCTTACCGATATGCAGAACTTTCAGGAAAACAGGTGCTGATAGTGGATGATAATTTCAGCAACCGGAGGATTGTGAGAGCTTATCTGGAGGAGGCCCATTGTCTGGTTGAGGAAAGTGAAAGCGCAGAAAAAGCCATCAGCAGGCTTTTGGCAGCAGGGGCTGCGGAGACCTTTGATGTGTTGATCGTTGATTTTCAGATGCCGGGTATGAATGGCTGCGACCTGGGTTCTGTTCTTAAAGCTATGCCGGCTACCCGTAACATTCATTTGGTCATGCTTACCTCGGCAGCCCAAAAAGGTGATGTGCATAGGGCCAAAGAAAGTGGTTTTGAAGGCTACTTGAGTAAACCGGTCAAAAGAGATGATTTATTAAAATGTTTATCTATGGTCCTGGGTTTAAGATCTGAAGACCAGGTTGGAGAAATGATTGTAACCCGCTATACGATTAAAGAGCATCCTTCTCCAGCCCGCTTAAAGATTCTGCTGGTTGAAGATAATGTGATGAATCAGAAGATTGTGCTTAAAATGTTGGGCAAACGCAATATGCAATGTGATATTGCCCATACTGGTTTTGAGGCTTTGTTAGCTGTGCAGAAAAAACAATATGACATGGTTTTTATGGATTGCCAGATGCCTATCATGGATGGTTATGAAACGACTGCCCGGATAAGGGAGCTTGAGGGCAAGCAAAGACATACCATCATAGTAGCTATGACCGCCAACGCCATGGAGGGCGATCGTGAAAAATGTCTGCAGGCGGGCATGGACGATTACATTGCCAAACCAATAGACTTTAACTTGTTGTTTCATATTATTGATCACTATACTGCCAGCAGCCAGGGGTCAGAAACGCCAATCAGCACTATACTTGATCAAAGCCGGCAAACATTTATGGCCGAGAGTGGCTTGGGGGAAGAAGATGCTGATGAACTTTACGAGCAGTTATGGTCCCAGCTACCAGAAAAACTGGAGCAAATGAAGGAAGCACTGGTCAATGATGATTTTCCGCTGCTGCGCAGCCAGGCTCATCAGCTTAAGGGTGCGTCAGGTACTCTACGCATCCATAGATTATACGAATTGTTTATGGATTTGGAGAAAAATGCAGCCGCTGAAGAAAAAGAAGCCTCGGCACTGGTTTTGCAAGCAATTACTGAGCTTTTGGCAGGCTGAGCAAGGATGTTGCAGGAATTATGATACGGTGCTTATTCATCTGTCAAGCTGTGAATAACGATGTAATTATTGGGAGGGTTGGATATGAAGGTATTGGTTGCTGATGATGATCAAATTTCGCGCAAGGTGGTTAAGGCCCAGTTATTAAAATGGGGTTACGAGGTTGTCGAAGCCGAAGATGGTGAAAAAGCCTGGCAAATACTGAATGAAGAGGAATCACTGCGCATGGTAATAGTCGATTGGATGATGCCTGGTATAGATGGTCTGGAATTATGCCACAAGCTTAGAGAATCAGGTGATAAATCCTATCATTACATAATCTTGCTCACCAGCCGGGATAGTAAAGATGATATAATCGGGGGCCTTAATGCTGGTGCTGATGATTACATTACCAAACCGTATATGGCGCAGGAATTGGAAGTCCGATTACGGGCCGGAGCACGTATCTTGAATTTACAGCAATCGCTGGAAAAAGCCTTGGAAGCGCAAAGTTATCAGGCTCAACATGATTCTTTGACCGGACTCTTAAACCACCGGCAAATACTCCAGGTGCTTGAAAATGAAATTATACGTTCGGCACGGCAGGGCAGCAGTATGGCAGTAATAATGGGTGATTTGGACCATTTTAAAAAAGTAAACGATACTTATGGTCATGTAGCAGGAGATGCGGTTCTCATTGAGACTGCTGAACGCTTGCGAAATAATATTCGCCTTTATGACAAGGTTGGCCGTTATGGCGGGGAAGAATTCCTGCTGGTTTTACCTGGTTGCACCATGGATGAAGCATTAATGATAGGAAAGCGAATCCTTGAAAGCATCGCAAACCAGCCCATAAAATTTCAAGACTATAGTATACCTATAACCATTAGTCTGGGACTGGCCTTTAACGATATCGGGGCAGCTACCGACCTTGCCGATATAGTGCAGGCTGCTGATGCAGCCATGTATCAAGCCAAGCAAAACGGACGCAACCGTCTTGAACTGGCTGCAAACTAGAGCGGCGGGTTATAACGAGGCGCCGCCCCGTTGCAGCGGTGCGAAAGAAACTGCTCCGCAGTTTCTTCTGATACTTAAAAACCAGACCTGTACAAAAATGCAGAAAACAAGTTGTCTGCGTTAATACTAAAAACCCAAAATCAATCTTGCGACGCTATTATACGTAGCAGGAAAGCCCGCCGTCAACCATAAAGATATTTCCGGTCAGCCATTTCGAATCATCCGAGGCAAAGAAAATAATGCTGCCCACCATATCTGCCGGATAACCAACCCGTTTCATAGGAAAGAGCTTGTTGAGTTTATCCATCTTCCCGGCAGCCGCCAGGCGATCCATCTCTTCCTGCATCATGGGGGTAATGATATGCGAAGGGCAAAGACAGTTGACCCGGATTTCCGGTCCCAGGCCTGCCGCCATCGCCCGGGTGAGATTAACCACCCCGCCTTTCATTGCGCAATAGGCAGTAGCGTTGCCATTGCCCAGGACACCTAATATTGAGGCAATATTAATAATGCTGCCCCCATCACCGAGCCTTAAAAGCGGTGCCATGATCTGGGATACAGCGAAGACACTCCGCAGGTCTATGCGATAGATCTGGTCAAATTCATCCAGGGTAGTTTCCATAAAAGGCTTGAAAAGCGCTGAACCCGCGTTATTAATCAAAATATCCAGGCCACCCCAGTGTTTTTTTAGCAATTCAGCAGCCTTTGCAATTTCGGCCTCTTTGGTTACATCCGTAGGACAGGCCAGTGCTTCACCACCGGCTTTTTTGATTTTGCTGACCGTTTCTTTAAGTGGTTCCTGACGCCGCCCGATTACCATAATCCTGGCCCCTTGAGCAGCCAGCGCAATCGCGGCTTCCTGACCGATCCCGGTACCCCCTCCGGTAACCAGTGCTATCTTGTCTTTAAGCTTCATAGTATGCACCCCCCAAATCTCTTTTATTATTAAATACAACAAACGGATATATTTTCCTGCTGCTTAACTGAAATGTGCAGGTTTTTACAATTATTAGCGCCAGGAGCAGAGCAAATTTTCAATGATATCAATCAGCATGAATATGCAAAACCCCATCAGGCTAAGAATAATGATGCCCGCGTACATATCAAGGTAATTAACGCGCATCCAAGAATCCATGATGAAATAGCCCATGCCGTATTCGGTGCCAAAGGTCTCTGTAAAGAAAAGGATAGATACCGCAGTCCCTAAAGCAAGTCGCGTGGAGGTTAGAACTTCACCCAGCGAGGCCGGGAGAATGATTTCGTTAAAAATCTGGATTTTGCTGGCACCGAGGGATTTAAGTGAGCGGAAGGTTTCGTCGGGAATGGCTTTGACCGCATCCCGGGAGGAGATAATGATCTGAAATATTACGATTAAAACGATCATAATCAGCTTCGAGGCTTCGCCCAAACCGAACAACAGCATTACCACCGGAAGCAGGGCGATCTTGGGAACCGGATAGGTAAAGTAAACCAGTGGGGAGAGAATACGGTCCATCCTGTAAAAATAACCCATCAGAAAACCCAACGGTACACCAATCAGGATAGCAATGGCAATGCCTTCCATAATTCTTCCCAGGCTATAAAGAACATGAATTTGTATTTTACTGGCAAATATCGCGATGATATTTATGAAAACCGCCCATGGTGATGGAACAATAGGAAGTTTTACAATCATAGCGGCAAGCTGCCAGAAGACAATAACGATTGCCAAGCTGTATAAAGCACCCTGCCATTTTTCTTTGGGCAGCACCTTGATCATCCTTTACTAACGATTTTCCTCAATTTCATGGACATGGCATAATACTCATCGCGGAAGCGCAGGTTATCCAAATTAAAACAGGGGTTGTCCAGGATTTCCAAAATCCTTCCTGGAGAAGGGGATAATAC
Source organism: Syntrophomonadaceae bacterium (assembly GCA_028692415.1). Classification (GTDB taxonomy): domain Bacteria; phylum Bacillota; class Syntrophomonadia; order Syntrophomonadales; family Syntrophomonadaceae; genus JAQUBU01. The sequence continues at coordinate 2,290 of JAQUXM010000043.1, read as the reverse complement.
TACAATTTTTCTTCCCAGATAGAGGGCTTCATCTATACTATGGGTAATAAAAACAGTTGTAACACTGTACTGCTTCCAGATATTCAGGAACAATTCCTGCAATTCCTCCCGGGTAATGGCGTCAAGCGCAGAAAAGGGTTCATCCATCAACAGCAGATCCGGTTTCAAAATAAATGCGCGAGCAATAGCCACCCGCTGTTGCTGACCGCCGCTTAATTCCCTGGGATAACGGTCCATCAATCCATCAATCCCCAATTGTTTCAGAATAAATTTACTGTACTCATCCGTATCCTGATTACCATTTTTGATCTTTCTACCCAGCATTGCATTCTGGTAGACGTTTTTCCAGGGCAGCAGGCCATAATTTTGCAGGATAAGACCGATGCGCTGGGTTCTCGGATCAATCTCCCGGTCTTCTATGGTCACAACACCGCCGTAATCCTTCAGGATACCGGATAAAACATGCAAAAGGGTAGATTTACCGCAACCGGAAGGGCCGATAAAGGTATAAATATCGCCTTTGCTGATATGAATGCTGAATCTATCGAGAGCAAGTATTTCATTATCATTGCTCCGGTATTTTACACTAAGATCTTTGATTGCTATCACTTAAATAATTACCTCAATATTTCTGTATCCACCAAATCTTTGTATTCATAGCTTCCTTTAATAAGCTTTTTGGCCTGCATCCATTGAACCACATCATTGAATATCTTTTCATCAGGCAATTCTGCCGGCGTATACTGGGGCAGCATCAGACTATCTTTAATAGCGGGCGGAAAACTCTGGGATTCAATAATGAAATCAATATAGCTGGCGGGCGGCTCTTTTTCCAGGTAAGCCACTGCCTGGTTATAGGCTCTGAAAACTGCTTTAACCGCATCGGGGTTTTCCTGCAGGCTTTTGGCGGTAAAGGCTATGGCCCCTGCTTTATTTTGCAGTTCATCGGTGCTGCTTAAGACCCGGGCACCATTTTTGACTGCCAGGCCGGCCAGCGGTTCAGGCAGAATAGCCGCATCTATCTTACCCCCCTGCAGCATCTCCAAACGGGTGGGCAGCTTGGGAATTGCTGTCTTGTTAATGTCAGCAGATTTTAAACCACCTGCTTCCAGCATTTTATCGGCGGTGTATTCCATTATGGTATTGCTGGAAAGGCCAATGCTCTTGTCTTTGAGATCTTGAATAATATTTATGGAAGTATCTTTGCCAGCCAGTAATTCCACGTTGCCGTCATTTTTAGCGCAGATCTTAAGCGGAATACCGCCCTCATTGTTAAAAACCACTGCCAGGATATCGGTTATTACGCCATCCAGCTTTCCGCTCTGCAGAGCGCTGTCTCTATCCTGGGCGCTTTTGAAATGCTCTATTTTTACGGTAACCCCTAATTCGGCAAAATAACCATTTTTCTCGGCAATAATAAATGGAATGGATTCTACATCAGGCATAACCCCAATGGTAATGGTTTTCTGCGGTGTGGGTGTTTTAACAGCCTTTTGCTCCTTCTGGCAGCCTAGCATACTTATAGTAATAATAAGTATCAGGGAAAAAACCAATAACTTTTTCATTTCCGACCCCTTTCATTCTTTTTGTTAACCTGGAAATAAGTTTAATACAACATTTCGCATAAAACCAGATATTTTAGCAAGTATCTGGCCTTGCAATCGATATGATACAATAATTTAAAACTTGCCATACTGCTGTCAGGTTCAAGATGCTAGAATCAGGTAAAAAGGAGGTAAATTTACATGGATTACAATTTTGAAGTAAGTGAACAAGGGGCACAACCGGTTCTTTCGGTTAGAACCAGAACAGCTGTAAGCAACTTGCCGCAGCATTTGGGCAAGGCTTATACTGCCATTATCGCCTATCTGAATGAAATAGGAGAGCAGCCGGCTGATGCTGCTTTTGCCGCCTATTACAACATGGATATGGAAGACCTGGATGTGGAAATGGGATTTCCCGTATCCAAAGTACTACCTGGCCAAGAGGAAATCAAGCCGGGGGAGATCCCAGCAGGCAAGCGGGTATCTGCAATGCATAAAGGTCCTTACATGGAGATGGAACCACTTTATAACGCCATGACTGAATGGATGAATACCAACGGGCATATTCCGCTGGGTATCTGTTACGAGTTTTATTACAATTCACCGATGGAAGTCCCGGAAGCTGAACTCCTGACCAAGGTTGTATTTTTGGTCAAATAGAATTAATTCAAGGCTTGGCAGACCATTAGATACCTTGAAGAAAGCTTGCTGTTTTAAAATGCCGGATAAGTGGTGAATTTATTGAA
>JAQUXM010000194.1 GCA_028692415.1 Syntrophomonadaceae bacterium | reverse complement strand
GTTCCTGCCGACGGTCCTCAAACAATGCCTCTATCAAGATATCGCAGTTGTGCTGGCGAAAGTTGCGAAAGGCCAGCACTGCTTCGCCACGTTCATCTGGACGGGTTGAGACCACCGGCATCAAAAGCTCGCCTCGCACATGGTCGTTTAGCAGTGGCTTATTTATGCGATAAACACCTTCACCCACCCCCATAGAAGCCATTTCGCAGATTTCCTTGGTTTCATTATTATTTGCGCTGATCTCCAGCAAATCACCCGGGGCAAAAGGCCCGTTAACATCAACCAAGGGCAGTTCCAGATTAGCGGCTGCTGTCCCCTGTTTTCCCAGCCTGGCCCGGGCGCAGTTATCGTTTAGCAAGGTGGCAGTCAGAACCGCATCTGCTGCAGGATTGCCGTCTGCTCCAAACACCGAGGTACGTACCAGGGTGGCCCCGGTTTTAAACTCATAAATGGGCGATGGCTTTAAGGCCGCCCAATAAACTGGTTCCTTGGGATCGAGATCATCCAGGTGAAGATTAAATTCCTCGCTTAAATATCGCTTTGAAACAATCCTGACCTGGTAGCGTTCCTTAGGCAATTCGGTAAACACAAGATAGCCGCCTGCTTTGCGTTGGAAAGCCGCAGGTTTTCCATTAAGATAGACTGAAATATCCGGTTCATTGCAGCCTAAAGCAGTGTACTGATCAATGAGCCACAGAACCAGTGATACTCTTTCACCCAAGCGTAATGTTGAGGTAATAAAGTTATCCATGTTAACCTCCATTCCGCCGCTAACGCTGGCGGCTCAAATACTCTAAGATTCCATAATATTACCGGGTTCGGGGCGCGGGAACAAAACCATCCATATCAATGATAACCGGATAAACCATATATCCTACCGATGTACGATACGGTGTATTGGGGAATATCCAAATTTTTTGCATTTCGTCCGGTGCCAGGTAGTATAGCTGAATGTTAATCGATTCATTTGACTGTCCCAAAGAACCTTGCAAATATGCGTTGTCAATTTGGCTGTTCTCACGCAATACCTGCATGGCCGCTCCTAATATATAGTTTTCATCATAAGATCGTTGTTGAATATCTGCATTGGAATATGCGGTCAAGAGATAGAAAAGGTTTAAAGCCAAAACCGGGCCCCCATCGTTCCTATATTCCCGGCTCTCTTTTATGCCATACAGGTACAACCCCAGCTGCAGGTCACCGGTTTCAGACGGCGAACATAAACCAATCATATCCGGCGATGGAATAGGTTCGGGGGTCATGGTATCACGTAACAGTTCGATAATTGATGCTCCGGCATCGGCAATCGCAGTATATGAAGCTATCTTCAACACCTCCCATTTATTTAATGATTATAATTCATAGTAATACTCACCGAGGTCTTCCCGCAACAAAACACGTCCAATTTTTTGATATTCGAATTTGGTCGCCCTTAAAACATGTTTCATATTTATCGTTTTGCGGTCTTCAGCTGCCATGTAAGCAGCCGCAAGCGCAATATTCTTAATATTGCCGCCGGCCAGTTCAAAACGGCGGGCCAGAAAATCAAAGTCAATCTCGGAATGCATAGGTGCGGATGCGGGAAACATCGAGATCCATATCTTTTTGCGGTATTCTTCATCCGGGAAGGGAAATTCAATAATAAAAGTAATACGCCGGACAAAGGCATCATCTAAATTTTTGGCCAGATTGGTAGCCAGAATCGAGATGCCGTCATAGTCTTCAACCTTCTGCAAGAGATAGGCTATTTCAATATTAGCGTAGCGATCATGGGAATCCTTGACCTGCGAGCGTTTGCCGAACAAGGCATCGGCTTCATCAAAAAAGAGGATGGCATTGCTGGATTCAGCCTCCGCAAAAACCTGGCGCAGGTTTTTCTCGGTTTCCCCAATGTACTTGCTGACAACCTGGGCCAGATCAATCCGATAAAGTTCAAGGTTAAGCTCGCGGGCAATGACCTGGGCTGCCATTGTTTTGCCAGTGCCGGGCAATCCGGAAAACAGCATACTTAATCCCCTGCCATAAGCTAGGCGCTTCTCGAACCCCCACTGCCCCAGAACAATATGCCGGTTTTTCATTTGATTACAGGCCATGGTCAAAAGTTCAAGGGTATCCGGCGGTATAATCAAATCCTGCCAGCTATAAACCGTATTGATTTTAGCAGCAGTTCTGCCTAAAAAGTGCCGACCCTGAGCATAGCAGGAATGATGGAGATCTTCCAGGCTGATCTGATCATCTCCAACGCATCGACTATACCCGCTTTCGTGGGATTGGCGAAGGGCATTCTTGATTTGCCCCGGAGAAAAGCGAAATTTACTGGCCATTTGTCCCCAATCGATGTCAGACGGAGGTGAATAATTCTGGCTGTAAAGTGCCCATAATTCTTTTCTAATCAGTTCACCGGGAATTGTCAGTTCAATCTGCTGCACTGAATAATATTGATTAAAATCAGGATAGCGAAAAGGTTTGGCGGCAAGAATGAAAATCGGACCCGGCAATTCATCCAGGGTTTTCATGAAAATGCTGCTGCGTTCGATCGACGCCCTTTCGAAAGCCTGCCTAAAGGCATTCTCATTGTTTTCTTCGGGAATTAGAACATTGAAATGACGGAAACAGGGAACTGCAGCACTTAGCAAACATTCACGAACCACATTGTCCATACTGATCTGGAAAAGCCTTTCATCAACCGGCATTTGGGCCAGATCAAAGATGAAAAGAGGCGTCTGCATATGGGCACAGAGGTGTTTAACCTGCAAACTCTTGCCGCAGCCTGAAGGCCCCAGCAAAAGAGCCAGGGGCTTGCGTGCCTTTGAGTCGTTTAAAATATTCTCCCACCAAATACGCAATCGCAACTGCACATCATGATCCAATAGCAGCGGTTCCAGGACATGGTTCGGGATGAATAGCTTGGTAAAGGCTTGCAGAAGCGGGTCAATTCCTAGCGGGTTTTGAAAATAATGAACCAGGCGGCGGTTTAATTGCAAACGGTCCAAAAGCCGGTGTCCATTCTCAGTTGAACCGTCACTGCTTTGCAGCAAATATTTCAATAAAGGAGCATCAGGCGTAAACGAACGCCGGGCCGTGATTCGGTCTGCTCCGTTTTTGCACAATAACCTGAGGGCGAGATCAATAGTTGGGTATTTGCAGTTCACATCATCCTGCAAAAAGCTAAATAGTTTCTCATATTTACGGTCGCACTCCAGCGCCAGGCAAAGCAATAGACAATTGGCTTCAAAGTGATTAAGCTCAAATACTCGGGTAAGATATTCCAGGGGAAGAAAAGTTCCCCCGGTTAGGCTTTTTTCAATTCGGGATTGCAGGACTAATTCCATTTGGGAAATCAGCTCGCTCAGTGCATCTGGTTCGTACTGCTCATATTCATGCAGGCTGTTATCATTTAACAGCGTTTCAATTTCCGCTTCGGAGATAAGCAAGCCTTTAAACTGATTAAACTGCAGATCACCCTGCTGTAAGTGCTGCAATTGCAATTGTCTTCGAATCTTCTGGTCCAGAACCTTTAACTCATCACTGATATGCTCCCAGCCATCATTATAAGCGGAAAGATTACCCGGCTTAAAATCGGGATTTGCTATTGAGGCCAATTATGAATCACCTTCCAGCCCATATGTAATCTTAAAACTTAAAGCAAATGGCTTTCATTCCACAATATGAATAATGGATAACTGCCGGTTAAGTATTTTCTACATTATATACTATGAATTTACCTAAAATCATTATATCGAGGCAAAAAGATGTCACCCGCTTCTTTAAGCGGTCGGTTTCATATACAAAACAGGCGGCGGGTTCTAATCCCCGCCTCGTTGCGCAGTGCGAAAGAAACTGCTCCGCAGTATCTTTCGATGCTTAAAAAAGCATTTAATATAATTTTTTACTTATGCTTGAATAGACCTGTATATAAGGCACCGGATTTAAGTAAAATATAGAAATTCTGATACAAGGCGGTATATAATGGTATCCTGAGCACAAGAAAGGACGAATCAAAATATGAAAATCCTACTCATACTGCTTAGCATTCTTGCTGTTATACTGGTTGGGATATTTTTCTTGTGGCTAAG
>JAQUXM010000042.1 GCA_028692415.1 Syntrophomonadaceae bacterium | reverse complement strand
AAGATTGACATGATCCTATGCGAGTCCTGCTTCAAGGCCAAACTGGACAAGTCAAAAGAAGGATTAGAGCAGTGGTTATTTGCCGATATGAAGGATTATTATGAATGCCTTGATAAATACGGATATGATAAGGTCGGAATTGCTGCATACACCAAGTCCAAATATCAAAAGGATATATATACTCCGATTACATACCAGCATCTTTATGCCTTTAACTTTGATTTCAATGATATAGGCAAAATCGTCCAAAAAACCGGAAAACTTGGCAGTGAAATAAAGAACTCTAATAATATCAGCTATGTAAAAGCATTCCTGAATATGCTGGCATCTGAGGATGAGAGCGAAGAGCAGGATGATGATAACCTGATAGAAACCAATCAGGAAAAGACTAAGGAAGACCAAGATTATGTGAATGTTATCCATAAAGCAATTGATTTAAACCACAGGATGTTATTTGATCCTCATATCAGAAACTTCCTCGTCAATCAAGCTCGCAGGATATGGCGGAGCCTATTGCTTGGACGAGCTTATATAAGGGGCAATTATATTTATGCTGCCGGAGATTGCATTGCTTTTATGGAACATGCTTTTGGCTATAAAGAAGTGAAAGGCTTCCTTCAAGAGAACCAGTTATTCTGTGCTGGCAAAACTGGTGAACACATCATTTTAAGAAATCCACTGACCCATTATTCAGAAGTGCTAAAAACTGAATTTATAGAGACTGAAAATGAATATGTTAAGCATCTCAATAATGTATGTCAATTTCCAGCCGGATATGATTTATCAATGGCAAGGCTCAATCTTGATTTTGATGGGGACAAGGTGCTGGTTACAAGAAATAACGTCATGCGGGCAAAGCATATTTCGGCTGACGTAATATATAATCCTGGAGATAAAACTACTTCCGATCCAATGGACTATGATTTGAATAGCATACTGGAATATGAATTAATGAATCTAGATAACCTTACTGGGATGGTCACCAATATTAATACTTCTTTCTCAAACAAAGCTATGGAGAGGAATGAAGGGCTGGAATCAAGAGACTTTGAAACTGCCATATGTAAATACCTACAGGGACTTATTATTGATAGTGTAAAGTCAATGAAAAAGGCATCAATACCTGGAGAATTGAGTAATGCTGGCTGGAGAAAACCCTATTATCTCTGCCATAAATATGGAGATTACACTGATAATCCCAAAGCATACCAGAAGCGAGATGATGCAAAAAGCCCGTTTAATCAGTTTGTTAAATTACTGGAGGAAAAAATTAAGAATACATTTAAGACCAGCTATGGTGATGTAATAAACATTGAATATCTTGATATCCAGGACACAAAAATATTATTGCAGGACAGCTCCCGGTTTGACACCGGAACCTTCTTCAATATTGTAAAGGAACTTCGGCCAATTTATGAAGAATATATTCAACGTAAAGAAGAGTTAAATGAAAAGGGCAAAAGCATTAATTCGCTGGATAAATCAGATGAGAGCAAGGAAGCCCAAACGCTGTTAAATGAAGAGTACAGGGAGTTTTATGATGATATAAAAAACAAATGCAGGGAGGTCTGCAGCAATGAATCGGTGTTGGCATCCTGTTGTGTTGAGATCACGTACAATTACACAAAGAATAAAAATGATTCCGGCTTTAAAAGAAATAAAGACTATACATTCCCTTGGCGTATTGCTCCTGAAGGAATCCTTGAGAACCTAAAGACTAAAGAAGATGAGAATAAAATTGATGTCCTGGAAGTCAAGGAATTGAACCATCTGGATCGTGAATTTAATGGGGCACTTAGAGTAAAAGATGGTATTGGCGTGATTAGTGATATTCAGGTGAAAACAGGCTTAAAGGATGGTAATTATCAGGTTTATAACATATTGGGGCAGCATTTTACCGATGTGGATGTGATCAGGGAAGAAGAGGTAGACTCTGTTGTATCAGAATCTGTTAATTATGATCCCGGTATTAAACCTTTGACCAATTACTCCGTAAAACTAATTAAGCTTGAGGATAGAGAACCGGACTATATTATTGGAAAAATGAAGCCGGGATTCGTGTTAAAGATGAAGGATAAAGATGTAGTAATATATGCTGCTGACGAATATCTGGCAAGTATCCGAAAAGAAGATGTTAACAACGTGGAACTAGGAATCCGGCTGACAGATTATATTAATCTTGAGTTTAAGCTTGATGAAGTGCTTGAAATATCTGAGACCAGGAAATCCTTAATAATTAAAATAAGCAATAAGTAATAGTAGGGGGGGGGTATCCACCCCCCCAGCGTGAGGGCTGAGGCTCTTGCTATTATATTGCAAATAATTATTGAGGAGGTCAGAATGGAAATGAAAAATGAAACAATTGTAATCCTTCAGGAGCGAATGGCCGGATGGCTCATGTTTAATCGGTTTCATAAAGTTTGTGAAAAGTTGGACATGAAGGATTCAAATAGAAAGATTTATATCTTTAAGGATTCACCAGAGTTAAGAAATGCCATGAAAGAATACAATAACCAAAAATATTTATTGGCGTAAGACTGGCGGGATGAACAATATATATGGAGACGAAATTAAATCAAGAACAGCGGCAGGAAATATTTGCCCCGCTAATAGACCAAATTCAAATAGGCCAAACAGGATATGGGAAGTTTAAAGTGTTCGATTATGAAGCATCATTAGGAAAAACATATAATTACTGTAAAGCAATTGTTGATAACTATAATTCAGAAAGTATTGAATATCTAGTCGGAAGTGCACCAAATCCATTTGAAAATAATCCGAAAACATTAATTGTAATTAAAATGATTAAAGAAGGAAAAGAGGTAGCGGATAAAATCAATAAATTTGATTCGGAATATAAGCATAAAAAGAAGTATAAACAATTTGCTATTGCCATCAACGGAGAATCAGGTATTAACGGAGCAAAAAGTTTCGATAAACATGACAAAAATCAAATTGCTGAGATGAAGAAATATCCGGCAATAATTATTACACAATCGATGTATATGCAAATATGTAGAGATAAGCAACTTGGCCAAGATTTATTTGGAAACAGAGAGATTTTGATTATTGATGAAGAAATAGATTTTGTTTATGAAACATTCGATAGTATTACAGTCAGCAGAATTGCCTTGATTGAAGAGAAATACTTAAAGTTCTCAAACCAAAGTCAATCAATCTTTAAAGAGGTTGTTGGTGATATTAGAACATCCTTAGCCTCTAAACATGACCAGATGAAAAGAGTTTCCCTGGTGAAAAATGCTGATTGGTTAAACCAAATGATGAATGGTTTCAAAGATTGCCTTAAGAAAGCCATTGATGATAGATACATTGAGAAGCTAAAGGATAAATTTCCGGATTTAAAGGTTAATGATAATCCTGAATATGTTACAAAAGAAATAGTTGATAAGGTAACTAAAATAGTAAAATTTTATAATGATGAAAACGTTATTGCATATAAAAACGGTTTATATAGGTACGATTCGAATATACAACCATTTACGTTAAGAGATAATATTTGGCTGGATGCTTCGGCTAGTTTCAATGAATTATATCAACTGGACAAAAACCTATTTACCATTGAAAAATCCGAAAGATTAGTTGATCATTCTCAATGTACGCTGTACTACGATTGTGAAAATAAAAGTACAACAAGTGGCAAGGAAGATTATGCTGATTTTGAAAGAGATGTATTAAAACAAATCGTAGAATCAGTAACAGATGAAGATAAAATTTTAATACTAGATAACAAAGATGATTGTAAACATATAGATGATGAGTTCAAAAAGCTGAAAGATATGAATCATAGAAATGAACAAGAATTAAATGATAATGATATATGCCCAATTGACTCAATTAACTATTTTGCTATGAGGGGTAGAAATATCTGGGGAGATTATAATAAATGTTACTGCATCCAGCAACCACAAAATATATTCCCGTACTACGTATTTTTATATGAATATTGGACAAAAGAGAAGCTGGAGAATAAGGAAATATATCTTTCCAATTATAAAGATCCTGGAACAGGTTATAAGACATTTGGATTTACTTTGCCGAAGACAATTAACGGTGAAGAAATAATATATTCAGAAGAAGAAATGATGAGAAATAAACAATTGGAGAAATTAAGGCAGACAAGTCAAGTATCCAGCATCTATCAAGGTCTTAAAAGGATTCAAAGAAATACAAATCCTAAGGCGGATTATTATGTGATTACAACAGATAAGAAAATATTTGATATCCTTAAAAACCAATTTATGAATATTCGAGTCCGAAATTATAAATTTAATCTTGAATATAAAAACCCTAATAAGGTGAGTGATACGGCTGTAAAAAGACTAAATAATTGGGCTGACATAATCGAAAATAATAAGATTGTATCCTATGAAGAGATTGCCGAGTTGTGTGAAACAAGTGTAGAAAATCTCAAAAGAATCCTTATAAGACATGAAGATATTATTGTAAAGCTTAAGCATAAGAACATAATGTTTTACAATTTTAACAAATCCATAGAGTGGCTAGCAAAGATCAATATTGGCGAGCAAGAATTGCTTACCAGATTTGAAGAGCAGTTTAATGTTACTTGGAAGAGTTTTAAGCGAAATAAATCGGTTAAGGAGATTATCAACAGAAGAAATATTGTGGTTAATAAGGGATTATTAGTTGCTAATTTATAACATAAAAATGGTGCAAAAAAAAGGACAAAACTATAATTATACATATTAATTAAGAAATTGTCCAAAATTATGCACGTTATGCTTACTTATAATTATTTTAACACTAATTAATATAATTGTAAACATTATATTAATAATAAACAATTCAACGCTCTACCGCCCCGCATTCTAAATTAGAAACGAAAAATAAACACCAATTATATCAATGTTAAAATAACGGTCTATTCCATAAAGGAGTAGGCATTTTTTATTTGGGAGGGAAATTATAATTGACTATTTCAAAATCAAAAATAGAACAGGCCAGAAATGTAAGTCTTGTAGAGTATTGTGAATCCAATGGATTTGACTTAAAACCGGAAGGAGATGGAAATTATAGGATAGTAGGCTACTCCGGTTTAATCATTAAGGATAATTATTTTTATCAATTTGGATCTGAAAAAAAGGGAAACTCAATTGACTTTTGTGTTGAAATATTAGAAATGAAATTTAAGGATGCTATCAAGGAATTATTATCATTTGGTAATGAGAAAAAGAATAGACTGGGTAAGCCCATCGCCAATGCGATGTGCGCAGGGCTGGAAAGAAAAAATATAATAAATATATGTGAGTTACCATCAATGGCAGCAGATAATCATAAAGTGATTGATTATTTGAATAAGAGCAGGGGATTACCGCAGGAATTAATCAGCGAATTAATTGACAGCAAGTTGCTCTACCAGGATAGCCGGAACAATTGTGTGTTCCCTTGTTATGATCACACTGGACAATTTAAAGGAGCAATTTTGCGAGGTACATTACCAGGTAAGCCATTCAAGGGCAGATCAAAAGGTAGTGATGTTGATTATGGATGGCTACTGGCACCTGAAAAAGAATCAAGTAAAGTAATTATAGTAGAAGCTCCGATTGATGCCCTGTCTATAATCGCACTACATGATGATATATCTATCAGGGACAGGTATATATTGGCTTTAGGTGGGCTACATGAATGTGCGGTGGAGAAGTTTTTGGAATGTCACCCAAATGTAAATACGATAATTATAGCTGTAGACAATGATGATCCGGCCAGTCAGTTCATTAATGATGTAAAAAATAAATTAGATGAAACATATCATATAAAGGTAAATAGGCCAAAAGGGAAGAAGGATTGGAATGAGGTGCTGCTAGCCAGTTAGATAACAACAATATATATTTTTCTTTTCAGTCCCGCGATTGAGCCACCTTTGGTGGGTCAATCATAAGGAGAATATGCGTTATAGCTGTCTATTTAAATTCTGAGTAGGCAGCTTTTTAATTTAAATTTATTTTATGGAGGACGAAAATAGTGAACAGCAATAAGAAGTTATCTCAAATCAAGAGTTTCGTAAAGGGCAAAGTATATGAGTTTCTAGATGTTTTGGACAAGGATTTATTGAATAATATTAACTTATCACATGTTACCATTTATCCGGGAAATTACACTTATGGCAGTCGTGGCCGCAATTTATTTGCCATGAAGCTGAAGCCAACTATGGATATTGACTTTGAAGAATTAGAGGATGAATTGACGGAAATATGCATTGTAAATAAATTGGGATTATATGTATCAATTGATGAAGACGATGAAGGAGAAATGGAATTACAATTTTTCAACAAGGCAGTGAACAACCATTTTAAATCATACCAATTGATGCTTATTGATGAGCGTGAATATATTGATTTTAATATCGAGCAGTTATTGAAAAGCCGCAGTCCATTGGTCAGAGATAATATCGCCAAATTAGAAACCCTATTATCATTGAGCAAATCGATTTACATGGAGTTGCATAATAATTTGCTTTTAGAAGATAGTAAAGATCTTGCATGTGATGCTATTCAAGTGGGTGGATTATTAAAAAGTGTTAATTATAAGACAGTTACGCTTGAAGATATAAATATTCCATCAGTTGATCATACAATTAAAATTAATGATGATTGGAAATTTGTGAGAATTGAACACTGGGGAAAAAATATCCCGCAAGAAATAACGGTTAGTATTGTGGCTTAACTTATTATTAGGGGTGTCGATAAAACGGCACTCCTTTATTTTGGGAAAGGAGAGTAGTACTGTGAATGAACTTTTGAAAATAGTTGCTCAGGATACATTGCATTTTTGTGTTGGAATGCTGGCTGTATGCACTTATGGATTCATTTGTTGTGCCATATGCCAAGGGTTAGAAGGGTTGGTGAAATTGATTGGAAATAAAATTACTGCATATAGAAAAGTTAAAACAATACACGAATAATGCGCGGAATAATGAAAAGGCAGTAGATATTGTTGCTCAAAGCATTAAAGAGTTCGGGTTTAAGAATCCTATTCTAATTGATAATGAAAATGAAATCATTGCCGGGCATACCAGGCTACTTGCTGCGAAAAAACTAGGACTTACAGAAGTGCCGACTATAAAGGTGGATGATCTTACTCCTGATCAGGTTAAAGCCTTTAGGATTGCTGACAATAAGACTGCCGAATATGCAGAGTGGAATTTTGAACTGTTGGCTCAGGAACTAAAGGATTTGAAATTGGCTGATTACGATTTGTCTCTTACTGCATTTGATCTGAGTGAATGTGAACGTTTAATGGATTCACTAAAGGAAGAATCCGAAGGAGAGAATCCGGACGATGATTTTGAAATAGAATTACCGGAAGTACCGGTTACCCAAAAAGGTGATGTGTGGATTCTTGGCAAACACCGATTATTCTGCGGTGACTCGACCAGAGAAGATGATGTAAAAATGTTAATGCAGGATGATAAAGCAGATATGGTTTTCACCGACCCGCCATGGAACGTAAACTACGGTGCAACCGACCATCCAAGTTGGAAGTCCAGAACAATTATGAATGATGCCATGCCAACAGAAGATTTTAAGGAATTTATGAGTTCCACATTCAAGGTAATGAATCAGTTCTCCAAGGATGGCTGCATGACCTATGTTGTTATGTCTGCCCAGGAGTGGGGCAATATGATGCTGGCCTTAAAGGATAATGGTTATCATTGGAGTTCAACTGTAATTTGGAACAAAGATAGCTTGGTGCTATCAAGGAAAGATTATCACACAAAATATGAGCCGATCTGGTACGGTTGGAAAGATGGTCAGGCAAGATTACATCCGCTTGATGATCGGAAACAATGTGACGTTTGGGATATACCCCGGCCCAAAATATCAGAGCTGCATCCAACCATGAAACCCGTAGATTTAGTAATAAGGGCAATTAAAAACTCCAGCAATATAAAAGATATTGTGCTTGATTTATTCGGTGGTTCTGGAACCACATTGATTGCCTGTGTTGACACTGATAGACGCTGCATGATGATGGAACTTGACCCCAGATATGCGGATGTAATTATAAAGCGATATATTGAAAAGGTCGGAAGTGACGCTAATGTGTATTTGATGAGGGATGGAAAGAAGATAAAATATGCGGACATAATAAATGAGCAAATTGCGGTCTAATTAAACCAGCAATTTTTATTCTGTAAGGGACAGTGAACGGAGGAGAGATAAGCCGATATTAATAATTGTAAATGTGTAGGGTTTTGCATTCTGGACTAGGACGAGTAATCACTTGTTTATGCATAACAAAGAAAATATAATAAAAGTCCTTTTGTTTTATCTCTTATGTTTATCTCTACTAATAGTTGCTTGTGATCTACCAACCATTTTAGCAATATCTTTTTGAAGATGTCCTTTATCTAATAAAGAATCAACGGTTTCTCGTCTTTCGGATTTAGACATATTTTTATCAAAAGAAGATAAAAAAGCTGTTTTCCCTCCAGGGTGATTATTTATTTTAAGACCATTGATTGAAGTATCAGTTTCTACAATACCTTCAAATGATTTTGTTTCAGGTTGCATTATTGTATTTAACATATTAGATAATAAATTATTGTCAGGTAATTTAGATATGTTCGACATCTAGTAACACCTCCATATAATTAACAATATTATAACTATTATTAACGGAGAATTCAAAGAGGAAGTTTACTTTCATTCCGGGCTCAAATGGTATGCTTTCGTTAAGGAAATGCAGGTTGAAGTGAACCCCAGCTAATGTCGTTGTACAAAGATGTGACAAATATCAAGGAAAGTTTGCCAGTTTCAAAACATTATAAAGCCCTGTATTACTTGATTTATGTGTCTCTTAGAGTGATTAATGTGACTACACAAATTAAGAATGGAGGGCTTTTATTATGATGAGGTTTCAAATGGGTCTGACGGGAATTACAAGGAAGGTTGCTGCTGGTATTGTTGGTGACCACTTAAACATCAAACCGGAATATCGGGGTGGCATTAACAGGCTGTTTACGATTGGGGATTGGAAGGTTCAACTTAACGATAGTATTGTACCTGAAGCAAAAGAAGGAGAGGCCGATGAAGGCTATAAGGTGCAGATTGAATTTGATGCTTTTGATTCAGACATATTTGATAAGCTAATTGAAGCTGGAGCAATAATCAATGATAGTTGCAAGCTGACCATTACAATTGATAGCTCTGGACATACAGATAAATCAAAGGAAAATCTGGGGAAGGTATTTGAAAGCAAACGGGAATTAATATTAATGGCCTTTGGGGTTGAGGATGGGAATATTGAGGTAACTGATGATAAGGTTATCTTCCGGTTATTCAATGCAACACTGGATGCGGAGAGAATCAATGTATATGAACAATTTTGTACGTTGCTGAATAACCTGGCTCTTAGCTTGAAATCAGCAAGCAGTAAGAAAACTGAAAGCGATAATCCGAAGTTCACCTTCAGGGTATTCTTGATTAGGCTTGGGATGATAGGGGATGAATATAAAACTGCTAGGAAGGTACTGCTTGAACGATTAGAAGGTAATTCTGCTTTCAGGAGTGGCAGCAAACCGGTAAAGGAAGGTGCTGAGTAGAATAATTTCCGATTATATCGCTCCACGTTCGCTTGTGTGGGGCGATATTTTTTATTGGTGGGTAGTTGTTTCATAAGGTGGCAATGTCGGGCGTACAGGCCAAGATTATAATTCCGCTTTACTATTGGCTCGGTTCAGAGTTAATGTGCTACCTAACCAAATACGGAAGGGGATTGGAATATGAAAACTGGAGATTTAATAAGGGAAACCCTGAAGGGATTGCTGGCAACCGCAATTGAGAAGGTTTGTGTACTGGGAGAAGGTGATGCTCAGGATGACCTGAAGCAGATTAGGGATATGTACGTTGAGCTGGTCAGGTTCTGGGATTTGGATGAGGATTTGATTGGAGAGTTTGATGAGAAGATTGGATTAATGAAATAAGGATTTAAGTGGATGAGGAGCTTCGGTTGAGGCTCCTTTTAATAATTCTATTGAACAATATTTTTGCGGATAAGTACCAAAAGAATTGTAGATGTAAAAAGGCATTAAGAATTTACGGAGGTTGTATAGTAATGAAAGATGAATATATTAAACAAACATTTATAACTTTATCAAATTTGGCAGTGGATATGATTAGAATTTATGGGTTTGATAAAGTGAAAAATGACGTATGTAAATTAAATGAAGTATGCGAGCAGATTAGCAAAATTTATGGGTTAGATGATTCTCTTCATGGGAAATTTGCCTTGTCAATATTAAATAGGCTCATATACGAAGAAAAATTCATTATTATGTGGGATTGTATAGAAACAAAATAATTGTTGTAATTGGCAGGTATACACCTCTTATTGTAGAAAAAGTAAAATGAGAGGAGGTGATACCATGGCTGATTATGGAATATATGAAGTTCGATATGATAGTGATCATTCAAAAATTGAAGAAGTACATGCATATAAAATTGAGAATAACAGTACTAACGGAAGTTATACTTTTAGTAGGGACGCTATAATATCTAAAATCGAAGCAAATTATAAAGTTGTTACAATAACAAAAAAATCAGATGGGAATTGGCAAATTGGAGCAGATGTTATTGTTTACAAAGTCGATAATGAGAAATTTATTAAAACTGAAGCAAACAATACTAAAAAGGATAACTTGGGAGAATTGCCGGAATATTAAGATATGTGGAATATGAGGGTCTTATCTATAGGAATATAGTGAGACTCTTTTATTTTGTCTAGTTTTAGGGGAGGTGATGAAAATGAGCGGTAGCAGAAAAGGAATTCCAAATAAAATAAGCAGGTATGATACGGACATATTACCCCGTCTCTCGGACATAAAAGAATGGTTAATGCAGGGAGATACCGTAAGGGAAATTTGTAAGAAACTTGAGATGTCACCTGATACTTGGTATCGTTACTGCAGGGAGCATGAAACACTCACAGAGCTTGTAACTATGGGCAGGTCTGTGTTATGTAACGAGGTGGAAAAATCATTAATTAAGCTCTGCACCGGCTATGATTATGAAGAACTCAAAACCACTGTCGAAGAGGATAAAAATGGCAAGAAGCGAACCAAGATCGAAAAGACCAAACGCCACCAGCCGCCCTCTGCTCAGGCAATATCATTCTTCCTTAGAAATCGTATGCCGGAGGAATGGTCTGACAAGAAAGAGATCATACTTGATACCAGCCAAAATGATGAAACAAGAAAGCGTCTGTTCCTGGAGATGATAAACAGTAATGCTATTGAAGGCGAATATACCATAACTGAAGGCCAGGATAACCAGCCAAAGAATGAAGAGGATATAGGCAATAATCTTATGTCGTCAGTATTTACCGAGATAAACGCCAGTATTTTATAATAATCTGCCCGTTTTAAGCCCGATTAGAATACATAATTAGTCTTATGTCTCCAGTTGACTAAACGCCTATACAGAGGGAACATGAACACACCAAATAAGAAAGGGTGTGTTTTTTTATGCTTGATATGGGCAGTTTTGAGCTATATCTACGAAGTCAGGAACTCAGCATGAATACGGTTGGCTGCTATATGCGGGACAGTAAGGTTTTTATTGCATGGTATAGCACCAGGACAGACTGTGGGCTTGATAAGCTTATCGAACTGGATGCCATTGAATACAAGAAGCATTTACTAACTGCCAATAAATCAGTGGTTACAGCCAACAGGAAGATTGCCAGCGTGAATATCTTCTGCAAATGGTTATATGAAACCGGTACAATTCCGGCTGAGGTTTATATAAAAGCGGTAAAGAACCGGGATGCTCGCCAATATCAAGGCTTGGAGGAAAGAGATTTAAGGAAGCTCCGGGCTGAGATCCACCGCAACCGCAATCCACTTCATATATGTATCATTGAATTATTGCTGGGAACAGGGCTTAGGGTATCTGAACTCTGCAATATAGAGCTTAGTGATATAGATATCACCGAACGTAAAGGCTCAATCAAGGTATTAGGCAAAGGAAATATAAACAGAACCTTGCCACTGAATAAAGATGTACGCAAAGCAATCCATGATTATATCGCGGTTAGACCTGAAAGTGATAGTGATTTCCTGCTAATAGGGCAAAGGGGAGCATTGAAAAGGAATGCAATAAACCTGATTCTTGAGAAGTATGGGCAAAGAGTAGGGGTTGAGGTAACACCGCACCGGCTTAGGCACACCCTTGGATATAAGCTGGTCAAGGAACATACCCCAATTACAACCATCCAACAGATACTCGGCCACGATCATATCCAAACTACTAACCTCTACACCGTCACAACCGAGCAGGACAAGGAAGATGCTCTTGAAGCCCTGGAGTGGTGATAAATCCCTGCTCTCAGCGATATGCACCTTTTCCTGATGGGAGGGGTGCTTCTATTTGTGCAAATGAGGGCGGTAGCAAAGGGTGTGGAAATTTTTGCAGTATAATTCATTGCGTTAGTTTATTCCCTGTTGGAACGGCTTTATCCAGCTGTCTGTGTATATATGAAACCATTGTTAATAAATCCAAAGCATCTTGTTCGTCAATAGACCATTTAATTTTAGGCGCATGAGCCGTAGTGTTTCTAAATATACCAAAGATTCCCTTTATTAAATTAATCAGACCTTTTTGTTCAGATTGTTCAGTTTCAGTTTGAAGTTTATTCAACGCTAGTAAAGGATTTTTTAGACCAAACGCTGAATCAACCAATGATGCCCCATCATCAGTTAGTCCCGTTTTATCCCGGATTTTATCAGCTACACTTTTTGTTGCCTCAAATACCGCATGAAAATAATTATCGGCAATTAGTTCTGCTTTGCAGAATTTCAGGACATCTGAATGGACTTTTCTATCAATTAAGATTTTTTTGAGTTTGTTAGCACGGAGCTGGGCTTCATCAATAGTGTTTACTTTGGATACTTTTGATACATTACCGTCATCATTAAATTTAAGACCAGCAAAAGCTAATACGGAATTCAATCTATCCTTTTGGTATTTGAAATTACCTGGATTATCAATGTATCTTACAGGTTGCATGGCCTCTTTTAAAAACAAGATAATATTATTCGCACATCTATCTCTATCCTGTTTGGTTTTTAATGCGGAATAAAGTCTCTTCCATTTTGTCATGCTTGGATCTGGGTCATCAATGTTCAATTTGTATAATATTTCACCGATTTGAAAACCTGTTAAACCTTCTCTTGTATCTGCAATAACCTTACATATTGCCTGTAAAGTATTACTATCAAATGGCTCAACTCGCATGTATTGTTTCTCCTTTATTTATGGAACTTTAATGATATTATAACAAAATAATACAAGGAGTGATGTTTATTGACTGACTTTGAACAACAAGACCATCACCAAGAAAACCTCCTGCTAAAGCAATATCTGGACAAATATTTCTCCCCGACCAAGATTGAAGAATTGGTTGGGGAGTTTTCATTTTCTGAGCTACGCAGACTTCTTGGTGAGATGGATATAGAATACTTCGCTCTGTGTTATTTCCCCAAATACTTTGATCGAGAATTTGGCAGTTTTCACAGAGAACTATTTCAAGAATTGAAATATATGCTGGACAACACGGGGTTGATTGAAGCTTTTGGATTACCAAGGGAACATGGTAAAAGCACAATCAACTCTTTTCTATTCCCGTTATATTCAACACTTTACGGAAAATCGCAGTTCACGCTGATAATATCAGCAACAGAGCAGATAGCCCTGCCTTTCCTTGATATGATAAAGGACGAGCTTGATAACAACCAACTATTAATTGAAGATTTCGGTATATATAAGGGTAGCCGTTGGAACAACAATGAAATCTGGATTAGAAGCAGAAGTGGCATAGATGCCTGTATAATGATTCGGGGAATAGATGGTTCTCTTAGAGGCATCCACTTTAAACACCATCGGCCACAGCTTGTTCTATTGGATGATCTTTTAAAGGATGATACCGCTAAGTCAGAAGCAAAAAGGGAACAGGTTAAAAATACGTTCACTGATGTTGTAATTCCTATAGGAACCAGAGACACCAATATACTGGTTGTCGGAACCATCTTGAATGAAGAAGATCTGATGGCCGATTTGTTAAAAGGTAAGATTCCGGGAGTACGCAGTATTAAGAAAGCATCAATTATCAGTTGGTCGGCAAGAGATGACCTCTGGGCCGAGTGGGAATCGAAATATAATAATCTTCAGGACTTGGATAGAATTGAAACTGCCAAGTCCTTTTTTTATGCCAATCAGGATGAAATGCTGGAAGGGACGGAGATACTTTGGTCTGATTATCTTGATTATTATTATCTAATGTGCAAGAAACAGGCTATGGGCGATAAGTCCTTTCATAAGGAAATGCAGAATGATCCCCGAAGCACAGATGATTATATTTTCCAGAACCTATCCTTCTGGGATAGACTACCGGAGTTTGAGGAATTAGAAATTGCCATGTATATTGATCCGGCAATCAAAGCGGCAAAAAGAAATGACTATTCGGCTATTACAATTCTGGGTCAGCATAAGAAAACCAGTCAAATGTATGTTATTGATGGCAGCATCCATAAACTCCTTCCCGATGATTTATTCCAGGTAGCAATTGAAAAGTTGCAGCTATTTCCGGTTGATAAGATAGGATTTGAAGCTACCCAGGCTCAGTCATATATGAAACAAAAGTTTGAAGAGCAGTTGTGGCAGAATAAAATCTATACTCCTGTTGATGAAGTGGTAGCCAGAGGGCAGAAACATGAGAGGATTATTACCCTCGAACCTGATATTAAGAAAGGACACATCTTATTCAACTCTTCCAATATAGGATATAATAACCAGGTAAAGGATTATAATAAAGGTGCAAAGCACGATGATGCGCCAGATAGTCTTTATGGTGCTGTGCAACTGGTGCAGGGGGTACAGAGGTTGAGGTTCTATGATAGGAGTTTGTTATTTTAATATGTTTGATAAAACAAATAATGTTAGCGGAGGTGTATATGTATGGATAAGTGCCCAAAGTGCGAAAAAAATGATATGGTCGAGATTAATAAAAAAGGAGTAAATTGTTTGTGTGATTTAGATTTTTGTGAGGGACAAAGGTGTGGGGCTAATAATATGATTGAAAGTTATAGGTGTAAGCGATGTAATCAAATATTTACATCAGAACAATATAAACATTATGTGGAATATCATTGCAATAATGACTAATATTTTTATCCTATGCCGACTTGGTATGGGATATTTTTTTGCCCATTTTTAAAAAGGAAGTGATACTTTGCAAATAAACGAGACCCTGATAAACCAATGCTTAACGGAGCTAAATCATAACTCCAGCACCAAGCAGAAATTCAAAGACTGTTACGAAGGCAACCACAGCATATTAAAGAACTATGATATGCAGGACAGCCGGAGCAATAGGAAATTGATCTTTAACTTCCCCCGGAAATTCATAGACAATGAAACAGGCTACCTTCTGGGCAAGCCTGTTAATTTTATATCGAAATCCGATGACAAGAATATTATTGATTGCATCGACAGAAACACCAGCCATTGGGACAAGGAGCATAATATAAACCTTCGTAAGCAGAGCGAAATCTATGGAGAGAGCTATGAGCTAAATTATATCAATACCGAAGGGGAGTTCTGTGCAACAGTCCTGACTTCGCTTGAATGTTATGTATTGGAGGATGGAACTACTGAGAGGAATACTCTGCTGGCGATTCACAAATTTAAGAAAAGGTTCGATGATACCGCATATCTCGATGTATATACGAATTCTGATATCCTCCATTATAAAATAATGGGCGGAGAACTTGAATTGATAGGAAGCCACAGTCATATCTTTGGCAGAGTACCCGTTACTGTCTGCCCGGCCAACAGTGAGCGTAAAAGCGGATTCGAAGATGTAGTTAGTTTGTTTGATGCATATAACGCCTTAAATTCAGACTTAGTTAATGAAATTGCTGACCATAGAAACGCTTACCTTATTATTGAGAATGCCAAGATTGAGGAAGAGGACTTACTCAAAATGAAATCTATGGGCATTATCCAGGTACCAAAGGGTGGCGCAGTAAAATGGCTCACCAAGGACATAAATGATTCCTTCGTCAAAAATGAGCTTGATAACATTGAACGCAAAATCTATGACATGATGGATCAGGTGAACTTCAATGAAAATTGGGCTTCAAACACATCCTCCCTAGCCTTACGCAATAAACTGCTGAACCTTGAAAACCGGGTAGCCATGCGAGAAGCCTTCATGGAAAAGGTGATTAAGGAAAGACTCAAGAATCTATTCATCTTTGTTGCCAAAAAAGAAGGCCGGTTCTTTGATTATAAAGATGTAGCAGTTAAGTTTACCCGTAATCTACCTACCGATCTGGTTGGTTTGGCTGATGTAATAGTAAAACTCAAAGAGGTATGCTCTCAGGAAACCCTGCTCACAATCCTGCCATTTATCGAAAATCCAAAAGTTGAACTGGATAAGTTTCATGCTGAACAACAAAGAAATAATGCAACATCAGAAAGCAATTCTACAATCTAGAACCAAGTGATTATATAACAGCAATATATAGGCGATTTATGCCCTTGTTTTGAACGAGGTAGGGTAAATATACCACCTCTGCTTTTTGACGGCCTTATATCGCAAATTTGAAAATAAAGAATTCAATAAAGAAGTGCCAATAACCCAGTAATTATGGTAACTACAGCTATTCTAGTATAGAAATTAATTTGCCCGTTTTAACGGGGGATAGGAGGTGCAATTTACCTGGCAAGAATAAGTAACTCAGAAAAAGAAGAAATGATCTTCTGGATCAACAGCGAGGGGAAAATTCAATACCATCCAAAATGCGAAAGATGCAAGCATGAATGCAAACAATCGTTCAGATGCAAAGAAGTCATTTGTCCTCGCTATGAAAGAAGATAAAAATATGTCCTGAGCATGACTTTAAACTGCTCAATAAGCGTTTCTGGTTCTAATGAGTCAGGAGGGCAAATCTGAGAGGAGAATATTTATGAATTTTGAAGAAGTAAAAAAGTATATCGATGAAAACAAGGGCGAAAAGGAACTGGCAGCATATCTTCAGGGCTTAATTGGTGTTGAAGGGGTGCAGAGATATCTTAGTGAAAATGATGATGGCAAAAGGTGGCTGGATGCTGAAAAGGACAAGCATCTCGATAAGGGGTTGAGAACCTGGAAGGACAACAATCTGCAAAAGGAAATTGATAAAAAGATCAAGGATCTATATCCGGAGGAATCTGAGGAAAAGAAACAGCTCCGAGAACTTAATGCAAAGATTGAGAAAATGGAGACGGAAAAGCAAAGGGAAGTCTTGAAAAACAAGGCTTTAACCATTGCCGCTGATAAGAAGCTTCCTATTACCAATATAGTTGACTTGTTTATTTCGGATAATGAGGAAGCCACTGTTACCAATATTGGCAGGTTTGAAGAGATATATTCTGCATCGGTACAGACTGCGGTTGAGGAAAGATTGAAGTCAACCGGCTATACCCCACCTAACAGTACTAATCAGAATAATCAACCTAAAAACCTGAATGATGCTATAAAGAACTATTACTCAAGCAATAATGCTTAATTTGAAAGGGGATTAATTATATGGCGATAACATTAGCACAGGCAAAATTAAACACACAGGACGATATCCAGGCAGGGGTAATTGATGAATTCAGAAAGAGTTCATATATATTGGACAACATTACCTTTGATGATGCGGTAACCCCAGGAACCAATGGAGCAACTCTTACCTATGGATATACAAGACTAATTACTCAGCCAACAGCAGCATTCCGAGCAATTAATTATGAATATACCGCCCAAGAGGTAACCAAAGACAGATACACTGTTGAACTTAAACCCTTTGGCGGTTCATTTGGAATTGATAGGATAGTTGCAAATACCGGAGGTCTAGTAGATGAGGTGAATCTTCAAGTCCAGCAGAAGGTCAAAGCAGCAAGGGCATTATTCCACGACACATTTATTAATGGCGACTCAGCGGTAGATGCCAATTCCTTTGATGGATTGAACAAAGCAATCACTGGTTCCAGCACTGAATATCATGCGTCAACTTCCATTGACCTTTCAACTTCTGCGGCACTGGATACCAATTACAAGCAGTTCTTGGATTTGCTTGATGAATTTCTATCCGATCTTGATGGTACACCTACATTCCTGGGTGGAAATTCAAAGCTAATTACCAAAATAAAAGCGGTAGCCAGAAGAGCCGGATATCTCACTCAAAGTGAAGATGCCTTTGGAAAAAAAGTAGATGCTTATGATGGCATTGTCCTGGTTGACCTGGGTGCAAGGGTAGGAAGCAATAATCCTGTAGTTTCAATAATAGATACCAGAAAACCCAATGGCACAGATACAGTTACAGGATTGACTGACCTTTATGCTGCCAGATTAGCACTGGATGGCTTCCATGCAGTATCTCTTGCTAATCAGGACTTGGTGAAGATCTGGTTGCCTGACTTTACAACTTCTGGCGCAGTAAAGAATGGGGAAGTAGAAATGGTGGCAGCTGTGGCATTAAAGGCAACTAAGAGTGCTGGAGTATTCAGGAATATAAAAGTAGCTTAACGGAGGTAATTTCATGGCGAAGATATACTGTAATAATAACCAATATAACGGTATATCCGCAGGTGTAAACTTTGTAAATGGGGTGGGGGATAGCAATGTCCCTCACCTTCTTTCTTGGTTTAGCGAAAACGGATACACCATAGTTGAAGATTCAAGAGAACCAGGGGATTATGACGCGATGAATTACAAAGATTTAGTTGAACTAGCCAAACGGCGCGGATTCAATGCCATAGGTTATAAAAAGGAGCAACTTATTCAATCCTTAATAGCATTGGATGTTCAAAATGAAAATGAAATGGAGGAGTAGCTTATGCTGGAAGTCGTAAAAATGTTACTTGGTATTGATACGGCTGATGCTTCAAAGGATGATATTCTCAATCACTTTATTACCCAAGCATTAAAGATAGCTCTGGGCTACTGTAATGTGACGGAATTACCGGCAGAATATGATGACACTATTTCTGATTTAGCTGTTTACCTTTATAACAATAGAGACAGTGTAGGTTACAAGCAAAAAGTGCAGGGTGAAAGAAGTATTACCTTTGAGGACGGGGGTATTCCGGAGTATATTAAATCAGCTTTGCCGGTTCCCAAAATCAAGGTGGGGTATTAAATATGTTCCATGATACAACGATTGAAATATTACAAAGTCCAGATGCAGCACCAATCAAAACAATCTATGCTGACGTTCAGCCGTATTCAGCTAAAGTCACCTTCGATTATGGGATAACTCTGGAAATATCAAAAAGAGCCTTCTGTGATGTTGATGAGGAAATTAGTAACAAACCATATTTCAGGATTGATAACGTTTATTATAAAGTTCTGAACGTCAATGGTTGGAGTGACCACATGGAAGTTCTCCTTTACCAGTGCAAAAGGACGGTGGGTTGATGGAGAGAACTATAGACGAAATGATTGACTTCTTCCTGTTTGAAAAGGGAGAGGATGTGTTGGTTAATAATATCGG